>JASHRU010000362.1 GCA_030037225.1 Candidatus Acidiferrales bacterium | reverse complement strand
CCGAGAGATTTCGCAACATCCGGCTCGCCGAAGAGCCGTGGATATAGAGCGTGTCGCCCGAGCGGCCGAAGCCGGTCGGAATCACAAAGGGCTGGCCATCCACCACAAATCCTACGTGGCAGAGGAACGATTGATCGAGAATGGCGCAGATCGTCTCGCGATCGTAGTGGCCGCGTTCCGGCAGCCGTTCCACCTGGGTTCGGGAAGTCGGCCGAGATTGATTGTCCATGGAAATAGAATAGCGGACTCGCAGATTGCTGCCAGAACCAAATTGACCGGGAGAAGTAGCCGGATTAACGGGCCGGCTCGCGGGCGAATCCCAGCGCAACCAACAATAAGGCGCAGATCAGCAGAACGGAACCGCCTATGGCAAGACCCTGCCCGGCCACTCCCACCCTTCCCGGAAGGTGATTTTGAAGCAGAACCCCCAAAGGAAATGCGTACGCGCCCGCAATCAGCGCCGCAGCCAGCAGCCCGCGAGCGCGCTCGCCAAAGGAAACCCGGCTCCAGAGCGCGGCGAGCACCAGCAATACCATGGCGAGGCCAATCCAGTGGGAATGCGCGTCAACTTCGCGTGTGTAGACGTACTTGGCCCGCGCGTAGTCGGCAAGACTCGCGTGCGAGGCGGCTGTCTCGCGCAGCGCAGCATGTTGGAATCCTGCTGCCAGCGCGCCTCCGATACCGTCCAGCGTCTGATGCTCGACCCACACGGCGTAGTAAAACCCGTAGCACATCGACCAGATCGCCAGGGCCAGCCCCGCAATTGCCAATATCTGCTGAGATCGCTTCACCCTTCGTCTCCAGCGGCAAACGAGCCGGCCAACGCGTCGAGCCGTCCCGTATAGCGCAAAACCCCAGCCAGCATTCCAGCCAAAGCCGCGATCACGAACACGCCGCCCGCATCCGCCACCCCGCCGGCAACAAGGCCGAACCGCGTCTCCAGGAGCACGGCCACCGGCAATATCACCGAGCCGAGCAGCAGAATCACGGCCCAGCGCCGCTTCCACGATTCTCGAAGAAATACGAAAGGCTGGAAGAATCCCGCCATCAGGGCGATGAGACCGAATTCGATGATGTGCGAATGCGCGGCAATCTTCACAGCGTGGTCCGCCTGAAGAGCACCGTAGGCATTGAGGGCGGCGCCAGCACGTTCCGGAATGAGGCCAGGGCCAGGATCGAGCGAGGCCGAATCCGCCATCGTGGCGAGCAGGTCGTGGTCCTGCTGCTCCTGCGAGTAAAGATCGATTGCCGCATACCACGCGCCGTGGAGAAAGCCGGCAAGGAGCAGCAGCGTTCCTCCAGCCATCAGCACTCGGCCAGCCCAGCTACGGTCGCGAAGGAGTTCGTCCTCTGCGGGCGGCTCCGCCGCGCGCCACTGACGCCAGAATCCCGCCAGAAACCCTGCGCAGGCGATAACCACAAGCAGCCCGGCGCCGTCGGCAATGATGCTCGCCCAGCCGATGGACTCGAGGGGACTATAATCCAGACCAACATAGTGAATGGCGAAAACGCCCACCGGCAGCAGGACTCCTCCGGTGATCAGCAGCATAGCCAACCTGCGGCTCGCCGCATCGCTCAGCCGTATCCAGGGAAACAGGATGGCCAGGAGCATGGCGAGATAGCCGAACCCGATCATGTGGGCGTGGGCATCGACCTTCGTGCCGCGATTCTCAAGAAATCCGCCGATTGCCGTGAAGTCCTGCACCGCGTCGTCCGTCCGGTGCTGGCGTACGGCGGCGGTGGCGGCCACGAGCGCCTGGCCTATGCGATCCGCGTTGGGATGCAGGATGAAGACGGCAAACACATCGCCCAAAATCGTTCCGCCCAGGAAGAGGGCAAGCCCGCCGAGCACAAGGAGCCGGCGGGCACCGAATCGCGGGAAGAGCGCCGTAACCACGGGGGCCTCGGCGGTAGGTGCGCTGCCGCTCACGCGATTCCTCTGGGCAAAACGTGCATGGGTTTACGAGCCGGCTTGTTTCCGGAAATGCGGCATCACCTTGGTGGCGAACAGATGCTGCGTCTTGATCGTCTTCCAGTGGTCGATTCCGCCAAAATTGGAGACGATAGCGAGTTCACCGATGCGCTCCACACCGCACAAATTCTCAATCTGGCGAATCACTTTTGCCGGAGTGCCGATGAAGCCGATCTCCTGCTCCACGATCTGGTCGTACGTGAGCTTGGTCAGCGACTCGAGCGCCCCACTGGCATAGAACCCGTAGCCCTTGGCGCGCAGTTCCGCCTTCCGCTCCTCGCTGGCCAGCGATTCGCCCGGCGAGGCATTGAAAGCCAGGAAATTGTAGAGAGCCTCCTCAACCTCCTTGCGGATCTGAGTCTCGTTGTCGTCCAGATACACGGGACGGATATAAACGATATCGGGCTGGTGTCCCGCTTTTGCGCAGGCATCCTTGTAAATCTTCAAGGGCTTTTCGAGTACGCCATAGGGAAGCAACGGCGGCACAAACACGCCCCATCCCCGCTCGCCCGCCATCTGGTAGGTGGTGTCGCTGGTGCCGCCGGTGAACAGCCGTGGATACGGCTTCTGGATCGGCCGCGGAACAACGGTTACATCTTTCACGCGATAGTATTTCCCTTCGAACGAAAACTTCTCTTGCGTCCACGCGCGCAGCAAAATTTCAATGGACTCCTCGTACCGCGGCCGGCTCTCCTCGAGCGGCATGGACGCGGGCCAATACAGCCAGGCGTGGCCCCGGCCGAGCCCGCATTCCAGCCGGCCGTTCGTCAGGATGTCTGCCTCGGCGATCGAGCCGGCCAGCCGCATCGGATTTTCCAGGGGGAGAGTGAACAGCGCCACACGGAAGCGGATGCGCGAGGTGCGCTGCGCCGCCGCCGCAAACAGCGCCAGTGGATTCGCCGAAATCGAAAACTTCTGGAAAAAGTGATGGTCGATCACGGAGTAGCAGTCGAAGCCGACCTGGTCCGCATGCTCGATTTGCCTCAGGATCTCCCAGGTCATCTCGGCGTGATCTTTTCCCGGGGCCGTCTGCATTTCCGCGTAGATACCGAAGCGCATGCGTCTCTCCTTTGTTGCCCTCTGTCGGCACGGATCCGGCTATCCGGCGCCTCCGTGCAATGCGTGGTAGCGCCCGCCGTAGAACAAAAGCGGGCGGCCCTCCCTCGAAGAGAGATGTTCGACCTCGCCGATGAAGATCGTGTGGTCGCCCGCGCGGCGCGCGGCCACCCGGCGGCAAGCCAGGTGCGCGAGGCAACCGTCGATGTAGGGTACGCCATTCGCTTCGCGGCCGATGCGGATTCCCAGCCTCTCCATCTGAGCGGGATCGGACTCGGGCCTGGCAAAGTACTCGGCGATTGCCCGCTGCGATTCGTCCAGGACGCTGATGCCGAAATGACGCGCAATCTTGAGTACGGCATGCGTGCGCGCCTGGAGTCCGACGCAAACCAGGACCAGCGCGGGATTCAGCGAGACCGACGTAAAGGCATTGGCCGTCATGCCTTTCAATCCGCCATGCTTCTGCGCGGCGGTAACTATGGTCACTCCGGTCGCGAATCGCGACAGAGCGCGCCGGAACTCCGCACTGGCCGGACGTGCCATGAAAGGAGTGACATCATAGACCCTAAAGGACTTGTTGTGGAGCAGCCGCGCGGCAGGAGCTCGCCGCCCTTTGGCCCGTTAAACCATTCGTTGCGCCGGCAACCAACTACCACCGCTGGTAGTAGTACGCCGGGTTCCGTAGTTTGTTCCTCAGTCTTCACGCGCCCAATGGGTCAAAGCAGGCCGCGTGCCGGGGGAACGGCATGAAACTACTAAGAATCTGCGGAATTTTGCTGGCAACAGCTTTTCTGTGCATGCCGTGCCGCGCCCAGAATCCGAACGGCGCGCTTCGGGGAGTGGTCCAGGACGCGAGTGGGGCGCGGGTGGCGAGCGCCCGCGTGGTTGCGGGGTCCGCCGGGTCTCCCATCACCCGCGAAGCAACCACCAATGAGCGGGGTGAATTCCGCATCGAGGGCCTGCTGCCGGGTTCCTATCGCGTCACTGTGACTGCCAAAGGTCTTGGCCAGGCCACCGCGGATGTAGATGTCGCGGTGAGCGTAGTGCGGGATATCGCGGTGACGCTGAAGCCGGAAAGTGTTCGCGAGACGGTGAACGTGCAAGGAAACGCTTCGTCGATTACAGCGCAGACGCTTGACACGGCCAGTGCGGTGCATGGGGGCGTAGTCGCCAGCCGGGACCTTCAAATTTTCCCGCTGCCGGCACGCAGTTTTGCGAACATAGCTTATCTCGTGCCTGGAACGGAGCCCGTCGAACCCTCCGACCCCACCAAGGCGCGCATCACGGCCGTCTCGACCGGAGGAAGCTCCGGTTTGAACAACGAGCTGTCGGTGGACGGCGCCGATAACTCCGACGATTGGATCGGGGGCTTCCTGCAAAACTTCTCGCCCGACGGCATTCAGGAATTTGCCGTGCGCACCTCGAATGAAGATGCCGACACCGGCTGGACCACGGGCGGATCGGTAGTGATCACCACCAAGCACGGCACGAATGAGTGGCACGGAGACGGCGCTTTCTACGAGCGCGCGGCCGCGCTCAACGCCCGATTCCCAATCGAGAATCCGGCGGAAACCTGCACGGATGGAGTTTGCGAGCACAATCCCAAGCAGCCATTTTCACGGCAGAATTATGTCGGCACGGTCGGCGGACCAATCGTAAAAAACAAGGTATGGTTTTTTACGTCGTTCGAGGCCGTGCATGAAGATGCCAGCATCGCCTACAGCCCGGCCAGCCTTACGCAGCTCGACGCGCTGGCACAGTTGGCGGCGGAGGGGCTGATCACCGGTGTTCCCTCCATCGCCGTTCCCGCGACTGTTCCCATTCCCTTCCGCGACTACATCAGCTCGATGCGTTTTGACTGGGCCCAGTCTGCGAAGTCGCAGTGGTTTCTGCGCACATCGCAAGACAGCTACCTGACGCACAACGCGCTGGTGGCGCAGGGCGCGCTGCCTTCCACCGGGCTGACCACGCACAACAACTACTGGAACGTGGCCGTCAGCAACTCCTATACGTTCAGTGAGACCTGGCTCGGCAATCTGGTTCTTGACGCCAGCCTGTTGCACCTAACTCAGACGCGCAACTCGGATCTGGGGTTCGCGCTGGCGTTTCCCTTCAGCTCCACCGCGTTGACGATTTCCGGATTCGAGACTTTCGGGGACAACCAGTTCGCCACTCCTATCACTCTTTTCCCCGACCTGCGTAACCAGGAAAAGTACCAGTTTCGCTACGATCTGAGCCACGTTATCGGAAGTCATGCGCTCAAGTTTGGAGTCGACTTCATTCACGAACCCGTGCTGGGCGGCGCGTTTGCTTCCACCGCCGAGACTCTCGCCAAGTACGTGAATAACCCCACCTACTACGTGCAGAATCCGGATGTTTTCGGAACCTTCAGCCCCCAGTGTGTCGGCTTCACTGCCTCGGACGGCTCAACCTGCACCTTCACTCCCGCCAGTGACGGCAGCTTCACGCAGAACGTTCAACGGCTCGCGTTCTACGCCGAGGACTCCTGGCACGTTTCACGGCACTTCACGGCCAACTACGGACTGCGTTATCAAACCACCTTCGGACTGTTCGAGGCAGAGGGGCGGACTCAGGCCGAGAACAGCGCCTACATAACCCTGCAAGCGTTGCAAATCCCGGTTGCGCCCAGCCTGCCCCACGATTACCGCAAGCAGTTCGCGCCCCGTCTCGGGTTCGCCTATTCGCCGGGTAGCAGCGAGAAAACCGTGATTCGCGCGGGATTCGGCATGTTCTACGACGATCTGGCCCAAAATGGGTGGGCGACGGCGTTTCAAGGAATCAATAACACAAACGCGACTACAGGCTCGTGCAGCCTTACCGGCGGGCCGGGAACCTATGCGCTGACTGGTCCCGGGTGTCTCACGGGAGGCGCCGCAAGCACCGGCAACCTCCTCGGCTCCAACTACAAGACGCCTTACGCCATTCAAGTTACGGGTGGCGTGGAGCACGCCTTCAACCAACACTGGCTGGCTAGCGCCGACTATGTTCACGAGCAGGGGAATCATGGTTACCGCGCCTTTCCCTACGCCGGCGGAACGGATCTATTTACGCCGCTGATTCCCAAATCGGACCCAGACTATGCCACCGACCAGGCAAACGTGGTGCCGAACGTCAACGTATTCGAGTCTGACAATCGCTCCAGCTACAACGCACTGATGCTGCATCTGCAGGGCAATATGGGCCGGTTCAGTCTGACGGCGAACTATCAGCTCTCGAAGGCGGAGACCTGGGGTTGCCTGCTCGGCGAACTCTTTGATTATGTGGATGGCGTGTGCAGAAATCCGAATACTGGATTGCTGGATGCCTTCGGACCCGGCGACTATGGGCCCTCTGGCGAAAATGTGACGCACCGCTTCGTATTTGCGGGGACGCTGCGACTCCCCGGAGGTTTCGAGCTGAGCACCGTCAACCAGGTGGAGAGCGCGCGCCCCGTCACCATCACTACCGCCGACAACACCGGCCGCATTTACGTGAACGGGGTGTATACCAGCCTGGACGAATTCCGCGGCAGACCCTACATTCAGTCGGACCTGCGCGTGTCCCGCCCCTTCAAGATCGGCGAGCGCTGGCAGATTAACCCGTTCATCGAGTTCTTCAACCTGTTCAACCGCAACAATCCCGGTGCTAACTACGCGGTCAATGTGGTCCAGTTGCCCGTGCCCCAGTCCCAGATGCAGCCAAATGCGCAAGGCATCACCAACGTGACCAGCATCTGCACGAATGCAAGTTGCACTCTAACCGCTCCCATCACGAGCCTGAAGCAACTCGAGATTCCCGAGGGCGCGCTCGGGGATTTCTTCGGTCCCGGTACCACCGTCGGCACCCCCTTCGCTGCACAAATCGGCGTTCGGGTGACTTTCTAGTGCCGTTCCAACTGGAATGGCTCAGGTGACGGCGCGTGCGACCGCTCTCCGGGCGAGGCATTTGACAGACGTCGTTTAGCGATACAAGTTGGAACGGCACGAGCCAGCTTCGCAGGTGCGGGGCGCTGGGCACGCTTGCCGCCGCCTGCAGCCTCTACCCCTTGGACCGGGAGTCGCGTCGAAATTAGACCCTGTGCGCCGGGCGCACAACCCCTTCTAGCGCGCCCGCCCGGGGCGGCAAGACCTCTTCCCGGCCATTTCTGACCCTGTGCGCCACTCGTGAGGCACGCTATCCCCTGCCACCGGCGCTTTCCCCATCCATAGTCGATTCGGCATCGAGAGCACCGCTGAGGCGCAATTTCTCCACGGCTTCCGCTCGGAAATGAGGCAACCGGCGGGCGAAGACTACAGCACCCAGCATGCAGGCGATTCCGCCCAGTGCGAGCGTCACGGGAGCTCCCAATCGGTCGGCGGTGAATCCTGCGCCGAGAGAACCCGCGGGGGACATGCCCATGAACATCATCGAGTACAGGGCGACGATTCGTCCGCGAAGATGGTCGGGCGCCATGGATTGCAGCAGCGTGTTCGTTGACGCCATCTGCAGCATCACGAAATAGCCCACGGGGACCAATAGGACCATGGAAAGCGCAAGTGACCGCGAAAAGGAAAACAGCGCCAGGCTCACGCCGAACCCTCCCGCGGCGGCAGCCGCAAGCCGGCCCAAGCCCCGCACGCTGCGCCGCATCGCCAGTGTCAGCGCGCCCATCACGGCGCCGACTCCCGTGGCGCCCATCAGCAGGCCGAGCCCGCGCGCCCCAGCATTGAGCACGCGGTCTGCGATAATGGGCATTAGTACCGTATAGGGAATGCCCACCACGCTCACCAATCCAACCAAGAGAAGCAGAGAGGAAATGGTTGGAGAACCGAGCGCGTAACGAAAACCCTCGAGGGCATCCTGCCAGCCGTCCCTCTTTCCCGGCGGGGCTTCGGGCTCCACGACGCGCATCATCAACAGGGCCACGAGCACCGCAACGAAGCTCACCCCGTTGATGAAGAAACACCAGCCTTCGTGGATTGTGGCGACCAGGATGCCGGCGATCGTCGGCCCGATGATTCGTGCGCCGTTGAAAATGGACGAGTTCAATCCAATGGCGCTCTGCAGGTCCTCTTTGCCCACGATTTCGACGAAGAACGCCTGGCGCGCCGGGATGTCGAACGCGTTGGCCACTCCGAGCAGGCCGGCCAGCACAATAATCTGCCAAACCTGGACAATTCCGGTGAGAGTCAGGCCAGCCAGCAGGAAAGCCAGGAGCATTTCTGCGGTTTGCGTCGCGATGACCACGCGCCGCTTGGGATAGCGGTCCGCCACTATGCCGCCGACAGTGGCAAGAAAAAAGACAGGAATTTGAGAAACGAACGCGACGGTGCCCAAGAGCACCGCAGATCCCGTAAGCCGGTACACCAGCCACGACTGCGCTACCGTCTGCATCCAGGTGCCGACCAGCGAAATCAGTTGGCCCGCGAAAAACAGACGGAAGTTGCGATGCCGCAATGCGCGAAACGCCCCCATCGGCCGCGAGGGAGGCGGCGCAGCGCTGGGCATGGGCGCGGCAGTTTCGGCGACTTGGCGGCCGGCTAGAGTCGGTGGTTCGCTCATGAGCGGGCTGGAGCGGTTCTTCTACGCGGGGCGCGTGACCATACGACCAGCCGTGCCGGCCGAATGAGGCCTATATGCGGCGGCTGTGGGCGCATCAAAACGTGATCTTGTGCTCGCGGGCGGGAGTTGGCCAGCGGGACGTGACGACTTTAGTCTCCGTATAGAACTGCACAGCGTCACGGCCCAGGGCATGCAGATCGCCCAAGAACGATCCCTTCCACCCCGCGAAGGGAAAGAAGGCGGATGGAGCCGGCACACCCACGTTTACGCCCACCATTCCAGCCGTCGCACGCGCCGCGAATTCCCTTCCCTCCGACCCCGAACTGGTGAAGATGGAAGTGGCATTGCCAAATTCGGAGTGGTTCACCACCTCTATCGCTTCGTCCAGGCTACCGGCACGAATCACCGACAAGACGGGGCCGAAAATCTCTTCGCGGGCAATGCGCATCTCCGGGCGAACATGATCGAAAATGGTCGGCCCGACGTAATATCCCTGGGTACCGTCGTGGGCGCGCGCGTTGCGCCCATCGGCGACCAGCCGGGCACCTTCCTTCTCGCCTTGCGAGATATACCGCTCGACGCGTTCTTTCGCCGAAGCGTTCACTACGGGCCCCATTCCCGTCTTAGGGTCGTCGCCGGAGCCCACGGCAATTTGACTCGCAGCCTTTCTCAATTCCTCTACCAACGGGTCTGCCACACTGCCCACGGCCACCACCACGCTAGTGGCGAGGCAACGCTGCCCTGTGCAGCCATATGCGGCGCCCACAATGGCCTTGACCGCGGAACTGAGGTCACACCCCGGCATGACGACGAGGTGATTTTTCGCACCACCCATCGCCTGTACACGCTTTCCATTCCGACTTGCGGTCTCGTAAATGTAGCGCGCCACCGGAGTTGAGCCGACAAAGGAGACGGCCTTCACGCGTGGATCGGCCAGCAGCACATCGACAACTTCCTTCGCTCCATGCACCACGTTGCATACACCTGGCGGCAGGCCCGCCTCATAAAGCAGCTCGATGCACCGGGTCGCGGTGCGGGGAACCCGCTCCGACGGCTTCAGCACGAAGGAATTTCCGCAGGCGATCGCCAGCGGATACATCCACATGGGAACCATCGAAGGAAAATTGAACGGCGGAATACCCACGCACACTCCGATGGGCTGCCGGAGCGTCGTCGTATCCACACCGCGGGAAATGTCGCCCGCCGTATCGCCCATCAACAACGAAGGCACGCTGGTGGCAAATTCGACTGCTTCGATTCCCCGGCCGAGCGAAGCGCGCGATTCCTCGAGGGTTTTCCCGTGCTCGAGCGTGGTGAGGAGCGCGATTTCTTCCGAATGTTTCAGCAGCAGCTCACGGTAACGGAAAAAAACGTGCGATCGGTCAACGACTGGGACCTGCCGCCAGGTCTCAAACGCGGCCTGTGCCGAGTCCACCGCCGCGCGCACTTCTTCCGGCGTGCAGTACGGCACCGTGGTGATGGGCTCAGCCGTTGCCGGATTTAACAGGGTTTCCCGGCGGCCACTGGAACGTTTCCAATCACCGCCGACGCAGATCGGGCAATCGTACACACGCGTCCCGGTAGTCGTTTGCGTGGCCATCTGTTTTCCCGCACTTCAGTGTACACCTCTTCCCCAGAACGGGGTCACCTCACACCGCGGGAGTGGGTTCAGTCTGTTTCTGGCACGCGCCGATGAGCGCACCCTCGAGCACTTCCAATCCTTCTTCGAACTGGGGCCTGGGGATATTCAGCGGAACGAGCAGGCGGATGACGTTTCCAAACGTGCCCGCATTCAGAATGATCAGGCCGCGCTCGTGACAGCGCCGTACCACATCTTCGGCAAGCGCCTTGGCGGGCGCGCGGCTTACCGGGTCTTGGACAAACTCCATGGCTTGCATCGCGCCGAGCCCTCGAACATCTCCGATGTGCGGCCAGCGCGATTTCCAATGATTGGCGCGTGCGCGGAAACGATCCCCAAGCTCATCGGCACGTGCCGCAAGTTTTTCATCGTCCATAATTTCGAGCACGGCGAGCGCCGCCGCAAGCGACAGCGGATTCCCCCCGAAGGTGCCGCCTATGCCGCCCAATCCGGGCGCGTCCATCACCTCGGCACGGCCCGTAACCGCGGCCAATGGCAAGCCGCCGCCCAGCGATTTTGCGGTCACCAGCAGGTCGGGCTCGATCTCCAGCCGCTGGCAAGCGAACAGGGCACCGGTGCGGCCGATGCCGGTCTGCACCTCGTCTGCGATGAAGAGGATGCCGTGTTCGCGGCAGATCTGCTGAACGGTTTTGAAAAATTCGCGCGGCCCGGGAACGAACCCACCCTCGCCGAGCACCGGCTCCGCGATCACGGCGGCAACAGCTTCCGCGGCCACGCCGCGCTGGAACAAAGTCCGCAGTTCGTTGGCACAGTACACCTTGCACTCCGGAAATTTCTTTGAGTACGCGCAGCGATAGCAGTACGCGTAGGGCAAACGGTAGATCTCGCCGGCAAAGGGCCCGAATCCCGCTTTGTAGGGATGCGTCTTGCTGGTCAAGGACATGGTGAGGAGCGTCCGCCCGTGGAACGCATCCTCGAAACACACGATGGCGGGCCTTCCCGTGTAGCAGCGAGCGATTTTCACCGCATTCTCGACGGCCTCGGCCCCGCTGTTTACGAAAAATGTCTTCTTCGAAAAACCGCCCGGGGCCGCGGCATTCATTTTTTCGGCCAGTGAAATATAGGGCTCGTACGGAGTCACGCTGAAGCAGGCGTGCAGATACCGGTCCAACTGCGCGCGGAGCGCGGCAAGCACGCGCGGCGCGCGGTGGCCCACGTTGAGGCAGCCGATTCCACCGGCAAAATCAATCATCCGGTTGCCGTCGACGTCTTCGACGAGCGCACCTTCTGAACGCGCGATGAACACGGGAGCGGCGCTATATACGCCCGCGGGGACCGCCAGGCGCCGGCGCCGCCACAACTCCTTCGACGCCGGGCCCGGGATCGAAGTGCGCAGTTGAATCGCGCCCATCAGTACCACCCGATCGGGGCTTCGTCGAGATTGACGAACACCTGTTTGGTCTCCAGGTATTCTTCGATTCCCCAGGGCCCCAGTTCGCGTCCGTAGCCCGACTGCTTATATCCGCCCCAGGGAGCCTCCACGTAGGTCGGCTGCATGGTGTTTACCCAGACGACTCCTGCGCGCATGGCCTTGACCACGCGAAATGCCCTGAAAATATCGCGCGACCAAACGGCAGCGGCCAGCCCATAATGCGAGTCGTTGGCGATGCGGATCGCCTCTGCTTCGTTTTCGAACGGTATGACAGCCGCGACCGGCCCGAAGATTTCTTCACGCGCGATTCGCGCGTTGTTATCCACGTCGCAGAACACAGTCGGCTCGACGTAGTACCCCTTCCCAAATCCGGAGGGTCTTCCCCCTCCGGCGCACAGCCTCGCCTCGCGCCTCCCGACTTCCAGATAGGAAGTCACTCGCTCGTATTGTTCTCTGCTCACCAGCGGGCCCATTTTCGTCTCGCGTTCGAGCGGCGATCCCAACCGGATAGTCTTCGCCTTCGCCGACATGGCCTCCGTAAATTTCGTGTAAATCTTGCGTTCCACCAAAATCCGGCTTCCCGCGGAGCACACTTCGCCCTGATTGATAAACACGCCGAACAAGGCTCCGTCGATGGCTGCCTCAAAATCCGCGTCTGCAAAGAATATATTCGGCGATTTTCCGCCCAGTTCGAGGGTCACTCGCTTCAGCGAATCGGCGGCGGCGCGGGCTATTTTCTTGCCCACTTCTACGCTGCCGGTGAATGCGACCTTGTTGACCTGGGGATGAGCTGCCAGCGGCGCGCCCGCGGTCTCGCCGAATCCCGTTATCACATTGACCGATCCAGGCGGCAAACCCACTTCTTCGAACCAGCGCGCAAATTCGAGCGCGGTCAGGGGCGTCTGCTCGGCTGTCTTCAGAACGCAGCAACATCCCGCCGCGAGTGCCGGAGCGAGTTTCCAAGCCGCCATCAGGAGGGGATAATTCCAGGGAATAATCTGGCCGGCCACTCCCACCGGTTCGCGCATAGAAAGGCTCAGGGCATTGGCGGGCACAGGGTTCACTTGCCCCATCACCTTGGTCGCCAGCCCGCCGTAGTATTCGAAGCAGGTGGCCGCGTCGGCGACGTCGTATTCGGATTCGACAATCGGCTTTCCGCAGTTGCGCGTTTCGAGTTCCGCCAGTTCCACGGCCTCGGAGCGCAGCTTTTCGGCCATGCGGAACAGGAGGCGTCCGCGATCCTGGGCCGTGGTCCTGGACCACGCGCCATTTTCAAACGCGTCGCGAGCGGCGCATACAGCCGCGTCCACATCTTCCGCGCCCGCGTCCGGCACTTCCGCGAGCACGTCCTCCGTTGCCGGATCATAGACAGGGAACCACTTCCCGCTCCGCGCGGGAACGAATTGTCCATTTATGTACATCAAATAGCGCTTCACAGTCAGCCTCCTGGCCCCGGCAGTTCCGCCGCGGATCCGGCTTCTCCGCCCGCGGCTGCAGCCCGTGGAACGGTTTTGCGGCGCGAAAAAGAGGAATAAAAGAACGCGGCGAGCGCGAGGAACAGCAGAGTGCCCAGCGACATCTTCGTTTCGAAAAGCCAGGGCGCTTCGCCTTCGTGCTGCGGGATGAACGCGACGACCACTCCTACTAAGGTTGTGATGAAACCGGAAAGACCCGCGAACCACAGCATCCCTTTCGAATAGCGGCCGTGGCCGTCGTCCGGCCTCCGGGCCAGATCGATCATCGCGGCATAGAGATAAAGAAAAGGCACGAGTTGAAGGACCACCGCCAAGTCCAACAGCGTCTTGTACCCCTGCTCCACCGTCGCGCCCAGGAAACTCATGGCCACGAACAAGCCGGATAGCACGGACTGCGTAATCAAGGCCACATAGGGAGTTTCGAATCGAGGATGGAGATGGCCCAACTGCTCGGGCAAATAACAATCTAACCCGGCAACGAAAGGAATGCGCGCGGAGCCGGAGAGCCAAGCGGAGGCGATTCCGGCAATCGAAATGGTCAATACAAACGCAACAGGAGGAATCAACCAGCCGAGCCCCACGCTCCCCGACATAGAGGAAACAGCCTGGAGTATGCCCTGCACCGCGCCGATTTTCGCGGCCGGCAGGGCGAACAGGACGGCCAGCGTGGCGCCCACATAAAGCAACCCAGAGGCAATGCCGCCCCAAAAGACTCCGCGCGGAACGGTGCGGCCAGGATCACGGATCTCGTCGCCCATCACCGAGCCCAGCTCCAGACCGACCAGGCCGAAACAAATCACGCCGAATGTGTTCATCACGGACCAGTCGGTGTCCGCAAGACGGAAATCCGATCTACTCAGCGTGCTCCCGCTGCGCGCCAATACCAGAATCGCGAGGCCGCCGAGCGCCGCTGCGGCCACTGCAGTGCCGATTGCTCCCGCGTTGTTCACCCACTTGCCCAATCCGAGCCCGCGAACGTTGAGCACCACCAGCGCAACAAGCAATAGGATGGCCGCGACAAACACAAACGTCTTATTGTCGCCGAGCGATACGTATTGCGGGCCGCCGATATATACGGCAATTCCGACCAGGTAAAGCAACAGCGTGGGAATATAGAAAATGTTGTTCGTCCAATAGCACCAGCCGGCCAAGAAGCCGTGAAATGGGCCGAACCGCTCTTTGCTCCACAAATAAATGCCGCCCTCGCCCGGATAGCGTTTGGAAAATTCAATCACCGCGACTCCCTGCGGCCAGAAGAAGAAAACCAGGGCCAGCAGCCAGAACCACACCACGGGCGCGCCACCCGCAGCAACCACCGGCACGAGATTCAGATTCGCGACTGCAACGACACAGAGCAGCGCCAGGTCCCAGGTGCCCAGCACGCGCTTGAGGTGAGGCGCTGCTGCTGCCTTCGCGCCCGGGGGTGATACTCCGTCGTGCAGCTCGGGTGACATCAACTGCAAGCTCCCTTGCGGCGGCTGAACGCGCACGAACGAAAAGCGACGGACGCAGATACTCTTGCTACCGGGCCGTTGCGACCGGATGGCGTTCCTTCTGCGCCTGGGCCAGCGCCGGCGCGACTTCCTCGAAAATGGCGATGTGGCGGTCGATATCCGCTTCCGTGTGTTGCACGCAAATTGTCCACTGCTCATCCCACCAATAGGGCTGCGGCAACACGCCGCGGTTGACCATGGCAAACCAGTAGTGGCGCCAAAGCTCGGGATCCACTTCGAGCCAATCCCGATAATTGCGGAGAGGCGCGTCGCGGAACAGCAACACTCCATTCGCACCCGCGCCAACCACGGTGGCCTTCAGACCGCTGCGCTCCACGATGCGCTGGTATGCGCCCAGCAGCTTGTTGTTCCACTGCCCCACGCGCTGGTAAGCCTCGCGCGTCAAGACTTCCCGGAATGTGGCCAGGCCTGCCGCCATGGAGATGGGATTCGTGTTGTACGTTCCACCGTGGAAGACCTTGTGCTGGCTGATCTGGTCCATAACCGCGCGCGTTGCGCCGAACGCCGAAAGCGGCAACCCGCCGCCGATGGATTTGGCCAAACAAACGATGTCGGGCTTCACATTGAAGTATTCGCAGGCGCCGCCCCACGCCAGCTTCGCGCCCGTTTTCACCTCATCGAATATCAACAGGGCGCCGTGCTTCCGCGTGAGCTCGCGCAGCTTGGAGAGAAATCCGTCGAGCGGCAAACACATGCCCACATTCATCATAATGGGCTCACAAATCACGGCGGCGATCTGGCCGGGATGCTTCTCAAAGCGGCGCTCCACGCTGCGCAGGTCGTTGAACGTGGCGATTATTGTGTTGGCAATGTGAGCCGCCGGAATTCCGGCGCCCCCCGAAATGGGCGTGGGCTCTTCGATCGAGCCGACCTCTTCCAGGTGCGGCTTCACGCTGACCAGCGCCGCGTCGTGCAAGCCATGATAGGCGCCCTCAAATTTGATGATGCGATCCCGGCCGGTGGCGGCGCGCGCCAGCCGCACCGCGTGCATGGTCGCCTCGGTACCGCTCGAGCCGAACCGCACCATATCCACGGGATACCGCTCGCAGATTTCGTCCGCTAATTCCCATTCCATTTCGTGCGGCATGCCGTAGGCTGTGCCGCCCCGCAGGCGCGATTCCACGGCACGAACCACCGCGGGATGCGAATGCCCGGCCATTAGCGCGCCGAACGACAGGGCGAAATCTATGTACTCGTTGCCGTCCAGGTCCCACAAATGGCCGCCCTTCGCTTCCTTGACGAACAGCGGATATGGATCGTAAGCGCGGTAGTTGCTGGCTACACCGAGCGGAATGCGCTGGAGTGCTCGCGTGTGCGCTTGTTTCGAGCGCGGCGTGCGCTCTTCATAGCGCGCAATCTCGCTGGCAAGCCCTTCGTGCATGACCTTCTCCTATGCCCGGCTGAACGGCCCGCTAAAAGTGCAATTTCAGCGCGAATTGCACCAGCCGCGGGTCGCGCACTTTCAACGCGTAGCCAAACGTGCCTCCGTAGTCGGAAAAGTTTCCGTCCACGTCGTAGAACTGAGCATGGTTCCAGATGTTGAAGATATCTGCGCGGAACTCCATATTCACACGCTCTCCGATGGGAGTGAACTTTTGAAAGCTGGTGTCGAAGTTGTTGATTCCCGGCCCGCAGCAGATGGAGCGGGGGGCATCGCCGACGTAGGGATAGACACCATTGTTTGCCAGCGGGGCGTTCGTAAAGAGATTCGGATTAAATACCTCCCCGCCCGTCTTGTGGGGATTGAGCGTCTGGAACGGCGCTACCAAATCAGGCTCGCCCGCAGCTTCGAAATCATCGCTGGTGAACAATTCGGTATCGTTGGATGAGGTGATCCGAATCGGAAAACCGGACTGGAACGTGATAATCGCGGACATGGCCCAGCCATCCAGCAGTTTCCCCTTCATGCCCTGGTATTTCGGCACCGGGAACTCCCAATAGTAGCTCAGCACAAAGCGATGCCGGGCATCGAACAGCGAGAGTCCCCGCGTGGAATTGAGATCGTAAGGATTGAGCACATTCTCGAAGCTCGAGGCATCGTCAATCGTTTTGCTGTAGGTGTATGCCGCCTGGAACTGCAGCCCGTGCGAGAAATGCTTCTCCAGAAGCAGTTGCAGCGAATTGTAGTTCGAATAACCGATCGTATTCTGCGTAAAGATGTTCGAGAAAACCGGCGTGCCGTCCGACGGGCACCCCGTGCCACTCAATGGATTGCACAGCGGCGAAGAATAGGGACGAATGCCGACGAGCGTGATGGGTGTCCCTCCCGCGGCCCCCGTAATGATGCACGCGGCCGGAGGGTTGACGGGCGAACAGGGAATATTGGTCCCATTTGGCCCTCCCGGGGCGTAGGGCAGGTGGAACTGGCTGCCTGCGGGGAGGGTGAAGGAATATGGGGAGTCCGCGCCGAATGGCCCACAGCTCTGTCCATACGTGATCAGGTCCAGGCAAGTCAGCGGATTCCCCGGGTCCAGATCGTAGGAGGCCAGCAAGCGGTGGCCCTGCGTCCCCACATAGCCGATCTGAAACATCATGTCGCCTGGCAACTCGCGCTGGATCGTCAGGTTGTACTGTTCGGCGTACTGCGAGCGCTCGAGCCGAGGGAACTCGCCGTAGAGCAGAATGGGGCGAAACACCGACCAATCCACCGCCGTTCCCCGTGGCGGATTCAAGATTCCATGGAAGGGATTGGGAATTACATTCCCGCTCTGCGTGACAAACGGCGTGCTGAAAAGCCCGTCGTAAACAGCCGAGCTGCCGCCGAACGGCGGTTCCGCGCTGAACTGTTCGAGCACGAGCTGCTCAATCGGATTGTAAAAAATTCCGTAGCCCATGCGCACACTGGTTTTGTTTGGCCCACCAGTGAGCGTTTTCATTGCGCCTTCGGTCCACCCGGGGCTCCAGGCCAGGCCAATGCGCGGCGCAAAGGATCTGTAGTAGGTCCCCGTAAGGCCGGCGGGGACACCGGGATCTCCGGGCACCACCAGCCCGACGGGAGTGACGCCAGCCGCATTGCAGTCCGGGCTGGTGACACCCAGTTCCGCCTGACTGGCCGGTGAGAGTGAACAGGGATAGATCGTGGAGACCTCTCCGGGGCGAAAGGTCTGCACTTTGTGGCCGATGTCGTCCAATGGCGTATTCAGTTCCCACCGCAAGCCATAATTCAGCGTCACATTCGACTTAAGCTTCCAGCTATCCTGCGCGTAGAGATAGAGAGAATTGACGCGCACGAGTTCGTCTTGAGCCGAGCCCTGTGAATAGCTGGTGGGCAACCCCAGCAGATAATCCGGGTACGAATCAGCAAAGCCCAGGTCGTTCCCGCTCGGGTAGCAGTCTGTTTGCGGCATCGGTGCGCAGTTGGTGGCCGTAGAAGTGAACGTGTAGCTGCCGTTCACGTTGTAATAGAGCCTCTGATCGAATTGCTGGTAGCGGTAATCTACTCCGAACTTCATGCTGTGCTTTCCAAGCACTTTGCTGTAGCCCTCGGACCACTGATAGGTATTTCCGGTCTGCGGCAACTGGCCCTCAAAGTTGTTGCCGATACTGAAACCCCCGCTGACGCTGATGAAAGGCACCCCCTCGAATTTAGAGCCCAAGCCCGGAGTGATGCCCAGACTAGGTGAAGGCGCTATGGCTGTTCCCGAATCGGATACTAGTGCCGTGTCCGCTGTTCCGGTAAAGCAATAGGGCGCTGCCGCCGCGGTGCACGAGTTGGTCACCAGATTCGTGAGAGTTGGCTGGTCGAAAGCCGCCTGCCCCTCGCGATAAAAGGTGAAGCGCAGTTCGTTGACCGCCGTCGTCCCGATCGTCCAGGTATGCGAGGCATTCACCTGTTGCGAAAGCGTCCGGAACGTTCCGGGAAAGTTGCCAATGTTGGCGCCCGCAGCCTGGAAGGTGGCAAAGGGATCGAGCATACTGTCGTTGTCATAGTAGTAGTAGATGGACACCTTTTGATTATTCGTGGCGTTCCAGTCATAGCGCCCCGTCACTTGGTTTCCAAAATCCGTGGAATTCGGTACCCCTTCGAACAAGTCCGTTCCAGGGATGTTGGAACCGGGGACAAATCGCAGCAGGCTCACCGCTACCGGATCAAAGCACTGAGTGGGAATCTGCAAGTTCGGAAACAGGGAGCTGTATGGCTCAGGCGTTCCACCCAGAGCTGCCGTCAACGCCGTGCCTCCTCCAGCCGCGGCAATTTGCGTTCCGCAACGGTTATTCAAGATGTTGGCAACCGTCGGATCGTTCAGCACGCCGTAGAACTGCGTCTGCCCCGCCGCTGTCCCCTGCGCGCTGAAGTCTCCATTCAACTCAGCCGGCGTTGGCACGGCGACCGGCACCGTGGAGACACCCTTCACGATTCTTCGCCCCTCGTAAGAAACAAAGAAAAACTGTTTGTCCTTTCGAATGGGGCCGCCCACGGTGCCGCCGAACTGGTTTTGACGGAATTCCGGCGTCGAAGTGTCGTAAAACCCTTTGGCGTTCAGCACATCGTTACGGAAGAACTCAAAAATGTCGCCGTGCCAATCGTTGGTGCCGCTTTTGGTGACCACGTTGACCACTGCGCCGGAGTTGCGCCCATATTCCGCATCGAACGTATTGGTGAGCACGCGAAACTCTTCCACCGAGTCGGGGGAGGGTTCCACGCCGGGCAGATTCGCAAACAAATCGTTCCCGTCGCCTCCGTTCACGCTGTAATTATTGGCCCGGCCGCGCGCTCCGTTCACGGTGACGACCCCGGCGCGGTCGCTACCGTAGAAAAGTGAATCCCCGAGTTGGGACTGGACACCGGGCTGGATCTGCAAGAGCTGGTAGGTATCGCGTTCGTTGAGCGGAAGCTGGGTGATAGCCCGCTCATTTACCACAGCCCCGAGCTGCGTGCTGGTGGTTTCTACTTGAACGCCTGACGCCTCCACCGTCACGGTGGTCGAAGACTGACCGATCTGCATAATGGCGGAGACGTTGGCAACGTGGCCGATGTCAACCGCCAGATCCTTCTGCACGAACCTCTTGAACCCCGCGGCGTCGACCTCTACCGTGTAGACGGCCACCGGGACCGAAGCGAATTCAAATGCGCCATCCTCGCGGCTGGTGGCGGCGCGTAGCGTGCCGGTTCCCTGTTCTGTGATGGTGATTTTCGCGCCGGCGATCACGGCGCCTGAGGGGTCTTTGACGGTCCCCCGGATTCCCCCTGTCTGCGCGCGCGCGACCGTAGCCATGCACAACAAACACGCAAACGGCCCCAGGACCCGAAAAAGCTGCCGCATTCGTTTCCCCCGGGCGGCGGCCGCAGAAATGTGATGTGCTCGATCGATTGTACGGCTGCCGCAACCTTACTATAATCCGGCAACCCTAGAGGAGGCCTCCATCCCTGTCAAGGCGAAAGATTCGAACTTTCTTTCGCGCGGGCTTTCGACGAACGGCCTCCTGCGTATCAGCGATGCGGCTCGCCGCGTGGGTGTATCCCCCTCCGTCCTGCGTATCTGGGAGCGACTGGGGCTCGTGCGTCCCCGCCGCAGCCGCGGCCGCTACCGGATGTACACGGCGGAGGACGTTCGGCTGCTCAAACGCGCCCGATTCCTCCGCCGGGCTCGGGGCCTGAACCCTCGCGCGATCGTGCACGTGCTCAAGAGCCAGGGCTTGCTATCCGATTCGAATACGCGGCCAGCCGCCCCAATCGGCCCTCGCCTCCGCCGCCTGCGCATCGCGCGGAAGCTCTCGCTGGCGGCCGTCGCGCGCGCCACACACATTTCGATAGCGTTTCTGAGCGCCGTGGAACGGGACCAGATGAGCGCTTCGGTCGGAACGCTCCGCCGTCTCGCGCGCTTTTACGGCCAGAACATACTGTCTTTGTACGACGCTTCCGGCTCGGTTCCGCAGCGCGTGAGGCCGCAGGATCGCAAGGTGATTGAAGCCGGGCCCGGCGTGCGCATGGAGCTACTGGCTTGGGGTGACGCGGTGATGGAGCCGCACCTGTTTCGCATCGCGCCGGGAGCCGGCAGCGGCGAACCCTACGTCCACGAGGGCGAGGAATTTCTTTACGTTCTTCGCGGGCGCTTCGAAGTCACGCTGGACAGCGGAACGCCATTTTCTCTAAAGGAAGGCGACAGTTTCTATTTCGAAAGCGGCACGCCTCACCAGTGGGTGAATCGCGGAAAACAGGAAGCGTGGATCCTTTGGATCAACACCCCTCCGACGTTTTGAGGCAGAACACGCGCCCGGATTCCCGAGCCGGTTAGATATGCTTCGCCTTGCGGTGAAACAGGCCGGAGGCCCGATGGCGAACGATCCCGAGATAGCGGTTCAGCGGATGGCTGCGCCCGAGAAAGGAAAGGACCGGAGGCTTGCGGCGGCCGAAGATGGCTAGCGCATCGACCAGGCGCGAGTCGCTTGCCGTATAGCGAAGGCCGTCATTGAGTGTTTCCACCGCATCGGCCACGCGCCCCCGGCAGCGATAAAGTTCCGCAAGGTTCAGATAAAGCTGCGGGATCTGACGGCGTTTGCGCAACGCTGCCAGACAGAGCGCCTCCGCTTCGTCCCAATTTCGCGACGCTTGCCCTAGTGCCAGACCGTAGTAGGAAAGGAAGTACGGGTTCTGCGGCTCCATCGAAGCAGCCTGGCGGAATGCCGCCAGCGCCTCGAAGCTCTGCCCGTCCCTAAGATGCGCCAATCCGAATCGGAATACCTGAATCGCTTCCGACTGATCCCCTTCGTTGAAGTTGTACGCCAGACTCAGTCTTCCCATTTCAATCCTCTAGGCGCGGGCGCTGCGGGCGAACCCGTGCCGAGTGATGACCGTACACTCTTGCGCCGTGCGAAAACTACTGGTGGAAGGTCGAGTCGAAGGCCAGCTTGTAAACCTGGACCTCTAGCTGGCCGCTAGGACAGGTCAGTCACCCGCCGGCTTTCCGCCGCCGGCATCGAACGGCCGCGCGTGGTAATTCTGCAGAATCAGGTCGGCGCGGCGCCGCAGGCGGTGCTTTGCCAACACGTTGGACACATGGAACTTAACTGTGCGTTCGGAAAGGTTCAGCCGCGCCGCAATCTCCTTGTTCGAGAGATTCTCCAGCAACGCTTCGTGCACCTGCCGTTCCCTTGGACTCAGCTTCCTTGTTTCGCCGGGCACCGGAAGTCTTGGCTGATCGAGAATGCCAAACACAAATCGCGAAAGGAGCAGCCGCGGAACCCAGTAGCCGCCTCCGTTTACAGACATCACGGCTGCTGCGAGCTGTGTTGCGGCGTCCGAATACCGGAGCAGGCCGCGTATGCCCAGCCGGATGAGGGGAAATGCCGCTTCCTCGGTCAACTCGTCGCTGATCACCACCAGGCGTGAGTTGGGCACCTCGCTCTTGATCCGCGAAATCAGCGCAACCACGGCGCGCAACGGGCCGTTGGCGTCCAGCACGTATATCTGCGCCGGCGGAAGCGCTGGCAGGCTCCCTCCCTGCCCCGGCAGATACTCGACCCGTTCCGAGAGCACACTGAATTTCGGCCGGCCCAGCATTCCGCGCAGGTTTTCCAGCACGAAAGGATGGGGCGAAAGCACACAAACCGATAGGGCGCTGGCGGCCTCTGATTTCTTGCTGCCGCCACGCCTTTCCGGGCCGCCGCGTGCCTGGCGCGAAGCCTTCCCTCGCCCGGCTGCGGGTTTGCGCTTGGTCTTCTTTGGCACTGCGCCTCAGCTTATCGCGCCCGCCCCATAGCGGCAACCCGCCGCGCCCCAAGAGATAACTCCCCTACTACTCCCGCCTCTCCGGCTCCCACGGCTCAATCCAATAATCGAGCGATATCCAGAGGCTGTACGACCGGCGCAAGAAAGCCAGCGTGAGCAGAATTGCGCTTGCGAACCACACCGCCATTTTCCCATTTTCCGTGAATATCCCCGTGTCCGGCAGCAGGAAGAAGACCACCAGCGATACGGCCGCAATCACCACCATGGCCAGGATGTATGTCACCACCATCCCACCCACAAAATAACCCTCTTCTCGGAAGTACTTGAGGCCGCAGTTCGGGCAGCGCGGCAGCACCTTATTCGGCCAGCCTCCGAACAGCTCCCCCTTGTGGCAGCGGGGACACCTGCAGCGCCACGCGGAACGCAGCATAACGCGGAGCGGGGGTCTCAAGGGAAAACCTGCGGGGCGTCAGTGGAATGCCTTGCGGAAAAACGCGACCATCTCTCCGAACGCGTGGTCGGTTGCCTCGGGGTCGTGGCGCGGGCCTTCATCCCGCATGAACGCGTGCTGAGCCTTATAGAGCAGCGTGCGGTGCTTCACCTTGGCCCGGCGCAGCCCTTCATGGATGGTCTTGCGTCCCTCCTCGGGCACGTGGGGATCTTCCGTTCCAAAAACCATAAGCAAATCTCCGCGAATTGCTCCCGCTTGCGCCAGCGACTCGGCGTCCGCCTCTTTCCCCAGCTTTCCGTTGTGAATTCCGGTGCCGTAAAAACAAACCGTTGCGCGAACCTCCGGTTGGAACGCCGCACGAAAGGCCAGGTGTCCGCCAATGCAGAAGCCCATGGCTCCGATTTTTTCCTGGGCCACGCGCGGATGTTTCTCCAGCCAGTCGAGGCCGGTTCGGCAATTGGCATCAAATTGGAGGACACTCGTCTTCGCCGCGTCGTCCAGCCCGCGCGTGCGGCCAGCGTCGTCATAAGGAATCACCGTTCCCGGCGTTTCAATCCGGCAATAAATTTCAGGCGCGCCCACCACAAAACCATAGCCCGCCAGCCGCACACACATGCGCAACATGGGCGGCGCGAGCTGAAAAATGTCGGAAAAGCACCAAATGCCTGGGTATTGCCGCTTCTCCGCGGGTGCCGCGCAAAAAACCCGCATCACACCACCCGCATTCGGTACATCCACGTATTGGGTAGTAACGATCATGGCCGTTCTCCACCGCGCACCCGGCCGCCAGCACCGGACAGAACGATACCCTAGGCCGCGGCTCCGGACAATGCTCGAACCCGCAGCGGCCGGTGTGCCCTCGCGGGCGCGCCTCAGGGCCGCGTCGCATCCGGCAGCAAGAGCCCGCCCGCGAGCAGGAAGACTGCCGTGGCAGCGACACAGTAGACGCCCAGGAACGGGCCGAGGAAAAACCACATCAGACCCGCATTGAAGATTGGCATCAACGAGCAAAGCAGGACTAACTGCTTCCCGCGCGTCGAACCCATGGCCGCCGCTGCGATCGCACTCAGCACGATGAACTCAATCGAGAACGCCAGCCACAATACTTTATAAGCTGCAACCAACACCGGCCGCGCGTTCGTTCCTGCAATCTCACTGCTCACCGCGCGATATCCCGCCCCGTGGAGCATCGCCGTACCAAACGAAAGCACGCATCCCGCGATCACCAGCCATCGCGCTGTCCTCACGATTTCCCTCCTTGGCCATTGGACCCGCCCTGTTTCCGCGTACTTATGCCCACCCCCCTTTCGCTCACGCCTGTGGCGGTGCCCCCGCCCCCTCGCGGATCATTCGGCTGAGTATCGCTGCATCCAAGTCGGACAGCTTCTTAAATCGCACGCACGACTTCCCGATCTTCGCCTTGGGGAGCGCCTTCTTATACCGCTCGGGAACATAGCCCTTATCGTCGTTCGCACAGATGTACAACGAGATATAGTTCGCGTACTCGCCACCCCGATGCGGCACGAGTCCCCTTCCCTCCCGCTCGGGTACTTGTAATGCCATCTTCCGTAGCCGAGCATCCCGGCGTAAATAAAAGGCTCGAGCCTCGGAGCCGACTTGCGAATCAGTGCATCCAACGCCGCGACCTCGGATTTCCTCGGCTCCTTGAGCTTGGCCAGGTATTCCGCCGGAGTCGCTACCTTCAATTGACCCTTCATCTCCCTCCTCCTTGGGTCGAGTCCTAGCGCGGCATTCTGCCCTGAATCCAACCGCTGCGCTATCCCGGAAGAAGTGAGCTCCACAGGGGAGACTGGCGGCACGCTCCCGTCTCCTGTAGAGTGGCGCTCATGGATTCGCCGAAGGCATTTTCCATAGGCTTGGTCCAGATGGCCTGTGCTCCGGAGCCGGATCGAAACCTCGCCACGGCTATCACTCGCGTGGAGGAAGCCGCCAGCCGCGGGGCGCAAGTGATCTGCCTTCCGGAACTTTTCCGATCTCAGTATTTTTGCCAGCAGGAGGACCCTGAACTTTTCAACCTCGCCGAATCCATACCCGGACCGAGCACCGAAGCACTCACCCCCGTCGCACGCCGTCTTCACGTGGTCGTGATCGTGCCTGTGTTCGAACGCCGGGCTCCGGGCATATACCACAACAGCGCCGTCGTCATTGATGCCGACGGGCAGCTCGTCGGACTCTACCGCAAAATGCACATCCCAGACGATCCTCTCTATTACGAGAAATTCTACTTCACGCCCGGCGACCTCGGCTTTCGCTGCTTCGACACGCGGTTTGGGCGCATCGCGGTGCTCATCTGCTGGGACCAGTGGTATCCGGAAGGCGCGCGCCTCGCGGCCCTCTCGGGCGCGGTCGCTCTCTTCTATCCCACCGCTATCGGCTGGCACCCTCAGGAGAAGAGTGTTTCCGGCATCGAGCAACGCGACGCCTGGCGCACTATCCAGCGTTCCCACGCCATCGCGAACGGCATTTACGTAGGCGCGGTGAATCGCGTCGGCCACGAAGCGCCCGCAGGCGGCGCCGGTCTTGAATTTTGGGGCTCCTCGTTCATCGCCGACCCGCTGGGCGTTGAATTGGCAACTGGCTCCAGCGACAAAGAAGAGATTCTCGTCGCGCGCGTGGACCTCGGCCGCCTTGAGGACGTGCGCAGGAATTGGCCCTTTCTCCGCGACCGCCGCGTGGACGCCTATGCCGGCATTACCCACCGCTACCTGGATCGCGCCCCGTGGCCGCCAAAATCTTGAGTTCCGGGCACACGAATCAAGCGGCCGCGAATAGGGACGACCGGGAGGGCACCCGCCTCTCCTCCGCTTCAATTCGCATGCCCGCCGAGTGGGAGCCGCACGCCGCTACATGGCTCGGTTGGCCTCACAATCCCACCGACTGGCCGGGCAAACTTCCTGTCATCCAGTGGGTCTATGGAGAGATCTGCCGAAAGCTTGCGCCTGGCGAAAAGCTGCAAATCTTGGTGAATTCTCCCCGTCACAAAACCGCTGCGCGACGGGTGTTGGCTGCTGCTGGTGTTCCCAAAGATCGCGCTCGGTTTTTCCAGTGTCCCACCAACCGCGGCTGGACTCGCGACA
>JASHRU010000361.1 GCA_030037225.1 Candidatus Acidiferrales bacterium | reverse complement strand
TACAGTTACATCACTCCAGGGGGGAGGGGCGATATTCCGCCTCAAGAGCCAGATCTGTGGCCTTTGTCTTCTCGCTCAGTCTCCTCCACGCCCCATCGCACCCCGAATCTCCGGCGCAGCGCGCTCCCGATCCCGACGCTCCGGGACGGGACCTCGCGGCCTCGGCGGAGGTGGGAATGCTCTATTGTCCCCAGCCGCTCCACACCTTATGATTTGCCCACCCAGCGCAGGAGGAACGCGATGAGCTACGAACCAGGGCAGAAGGTTGGCGATTACGAAATCATCGAAGTGCTCGGCGCCGGAGGCATGGGCGAAGTCTACAAAGTCCGCAACGTAATCTCCGACCGCGTCGAGGCCATGAAGGTACTCCTGCCCGACTTGGCGAGCCAGCAGGAGCTTGCGGGACGCTTCCTGCGCGAAATCAAGGTGCTGGCCAGCCTGGACCATCCCAACATTGCCGCGTTGCACACCGCGCTGCACGTGGGCAATCAGCTCGTGATGATCATGGAGCTGGTGGAAGGCACGACGCTGGCGCACCGGCTGCGCGGCGGCCCGTTCCCGGAGCGGGAAGCCGTGGAATTTGTGGACCAGGTGCTCGCCGCGCTCAGCTACGCGCACGCCCGCGGCATCGTCCATCGCGACATCAAGCCCGCCAACATGATGCTCACGCGCAACGGCATCGTGAAGCTGATGGATTTCGGCATCGCGCGCGCCGCCGGCGAAAACAAGCTCACGCAGACCGGCTCGACGCTCGGCTCCATTTACTACATGTCGCCGGAGCAGGTGCAGGGACAGTCGATCGACGCGCGCTCCGACCTCTACTCGCTGGGCGCCTCGCTCTACGAAATGACGACGGCGCAGCATCCGTTTGAAGGCGACACCAGCTTCACCGTGATGAAGGGGCACATCGAGGGGCAACTCGTTCCGCCACGCGAAGTGAACCCGAACATTTCTCCCGCGCTCAACGAAGTCATCGTGCGCTCGATGGCCAAGGACCCGATCGAACGCTATCAGAACGCGGATGAGTTCGCGGGCGCGCTCCAGGGAGTGCGGCGAATGCTTTCCACTATGCCGCGCGCCGCGGCCGCGGCAGTGCCGATGGCGGCGCCGCCGATCGCCGCCACGACGCCCAGCCATCCAACATTTGCCCAGCAGCCACCCGCCGCGCCCGCGGCGGGCACGCAAGCGCAACCCGCAGCGATGGCAGCGACGGGAGGATCTCCAGGCGCCGGCAGCACGGGCCGCGCCCCTACCGCTTCGAGCGCCGGCGGAGTGACCGGCTCGACGCCGGCGGCTCCCGCCCCGGCGGGCAATCTTACTTCGCTCATCGCCGGCGTGAACCAGCCGGGCCAGGCGCCGGCGCAAACGCATTCCCAGCCGCCCGCGGCCGCGGCACAGCCTGTTCCGCGGAGTTCGCGCGCGCTTTACATCGCGCTCGGTTCGGTGCTGACCATCGCGTTTCTGGTGCTGACGGCGATGAAGATTCCAGGGCTGCTGGGCACATCTTCGAGCAAGCCGGCTGCGACGAATCCAGCGCCCGCCGCCGCGACGACTCCGCCTGCCACCTCGGCGACGCCAGCCACGAGCACGACGCCAACAGACGCAAGCGCGACGTCGGCCACTCCGGCCGGCGAAAGCCCCGAGGAGAAAGCTGCGAAGGCGCGCGCCGCCGCGGAGAAGAAAGAGCAGGACGCGGCTGCCGCGAAGGCCGCCGCCGAGGCGCAAGCCAAGGCCGAGGAAGAAGCGAAACTCTACGACGAGCAGGAAAACCGTTTCATTCACATGTCGTCGCGCGCTGCGGCGGTAAAGTCGAGCTACGAAACCCTGAAAAACCAGCAGGCGGCGTCGGGGTTTGCGCCGAACCAGCAACTGACCGCGGCGGCCGCCTCCATGGATCAGTTCCTGAGCCGCGCGGAAGCAGCGCTGGCGGTGCACGACGGCGCCACGGCGAAGAAATACATGGATCAGGCTGAGCCGCAGATTGAAATTCTGGAGCGGAAGTTCGGCCGCTAGCCGCCCACGGACGCGCGCGGCCACTACACGCGAGGCGAACGCAAGATTCCGCTTGCATTCGCGCGTCCTCGATGCGTAGATTCCCTTTGCCGGCTCGCTCCGTTCCGCCCTCGAGACCTCGAGGCCGCGACGAGGCGCAGCCGGCCCCGCTTTCTGCGGGGTGCTCTGCGCGGAGGGCACCAGAGTGAGCAATCATTCGCACCCGGCTCCTCCGATCGTGCTGACGATCGCCGGGTTCGATCCCTGCTGCGGCGCGGGAACGGCCGCGGACCTGAAAACGATTGCGGCGCACAACTGCTACGGAATTGCCGCGGTGACAGCACTGACGGTGCAATCCACACAAGGAGTGAAGTCGGTGCACGTGACGGCGGCGGCTACGCTACGCGCGGAAATCGAAGCGCTGCTGGAAGATTCCACGGTGGCGGCGGTAAAGATCGGCATGCTCGGGAATCGCGCGAACGCGGGAGTGGTGGCGGAACTGGTCGAGCGGTTCAAACTGCCCAACGTGGTACTCGATCCCGTGCTGAAATCGTCCACCGGCGATGTGGAGTTGCTGGACGCGGCGGGCGTGAAGTTCCTGCGCGAGGAATTGCTGAAGCGCGTGGCGCTGGCCACGCCGAACGTGCCGGAGGCCGAAGCTCTGCTGGGCATCGAGATCCGCGACGTGACGGCGATGGAAGCGGCGGCGAAGCTCCTGGTGGAACGCGGAGCGCACGCGGCGCTGGTGAAGGGCGGGCACCTGGAGAAGCCCGTAGACGTTTTGTACGACGGAACGGAAGCGGCGCGGTTCGAGGGCGAGCGCGTGCGGGGCGAAAATACGCACGGGTCGGGGTGTACGCTGTCGTCAGCGATTGCGGCGCAGCTCGCGCAGGGAAAGCATCTGCGCGAAGCGGTGCTGCTGGCCAAGGTGTACGTGCAGAAGGCCATGCAGCACGCCTATCCGATCGGGAAAGGACCGGGGCCGCTGAATCATTTTTTCCGCACGCAGGCGGAGTCCGCGCCGCGAGGAGTGCACGCCGAAGAACTGCATCCGGTGCAAGTGCCGCCGGCAGAACCCTGAAGTACGCAAGTTCAAAATTTGAAACAAAAAAAACGACTGGAACCGTGACTGTGGTGGTGTCTTCCGGTTTTTCGGCCTTGGAATTTCGATTTTCGTACTTTCTTAGGTTTCCCGTTGCCAGACGACGCGGCCGGCGACGATGGTGGCCATGGGCGCGCCGCGGAACTCGCGGCCGTCGAACGGAGTGTTGCGCGATTTGCTGGCGGAGTCGGCGGCGCGGAAGGTCCAGCGGTGTTCCGTGGAGAAGAGCGTGAGATCCGCAGGCTCGCCCGCGGCGATGGTGCGCGTTTTGCGGAGCACGCGCGCGGGGCCCGACGTGAACAGCTCCACCAGGCGCGAAAGCGGCGCGCGGCCGGAATGCACCAGGGCTTCGAGGGCGAGCGAGAGCGCGGTTTCGAAGCCGGTGACGCCGAAGGGCGCGCGATCGAACTCGACGTCCTTGGAGGCCTGCGTGTGCGGGGCGTGGTCGGTGGCGATGGCGTCCACGCCGCCGTCGGCGAGACCGGTGAGGAGCGCGTCGCGGTGGTCGCGCGAAGCGAGCGGCGGGTTCATCTTGTAACGCGAGTCGTAGGTCACGTCTTCGTCGGTGAGCGTGAAGTGGTGCGGGGTCACCTCGCAGGTGACGGGCAGGCCGCGGCGCTTCGCGTCGCGGACGAGATCGAGCGATTCCTTGGCGGACATGTGAGCCACGTGGAGGCGCGCGCCGGTGAGGGTGCAGATCTGCACGTCGCGCGCGACGCAGATGGATTCGGCCGCGGCGGGAATGCCGCGCAGGCCCAGGCGGACGGAAGTCGGACCTTCGCGCATCACGCCGCCGGCGAAAAGCGAGGCATCCTCGCTGTGCTCGATGACGGGCAGATCGAGCGAGCGCGCGTACTCCATAACGTGGCGGAGAAGCTTGGCGGTAGCGATGGGTTTGCCGTCGTCGGTGACGGCGACGATGCCCGCGTCCTTCATGGCCGCGATTTCGGCGAGGCCCTCGCCCATGCTGCCGTGCGAAGCGGCGCCGATGGGCCAGACGCGAACACTGGCTGATGCTGCGGCGCGATCGAGGATGAAGCGAGTAACGGCGGCGTTGTCGTTGACGGGCTGCGTGTTCGGCATGCAGCAGACGGCGGTGAATCCGCCGCGAGCGGCGGCACGCGTGCCTGTCTCGATGGTTTCGGCGGGCTCGTTGCCGGGCTCGCGAAGATGGCAGTGCAGGTCGATGAAGCCGGGAGCGACGACGAGGCCGGAGGCGTCGAAGCGCTGGGCGCCGGGCGCGTCGAGCTTCGGCCCCACACGCGCGATACGATCGCCCTCAATGAGGACGTCGGCGGGCCCGTCGAAGGTGCGCGCGGGATCCACAATGCGCCCGTTGTGAATCAGCAGCATGCGCTCTTCCATCGGATCATCCTGCCTGCGGCGTAGCCGCGCTGGGCGCGCCGCCAGTGAGCAGATAGAGCAAGGCCATGCGCACGGCCACGCCGTTGGTCACTTGCTCGAGAACGGTGGACTGCGGCGAATCGGCGACAGCGGGATCGATTTCGAGGCCGCGAATCATCGGGCCGGGGTGCATGAGCACCGCGTCGGGGCGGGCGAGGGCCAGGCGCGCGGGCGTCATTTGGTAGAGGCGGATGTATTCGTCGGGGGGAAGAGAGGGTTCGCGGAGGCGCTCGGTTTGCACGCGCAGGACCATGACGACGTTTGCGCCGGGCAGAGCCTGGGTGATGCAAGGCTCGATGCGCATGTTGGGCGCCATTCCAGGCATTTCCGCGGGCAGCCACATGGCCGGGCCGCAGAGTGTGATACGGCCACCGAATTTGGAGAGCACGTGGATATTCGAGCGGGCGACGCGGCTGTGGCGAATGTCTCCGACGATGGTCACATTGAGGTCGTCGAGACGGCCGAGGCGGTCGCTGATGGTGAGGGCATCGAGCAGGCCTTGGGATGGATGCTCGTGCAGGCCATCGCCGGCGTTGATGACGGGAATGCCGAGGCGCTCGGCCACGAAGTGGGGCGCACCGGAAGCGGCGTGGCGGATGACGATGACGTCGGGCTTCATGGCTTCGAGCGTGCGGACGGTATCGACGAGCGACTCGCCCTTTTGTGTGCTGGAGGATTCAGCTTGAAGGTTCATGGTGTCGGCACCGAGGCGAGCAGCGGCGGTGGCAAAGCTGATGCGGGTGCGCGTGGAGGTTTCGAAGAAGGCCAGCACGGCGCTTTTGCCGCGGAGGGTGGCGAGCTTTTTGAGCGGCTGCTTCTGGATGCCCTGGAAGGCGCGGCTCTGGTCGAGGAGAAAAGTGATTTCGTCGCGCGAGAGCGCTTCCGTGCCGAGCAGGTGGCGGAACGTGAAGCTCACAATTTTCCCAGTCGCTCCTCAGGGCATTCGTTCCAGCAAGACACGATCCTCACCATCGATTTCCTTCAGATGCACCTCGACGAGGTCCTCCGGGCGCGTCTCGACGCGCCTGCCGACATAGGCGGCCTCGATGGGAAGCTCGCGGTGGCCGCGGTCCACCAGGACGCAGAGCTGGACGCGGCGCGGACGGCCGAGATCGAACAGGCCATTAATGGCGGCACGGATGGTGCGGCCAGTGAAGAGAACGTCATCGACCAGGATCAGGTCGCGGCCATCTACGGAAAAGGGAATTTCGGTGGATTGCACCACGGGATGCGCGGAGGCGAGCGAGAGATCGTCGCGATAAAGCGTGATATCGAGAATGCCGATAGGAGCTTCGGCGGCAGTGGCAGCACGCACGGTTCCCGCGAGACGCTGGGCCAGGGGCACTCCGCGGCGGCGGATGCCGATCAGGGCTATTCCATGTGCTTCGCCGGTTTTTTCAACAATTTCATGTCCCAGGCGCTCGATGGTGCGCCCGGTCTGCGCCGCGCTCAGTAACTGCGTCTTTTCGCGGGTTGGCATTCCCCTCGCACGGGTCCTGGTCGGTCACACCATACTAGGTGCGGGTGCGAGGAGTGTCAAGGCAGGGAACGCTGGCGGGTTCGCGAGGGTCGGCCGCGTCTGGTAGACTGCAAATCCCGGAGGTGTGTATGCACGCGCAGGGTTATTCCGTATCCCGGCGGGCAAGCGGCGCGAGCCCACGCACGCCTGCCTCAGGGATGCGATTCATCGCCATTCTTTGTTCCGTTGTTTTGACGTTGACGATTCCGTTTATCGCCGCGGCCCAGAAGACTCCGGCGACAGCGGCGAAAAAGGCGCCAGCAGCTGCCGGACCAACGCCGCGGCTGGTGGTCCTGTTGGTGATCGACCAGTTCCGTTCGGACTATCTCGACATTTACCGCAGCGAGTTCGGCGAGGGAGGCCTGGTGCGGCTGATGCGGGAGGGGGCGGTGTTCCGCGAATGCTACTACCCCTATGCGATCACGGAAACGGGCCCAGGACATGCCACGCTGGCCACGGGAACCACTCCCGACCGGCACGGGATCACGGCCAACGAGTGGTACAGCTCGCTCCTGGGAAAAACAATTTACGCGCTGCTGGATGAGAGCTCGATGGTGATCGGCGGCACGCCGGGACAGCCGCCGGTTTCGCCACGCAACATGATCGGCACGACGCTTTCCGACGAGATGCGGCTGGCCACGGGTGGAAAGTCGCGGGTGTTCGGCGTGGCGCTGAAAGACCGCGCGGCGATCCTTTCCACGGGCCACGGCGGGAACGCAGCCTACTGGTTCGACGCCGGTGGCAGCGGGTTCGTGACCAGCCTGTACTACCGCAGTTTGCTGCCGGAATGGGTGCTGGCGTTCAACAAAAGCCACGCGCTCCAGTTCCCGGCGGATCCCGCGGGGCGCAAGGCCGGGGTGGCACATTTTCGCGAAAGCGGGGCTGCGAACCGCCTGGTGGCAGAGTTCGCGCTGGCCATGATGGACAACGAGAAAATCGGGCGCGGCGAGGCCACCGATTTTCTGTTCATTGGATTTTCAGCGAACGATTATGCTGGACACGCCTACGGTCCGTACAGTGAGGAGGTGAGGAAGATCACGCGAGAGACGGATGCGGCGATTGCGGATCTTCTGCGCCAACTCGACACGAAGATCGGGCGCGGCAAATACTGGTTCGCGCTGTCGGCAGACCATGGAGTGGCGCCAACGCTCGCGGAAGCGCGCGACGCGAATCTGGCGCGGCTGGACGCGAAGAACCTCGACCTGAAAGCAGTGCGCACGGCCATCGAAGACGCGATGAACCAGAAGTGGGGCTCCGCGCACTGGCTGCTGCCGGTGGAGAACTTCTACTTTGACCGCAAGGTGCTGGCGGACAAAAACGTGCGCGTGGAAGACGCGGTGCGCACGGCCGGCGATGCGGCGCGGCGGGTTCCGGGAGTCTGGGGAATCGTGAGCCGCTACGGCACGCACATGCCGGATTCGATCATTCAGGCCTATTCGAGGAGCGGGTCACCCGGGCGGCGCCCCGACCTGGAGATCGTGCCGCTGCCGTTTGCGTTACCGGACGGCGACAAGGGCGGGACGACGCACGGCACGCCGTTTACATACGATTCGCAGGTACCATTAATCCTGGTCGGCGGGCCGTTCGTTCCCGGCGATTATTTTCAGCGTTGCTCGCCGCTGGACTTTGCGGTGACGCTAGCCGCAATGCTGCACGTTCACTCGCCCTCGCTGGCCACGGGCCGGGTGCTGGTGGAAGCGCTTTCGACCCATAATGCGTCTGCGGGTAGGGCCGCGGCGCCGGGCGCAGGCCATTGAGCGGCCGCGAGAGATCGCGCAGGAGGGGTCTCCTGCGCCCCGCACGGCTCCGCAGAAGACAACGGCTTTGCTCTTCACGAAGTTGCAAGGCGTAATTGTTTCAATGCTCCCACAGTCTCGGCGGGCTCGGTGCGGATCGTGTAGTCCGCGTTCACATCGGCCGCACGAATGACTCCTTCCTTATCGATCAAGTAGCGAGCGGGCACGGGCAGCCGGAATTCCGGTTCGTCATTGAACCGGTCCAGTGTGACTCCGAAGGAGTTGTAGAGATCACGCAGGTAGTCCGGCAGCGTAAACAGGAGCCGAAACTGTTCGGCAATCTTCAGGTGAAGATCCGTAAGAATGTCGAAGCTCAGGTTCAGCTTCCGATGCATCGCGCGCGTGTACCTTTCCAGTTCGGGGGTCAGGACCACGATCCGGGCTCCCAGCGCGCTGACTTCGGGAGCGACCTCCTGTAGAGCCTCCAGCTCCATGTTGCAGTAGGGTCACCAGTGCCCACGGAAAAAGCTGACGACGAGCGGCCCTTCGCGCAGAAGATCGGCCGAAGCCACCTGGATCTGATCCTGATTGAACAACGAGAAGCTTGGAGCTCGGTCTCCGATCCTCAGTGCACGCGCCTCGATCCCGGTCGCCTTGAGCTCCGCGGTGGCGCGATGCATCGTTTCGATGGCCTCGCGCGGCGCGTTGCGAGGAGGTGCGCCCGATTCGAATTCCTTCTTGTATGCTTCAAGCCGTTGCTGAAGAGTTGGCATTCTCTTTCGCTCCTTCCTGGCGTGGCGACGACGCAACGTCAGGGCAAATCGATGAGCAATGCTGCGTCGAACTTCGAATAATACTTCTTGACGTCGGCAGCGCCGTATTTGGCGCGGAATTTCTCGACGACGGGCGCGACCTTCGCAGGGCCAGTGACGAGGGCTGGTTCGAATTCGGCGGCGGCGCCGCGGGCGTCGACTCGAATTTTCCGGTTCTTAACCACGTTTTTGTACCACTGCGTATCCGAGCCCTCGACGGGGAGAAGCCAGAGTTCGTCATCCTCAAGAACGAACCACACCGGATTGGTAATGGCGCGTCCTGATTTTCTGCCGGTGACGGTGATATTGATTTCGCGAGACCGTGACAACCGGTCCTTGAGAGGATCGTTGCGCATGGGCATCGGCATTTCTCCGGGCCGCGGACCGGGATGGCCACATCTCAGCGATCGACCATTTTTTGAAACTCCGCGGGGTAGCGCGCGCCGTGCACCTCAATCTGTGAGGTGGCGGCGTCCAATTCACTCAGATTGCGGGGCGAAAGTTCGATGCTTGCGGCCGCGAGATTTTCTTCCAGGCGATGAAGCTTGGTGGTGCCGGGGATCGGAACGATCCAGGGCTTCCGCGCGAGTAGCCAGGCGAGCGCGATCTGCGCCGGCGTCGCCTTGTTCTGCCGCGCGAAACGGCCAATCAAATCCACCACCGCCTGATTCGCTTTGCGATTCTCAGCAGCAAAACGAGGCACGAGATTGCGGAAGTCGCTTTTCTCGAACTGGGTATCCTGGCTGATATGGCCCGTCAGAAAGCCTTTGCCCAGAGGGCTAAAGGGAACGAATCCGATGCCGAGCTCTTCGAGCGTGGGGATGATTTCTTGTTCGGGTTCTCTCCACCAGAGGGAGTATTCGCTCTGTAGCGCGGCGACCGGCTGGACGGCATGGGCGCGGCGGATGGTTTTGACGCCGGCTTCGGAAAGACCGAGGTGCTTCACTTTGCCCTGCTGGATCAGGTCCTGCACGGCGCCGGCGACCTCTTCGATGGGTACGTCCGGGTCAACGCGGTGCTGGTAAAAGAGGTCGATGACGTCCGCCTTGAGACGCCTAAGCGAAGCCTCGGCCACCTGCTTGATGTGCTCGGGCTTGCTGTTGAGCCCGCCGGGACGTTCGCCGTTCGGCAAAATGTTGAAGCCGAATTTGGTGGCGATGACGACCTGGCTACGAACAGGGGCGAGCGCCTCGCCTACCAGCTCTTCGTTGGCGAACGGGCCGTAAACTTCGGCGGTGTCGAAGAAGGTGACGCCGCGATCGACGGCAGCGCGAATCAGCGAAATGCCCTGTTGCTTTTCCATTGCGGGGCCCAGGGCAAAGCTCATGCCCATGCAACCGAGGCCGAGCGAGGAAACTTCCAGATTGCTTTTACCGAGTTTGCGCTTTTGCATTACTCCCCCGCGGGCGACTCCTCTGGAGTTTCGATGCCGCAAAGTCCTTGCCGGATTCAAGAGGCAAACCGAGAGCACAGAAGGGGCATTGCGAGTTTGGGTGTAAACTGGGTGCGAGCATGCCAATTGACCTGAGCGTGGAGATCGCAGGCCTGCGCCTGACGAATCCTGTTCTGGCCTCGAGCGGCACCTTCGGCTACGGGCTCGAATTTGCCCACCTGGTTGACCTGAACTCCCTAGGCGGAATCGTGGTGAAGGGACTTTCGCTGGAGCCGATGGAGGGGGCCCCGGCTCCGCGAGTGTGTGAAACGCCTTCCGGGATGCTGAATGCGATCGGCCTGCAAAACGTTGGGGTGCGTGCGTTTGTGGCGGAAAAGCTGCCGAAATTGAGCGTTTATCGCACGGCGGTGGTGGCCAATGTGTTCGGGACGACGGTCGAAGAGTACTGCGAAGTCCTGCGTATTCTGGAAGATGCGGAGGGTGTCGCGGCTTACGAGCTGAATATATCGTGCCCCAACGTGAAGAGGGGGGGGCTGCAATTTGGGAGCGAGCCAGGGATGGCGGCAGAGGTGGTCGGGGCAGCGAAACGGGCGATTTCCCGGCGCAGGCTGTGGGTGAAGCTCTCGCCCCTAGTTTCGGACATCGGGGCGATGGCATGGGCAGTGGCGGAGGCCGGTGCAGAGGCCCTGACGATTGCTAACACCTATCCGGCCATGTGTTTGGAGGTTTCCACGCGCACGTCGCGGATTGCCAGCCCCAGTGGGGGACTATCTGGCCCAGCAATCCGACCGATCACGGTGCGGCTGGTGCACGAGGCGTCTAAGGCGGTGAAAATACCGATTTTAGGGCTCGGAGGCATAGAAAAGCCAGACGATGCCCTGCAATATTTCCTCGCGGGGGCCTCGGCGGTGCAAGTGGGAACCGCGCATTTTGCCGATCCCAGGGCTTCCGAGCGGCTGGTGAAGGGTTTGGTGCGGCGCTGCGAGGAGCTAAATATCAATAAAATCAGCGATATACGCTGTGGATTCCGACCCTAAATAGTTTGCTTTCCCTACCCCTTTTTGGTACACTTTTGGTCTATGAAGTACCAACGAAACGGGCCTCGAGCCCGTATTTTTTTTATATGGGCAGGCCTCCGGTGGCTCCTCTTGATGTTTCTGATTACACCTGTCGTTCAGGCCCCTGCTTTGGCCAAGTTGAGCCTGCCCCCGAAACCAATCCTGACATGGACCGGCCGGGCGAGCTGGTATGGCGCGAATTTTCACGGGCGGGAGACGGCTTTCGGAGAGACTTACGACATGAACGCCATGACCGCCGCGCATGCCTATTTGCCCGCCGGGAGCATCATCCGCGTAACCGCATTGCGGACCGGGGTTAGCCGGGTGGTCCGGGTAAACGACCGGGGACCCTACTTTCCCGGGCGTGAGCTCGACCTTTCGTTCCGCGCAGCGGCGCAACTGGGTATAATCGAGAGCGGTGTGGCTCGGGTGCGCATCGAGCTTCTCGAAGTACCCCGTGGACATTGGACAACGAAGCAAAACGGCGAATAATCGTCGCCCTGGATTTTGACCGTCTCGACGCCGCCTGCCGCATGGCGCGCCTGCTGACCGGCCATGTGGGAATGTTCAAGGTGGGGAAGCAGCTTTTCACTCTGGCGGGGCCGGAGGGGCTGCGGCAACTCTCCGAACTGGGCGCGAAAATCTTCTTAGATCTGAAATACCACGACATTCCGAATACGGTAGCGGGCGCGGTGCGCGCGGCCGTCGAACTGCCGGGCGTCGAACTGCTGAACGTTCACTCGCTCGGTGGACGGGCGATGATGGAAGCGGCGGTGGCGGCGATGCCGCGAGGGCCGCGGCGGCCGAGGCTGCTGGCCGTGACCATACTGACAAGCCTGGACGGGCACGCTCTGCGCGAAGTGGGAATCCAGGGGACGCCCCACGAGCGCGCAGTGAAACTTGCCAAGCTGGCTCGCGCGTGCGGTATCGACGGCGTGGTGGCTTCGCCGCACGAGCTGCGGGCGATACGCAAAGCCTGCGGTCCGAAATTCCTGCTGGTGCCGCAGGGCATCCGGCCGGCGGGGAGCGCGGTGCACGATCAGAAACGATTCGCGACGCCCGCGAAGGCGATCCGCGACGGAGCGGACTACGTGGGGGTGGGGCGGGCGATTACGCAGGCAGCAGATCCGCTGGCGGCAGCCGAAGCGGTGGCGCGAGAAGTGGCAGAGGCTCTAAAGAGCATCAAAGAGAGCACAGGCTGAAAGCCTGTGCTACCCCGAAATTGACCGTATCCGGCGCGCGCAGTAGCATTCCCGCGTGACCGCACCTGTAGCGCAATCGCGCGCGCCTTCCTCCGATACTTCCGCCGAGCCGCGACGGCACGTGATCGTCGGGACGGCGGGGCACATCGACCACGGAAAATCCACGCTGGTGGAAGCGCTCACGGGGACGCATCCGGACCGGCTGGAAGAGGAGAAGAGGCGAGGCATCACCATCGATCTCGGATTCGCGTTTCTCGATTTCGAAGGGGTGCGGTTTGGATTCGTGGACGTGCCAGGCCACGAGCGGTTTGTGCGCAACATGCTGGCAGGCGTGGGGGGAATCGACCTGGTGCTGCTGGTGGTGGCCGCGGATGAATCGGTGATGCCGCAAACGCGGGAGCACTTCGACATTTGCCGGCTGCTGGGCATTCCGCGAGGGGTGATTGCGCTGACGAAGAGCGAACTGGCGGATGCGGATACGCTGAGTTTGGCGCGCCTGGAAACGGAAGAGCTGGTGCGGGGGAGTTTTCTGGAAGGCGCGCCGATTCTGCCGGTGAGCGCGCGCACGGGAGCGGGCCTGGAGGCGCTGAAGGAAGCGCTGGTGCGCGCGGCGAAGAGCTGTCCGGAGCGGGATACGAAGGGAGCGTTCCGGCTGCCGATTGACCGGTCGTTTTCAATCAAAGGATTCGGGACGGTGGTGACGGGGACGCTGGTGAGCGGGTCGATGCGCGCGGAAGACGAAGCGGAAATTCTGCCCGGGGGCACACGGGTGCGGGTGCGCGGGCTCGAATCGGGGGGAAGGAAAATCGAGACGGCGAGGGCGGGCCAGAGGACGGCCGTGAACCTGGCGGGAGTGGAGCATTCGGCGGTCGCGCGAGGGATGACGCTGGTGCCGCCAGGGCGATTTTTGCCAACGTCGCGAATTCACGCGCGCATCGAGCTGCTGGCGAGCGCGCGGGCGATGCGGCGGCGGTTCCGCGCGCACCTTTTCCAGGGCAGCGCGGAAACCATTGCCGTGGTGAGGATCCTGGACCCGGCGAGCGACGAGCGGGCCATCGGGCCGGGGCAATCGCGATTTGCGGAATTGCGGATGGCCGCGCCGATATTCGTGCTGCCGGGGGACCGGTTCGTGCTGCGGCAGTTTTCGCCGGTCGTCACGATGGGCGGAGGAGTGGTGCTGGACGCGGCGCCGGCGCGGAGAACGCGTGACGCCGCGGCGTTCCGCCGGCGACTGGAGACGCTGGCAACGGGCGACCCTGCGGCAATGCTCGAGGCGCTCGTCGCGGATTCGCCGCGCGGGCTGACGTTCAGCCACGCGAGCCGGCGCACGGGCTGGAGCGAGGCGGAGGTGCGGGCCGCTGCGGACTCGCTGGCGGCGAGCGGAAAGGCGCGGGTCCTCGCGGGCAGCGGGGGCGAAGGGGGAGTGATCGCGCCTGCGCAGCCCTACGGGGCGCTGGTCGAGCGGGTGCGGGAGGACGTGGAGGCGTATCACCGCGCGAATCCGCTGGCCGAGGGGATATCGAAAGAGGAGTTGAGGATTCGGGTAGCGCGCATCGCGGGTCCGGCGATGTTTCGGGCGGCGCTGGCAGAACTGACCGCGGCGGGACACATTGCCATCGCGGGGGATACGGTGAAGCGCGCGGGGCGGGAGATATCGCTGGCGCCGGAAGAAGCGAAGGCGAAAGAGCAAATCGAGCAGGCTTTTGCGCAGGCGGGGCTCACCGTACCGTCGATGAAGGAGGTGCTCGAAAAGCTGCCGGTGGAGGCGGCGCGGGCGCAGAAAATCGTGCAGATTCTCTTACGCGAGCAGGTGCTGGTGCGTGTGACCGTGGAGCTAGTGTTCCACCGCACGGCACTCGAACGCGTGCGGCGGCTCCTGGCGGATTATAAGAAGCAGCGCGGAGAGCGGATGAGCGTTCCGGCGTTCAAGGAGCTGACCGGGATTACGAGGAAATACGCGATCCCGCTGCTGGAGC
>JASHRU010000360.1 GCA_030037225.1 Candidatus Acidiferrales bacterium | reverse complement strand
GGAATCGGGTCGCCAAACAGGGGAAGATCGGGATTGTTGATCCATTCGAGGCAGTGGTGGCGGATGGCATCGATGGCGAGACCGCTGGCAACTTCGCCGTGGGCTTCTCCGCCCATGCCGTCGGAAAGGACGTAAAGACCGATCTCGGGCACGGCGGCGAAGTTATCCTCGTTGTTTTTCCGGACGCGCCCGAGGTCGGTACGCGCCTCCATGTCAACGCGCACGCTGGAACCTCACGGCCGCACTCCGGCGGATTCGGTCAGAGCACTGCGCAAATCAGCGGCCATATCCTTGGCGCGCTGATAGCGCTTGTCGGGATCCTTCTGGAGGGCGCGATCGATCACGCGAGCCACGGCCTCGGGGACATTGGAGTCCAACTGCCGGATGGGCCGGTGGGGCGTGTTGACGATGGAAGTGACCAGCGTGGCCACCGAATCGCCGGTAAATGGCTTCTCGCCGGCCAGGAGCTCGTAGAGGCAGACGCCGAGCGAAAAGATGTCCGAGCGGCCGTCCACTTTCTTGCCGGCGAGCTGTTCGGGAGACATGTAGCTGGGCGTGCCGAGTACGGTGCCGGTGGCCGTTTTCGATTGATCGGTGATCCGGGCAATGCCGAAGTCGGTGACCTTGATGGCGCCATTCTTGAGCATCATCAGGTTGGCGGGCTTGATGTCGCGATGAACGACGTTGTTGCTGTGGGCGTAATCGAGCGCGTCGGCCACGTCGGCGATGATGCCGACGACCTCCGGGAGCGGGTGGAGGCTGCCCTTTGTGCCCCAGGGCTTGAGGTCAGCGCCGTCGAGCAGCTCCATGGCGATGTAATGGATGTCCTGGTCCTCGCCGGCATCGTAGATGTTGACGATGTGCGGATGATTCAGGCGGCCCGCGGATTCCGCCTCGCGGAAGAAGCGTTCGCGGAGTGCCTGCTTGTCTTCGTCGGTGAGGTCTGGGTCGTCGAAGCGCAGCGTCTTGATGGCGACCTGGCGGTTGATCTTGGGATCGCGGCCGAGAAAGACGGTGCCCATGGCGCCCTTGCCGAGTTCCTTGATGACTTCATAGCGGCCAAGCGTGGGCTTGACGTCCGTCCCGGTGACCATGACCGTCGCGTCGGCGGCGCCCCGGCGCAGTCCGGCGGTGCCCAGGATCTGGGTCTCGCCCATGGCCTTGAGCTTGACGGCGCGCTCGGCGATGTCCTTGAATTTCTTGTCCACGGCGCCGATATGCTCGAGCACGGCCACAGCTTTGTTGAACTGGCGCTTGCGCTCGAAGTCGAGGGCGAGGCTGTAGAGCGTATCCTTCATGCCAGCGTCGATCGGCACGCGGCGGAATTTTTCCCAGGCCATGTCCAGCATGCCCTGTCCCTGGAAGGAGAGGCCGAGCATTTTGAGCGTCTCGGCGGATTCGGTCTCGAGAGTGCCCTTCTCGCGCTCGGTTCCGAAGTAGCGCCGCGAGACCATCACCACATAGCCGAGAACCAGGAGCAGCGAGGGATACAGCATGGGCAGCCAGAAGCCCTTGGAGTTGAACATCCAGATGGCCGTACCGTCATAGGCCGCCAGCAGCGCAGCAGCGATGCCCGCGCTCACGCCGGCGGGGAGCAGCGGCACGCCAATGGTGATGAAGAGCGCGAACAGCAGCAATCCGCCGAGCTCGAAATTTCGCGCCCAGGTGGGCTGCACCAGCACGTTGCCCTGCAGGATGTTTTCTGTGACGTTGGCGATGTATTCGACGGCGGGGAGGGTGGTGGAAAGCGGTGTGGCGCGCTGCTCGCCGAGGCCAATAGCCGTAAAGCCGACCAGCACGATCTTGCCCTTGAAGTTTTCCTTGGGCAGTTTGCCGGTGACCACATCCACGAAGCTGAAGTAGGGGAAAGTCTTCACATCGCCGTAAAAGCTCACCAAAGTCTCGAAGTGGGGATCCGTTGGGATGGCGCGAGTGCCGACCTTCAGCGACTGGCCGAGGGGCACGATTTCGCCCGGCTCCAGGTTCAGGTAGAGGCGCGCAATCTGGAGCGGGAAGGATGGATAAATCTTGTCCTTGTATTCAGCGATCAAAGGCTGCCGGCGGACGGCGCCGTCGCGGTCCGGGCTCCAGTTGACGTAGCCGATGGCCTTTGACTCTTTGGCGAACCGTTCAATGGGTGGCACGAGATTCACGGCGTCGAGCGAGGTTCCGCTTAGCAGGCCCTTGGTAGCGCCGGGGAGCGCATTCTTCGTCACGCTGTCTGTGGGGTCCTGATCGGGATGGCCGATGGGAGGCCCGGGCAGGCCGAGGCTGTCGCCCAGCACGACGTTGCCGGCCAGAGCGATGGAATCGGCCAACTGGCCGTCGTTGTCCAATTGCTTCTCGGAATCCACGAACACCTTGTCGAACTGGGAAAAGAGCTGATCGGCGACGGCGCGTTCTTTGCGCGTGTCCACGCCTTCCACCTGCTGGAACACGAGATCCTTGCGGGCCTCCACGATCTGCTTGTGGAGTTTGCGAACCTCTTCGAGACCGACGTTGATTTCGGGGTCGGAATAGAGGAGATCGAGGGCAATGACCTTGGCTTCCGCTTCGGAGAGCTGATCGATCAGCTTGCCCATGTAGGCACGCGGCCAGGGCCAGGTGCCAATCTGCTGGACGGAGGCATCGTCCACAGCGACAATCACGATCTGCTGGTCGGCGATTTTCGGGACCGGGCGCATGCGGGCGCGCAGGTCGTAGAGCTTGAGTTCGAGGGAATCGAGCGGGCCGATGCCGATGAAGAAGCCTCCGAGCAACACCAGGGAGATGACGGCGCCCACGATGACGTCGGTCAGAGGAAATTTTCGCTCAGCCATGTTCCGGTATCCCGGTCAGCGCTCCACCGCCTCCCCTGGACGCCTCCTGAGCGGTCCAGCGTCCACCGTTAGCATTGCCACGGCGCGGGCTGCGCTTTGCACGGTAGGCTAGCAGAGCACTGGGGGCAATTCAATACAAGGAAACACAAGGAGTTATACGAAAGGCCAACGGTAGGGCGTCACAGCGCGCGCCGGGCCCTCGCCCGGCCGGGAAGTGCGTGGTACGTTTATGCGAGAACTAGGGGGAGGTACGTCTCATGAACCGTTTCCTGCGGGACATGCTGTATGGGGTGCGGTTGCTGCTTAAGTCCCCGGGCTTTGCCCTGGTGACTACGGCTTCGCTGGCGGTGGGCTTGGGTGCCACGATCACTATTTTCTGCTTTGTCAACACGATGCTGCTCAAGCCTCTGGACGCCTTCGAGCCCGAGCGCCTCGTCCGTGGCTACAGCGGGGGCACCGACCCGCGCCAGATGGTGGAGTACGAGGATTACAAGAAGTACCGCGATCAGAACCAAACGCTTTCGAGCCTGGCCATGTTCCACTGGGGCGGGCTGATGCCGGTGCGGGCCGGTGATGCGCCCGCGGAAATGATTCACGTGATGCCGGTGACCGGGAATTACTTCGAGATGCTGGGAATTCGTCCCGCCCTGGGCCGGCTTTTCACGCCGGCAGACGATCAGCCCGCTGCAGACCGTGTTGTAGTCCTGAGCGACGCCTGCTGGAAGCAGCACTTCGGCGCAAATCAGCGGGTGATCGGGCAGGTGATTTACATCAAGAACGTGGCGCTCACCATCGTGGGCGTTACGCCCGAGGATTTTCACGGGACGATTGGCGCGCCCGTCGTGCCGCAGTTCTATCTGCCCTGGAACGAATCGTACAGAGTCGCGCCCACCAAGGAAGGCCACCTGATCGGACGCATGCTGCCGGGGGTGCGACGGGAGCAAGTGCAGGCGGATCTTTCCACCATCGCGGCGCGGCTGACGGCGGATCAGAAACAGCCAGTCACCATCCAGGTGAGCGCGGCTACTGTGCTAGCCCCGGGATTTATCGGCAGCATGACGCTGCTTTCGGCGCTGTTTCTGGCCGTCGTGGTCCTGGTTCTGCTGATTATCTGCAGCAACATCGCCATTCTTCTGCTGGCGCGTTCGGTGTCGCGGAGGCGCGAGTTTGGCGTCCGGCTCGCGCTGGGAGCGAGCGCCGGCCAGCTTGTGCGGCAATTGCTCGCAGAGAGCCTGGTGCTTGCGGTCGTGGGAGGCGCAGGCGCCACCGCGCTCGCCTTCGCCACCGCGCGGCTACTCTCGCAGATTTACATGCCTGTGCCGATGCCGATTACCCTCGGTTTCCAATTCGACTGGAGGGCGCTTGCCTTCGCAGCGATTGCCACGTTCGCGTCGATGCTGCTGTTTGCGCTCGCTCCCGCTCTGGAAAGCGTGAAGACGGATGTGGTCTCCTCGCTCAAATCCGCGGGAGGGGAAGCGAGCGCGGCCGGCGCGCGAAGCCGGTTTGCCCTGGTGGCCTTCCAGATCGGCATGTCCACCGTATTGCTGGTGATCACAGGGACCCTTGTTCGCAGCCTTTCTGTGGTCAGGGCCGAGAATCGCGGCTTTTCCACCGAGCGCGTTCTGATGGCTACGTTCAATCTTTCCAGCGTGGACTACACGCAGGCGCAGGGCGTCGCTTTCTTGAAGCGCGTGCTCGACGGAATCGAGCCGCGCCAGTGGGTCGAATCCGCCACCTTTGCCGACAATGTCCCGCTCGCGAACAACAGCCTGCTTACTCCCGCCGTCATGGCAAAAGAGGCCGGCCTCGACGAGAAGACGCGCGAAAATGCCCCGCCCGTCTATATCAACCGCATATCCCGCGGGCATTTCCGCACATTGCAAATCCCGCTGGTCGAAGGCCGCGACTTCACCGCGCAGGATGACGCGGCCGCGACGCCGGTGGGCATCGCCAATCAGACGCTGGCAAACCGCTTTTGGCCGGGCGAGAGCGCTATCGGCAAAAGACTGTTCGCAGCCGACGGATCGGAGGTGGAAATTGTGGGGGTAGCGCGGGACAGCAAATACGAAGCGGTGGACGAGGCGCCGAAGGCGCTGCTTTATCGGCCGCTGGCGCAAAGCTACATTCCCACCGTCACACTTCTGGTCCGAACCAGAGGCAATCCGGCCGCCGCGGCGCCGCTCCTGCGCAGGGAAATCGCGGAGATCGATCCGAATGTGGTGGCCTACAACCTCAACACCATGGAAGATCGCGTGGGGCTCAACCTGCTCCCGAACCGCGCGGCGGCCATCATCGCCGGGATCCTCGGCTCGCTGGCGCTGCTGCTGGGGACGATGGGTATCTACGGCACCATGGCGGTGCTGGTCCAACAGCGGCGGCGCGAAATCGCCATCCGCATGGCGATCGGGGGAGCACGCAGCGACGTCGTCCGGCTGATCCTCGCTCAGGGGATGCGCTGGACGGCGCTGGGCATGGGTTTGGGACTGCTGGCGGCGTATTTCGCCACGCGCCTGCTGCGAGGCACTCTGTCCGGCATCTCGGCTGCGGATCCCGTGGCCATGGGAGCTGTCACGCTTCTGCTCGCCGCTACTGCATATTTCGCGTGTTTGGTTCCCGCGAGGCGCGCGAGCGGGGTCGAACCCCTGATCGTGCTTCGAGAGGAGTAGTGAGGGGCGCAGGCGCGAGGGCGGGGGAAGGCAGATCCGCCGTCCCGGCAGGCCCCTATGGACGTAGGGGCAATTCCGCTATACTCTCGCCAGCGTTTTTCCCCGGCGCCAATGAAGCTCACGAAAGAAATCTGGTATCTGGACAAGTCCCCTGCGGCAAAGCTGGCTGGAGGATTGAAGGGGGAGTGGACCCGGCGTGGCCTTTCAACCAAAGAGCTAAGCCATTCGCGGCTAAAGGAAGGGCCGCCGCGGGGCGAAACAGCGATCGTGTGCCTGGTGGACCTGAGGAAGGATGACTACGAGGCGCTGCTGCGTTCCGCTTCGTACTACCCGGCGATGAAGGCGATCGGACTGGCCGGAGGGGGAGCGGAGGCGGCAAAGGCGCCGGACGGGGAGTTTTTCACCGTCTTGCCCCGCACGGCGACACGGGCCTACGTGGCGCGGGCGGTGAACGCGGCGTTCCAAAACCTCGAGCTGGCGGCGCGCGATCTGGAATCTCGCGGGGAGCTGGCGCGGGCCGAGCGCGAGATGGACGAACTGAACCAGATCGGCGTGGCGCTTTCGGCCGAGCGCGACATCACGCGGCTGCTCAACCTCATCCTGCAGAAAGCGCGGGAAGTCACCTCAGCGGACGCCGGGTCGCTTTACCTAGTGGAGACTTCGGGAGAAAAGGAACAGCGCCTGCGCTTCAAGCTGACGCAAAACGACAGCCGGCAATTTCCATTCACCGAGTTCACGATGCCCATCACCGAGACTTCCATGGCGGGGCACGTGGCCATCAACGGCGAGACGCTCTCGATCGCGGACGCCTACGACATCCCGCCGGACCGGCCCTACCGTTTCAACCCCAAGTGGGATCAGGACTCGGGCTACCTGACGCGCTCGATGCTTACGCTGCCGATGAAGAACGCGAAAGCAGAAGTGATCGGGGTCTTGCAGCTCATCAACTGCAAGACGGAACGGAGTGCGCGACTGCACGACCGCGCGGACGTGGGACGCTACGTGGTGCCCTTTTCCGACCGGGCGAAGCGGCTGGCGCTCTCGCTCGCGTCGCAGGCGGCAGTGGCCTACGAAAACAGCAAGCTCTACCAGGATATCGAGACGCTGTTCGAGGGATTTGTGCGCGCGGCGGTGAAGGCCATTGAACAGCGCGACCCGACGACCAGCGGCCACAGCTCGCGCGTTTCGACGCTGACCTGCGGGCTGGCCGAGGCCGTGGATCGCGCCGATGCAGGCAACTACGGCGGTCTGCACTTTTCCACCGAGCAGATGAAGGAAATCCGTTACGCGGCGCTGCTGCACGACTTCGGCAAGGTCGGCGTGCGGGAAGACGTGCTGGTGAAGGCGAAAAAGCTGTATCCGTGGCAGCTCGAGCTGCTGAACCAGCGCTTCGACTACATCCGCAAGGAGCTGGAAGCGAGTTGCAGCAAGCAGAAGGTGCAATATCTGCTGGAAAAGACGCGCGAGGAGGCGCACGCGCTGCTCGGCACGGTGGATGACGAGTTCAAGCGCCGGCTGGAGGAAATTGACGACTATTACCAGGTGATTTTGCAATCCAACGAGCCCACGGTGCTGCCGGCCGGAAAGTTTGACCGGCTGATCGAGATTGCGCGGAAGACCTACAGCGACCCGCGGGGCATCGAGCACAACCTGCTCTCGCCGGAGGAGGTGAGATTTCTTTCCATTCCCAAAGGAAGCCTGGACCCATCCGAGCGGCTGCAGATCGAATCGCACGTCATCCATACGTTCAATTTCCTCACGCAGATTCCCTGGACAAAGGAGATCGGCGAAATACCCATGATCGCGCGCGGTCATCACGAGAAGCTGGACGGGACGGGCTATCCCTATCAACTGCGGGCGGAAGATATTCCGGTGCAGACCCGGATGATGACCATCTGCGACATTTTCGACGCGCTTTCCGCTTCCGACCGGCCGTACAAAAAGGCGGTGCCCGCCGATCGAGCACTGGATATTTTGAAGGCGTCCGCCGAACACCATGAATTGGATAACGAGCTCTTCAACCTGTTTGTCGAAGCGAAAATCTACGAACTCACCGTGCGGCGCTCCTAATCTCGCGGGGCGACGCGCGGCCGACGGAATTCCCATGTCTCCAGGAACACGACGCCGATTCTGTGCACTGCGCACCCTGCGCGGAATGGCGCTCGCGGCGTTAGTTTGCGCGGCTGCGGGCGCCGGCACAGTGCGCGGCCAGCAAGCGCCTGCCGCCAGTCCCGAAGCTTCGGGGCCGGCGGTGGTGCATCCGACCGTCGTGCTCCCGCCCGTGCTGGTGGCGGGAAAAGCGGCGACGCTCGCGGTGCTGGACGCCCAGGGACGGCCAGCGGCAAACGTCGCGGTGAGCCTGGGGTCGGAAGTTACGGTCACAACGGACGCTACCGGCCGCGCCGCGTTGACCGCGCCCGATGCGCAGGGCGTGATCCGGGCCTCGCTGGCCGGGGGAACGGGAGCGACCTCCGCCACGGTGATCGCAGCGCCGGCGGAGGGTCGCTCGGGG
>JASHRU010000359.1 GCA_030037225.1 Candidatus Acidiferrales bacterium | reverse complement strand
GGCTTTGTGTCTCCGGCAAATTTCTGTCCCGCGGGACTCGCGGCTGCGGTGATTTCCATGGCCACGCATTGTGCGGAATAGAGAGTGAGTGTGCGTGAGTTCCGCAGACTGGATCGTTCAAGCTCCTGCTGGCCGGTGGGAATCCAGTATAGGATCAGCCCCTCTTTAATCGGCGGGTCGTCCGCTTTCAACACTTTCCAGGGCACTTGGTACGCTGGATCGTCCGCTCCGCCCATTCCGCCGCCGCCCCCGCCCCCGCAGGTCGCCCACATCGGCGCGGGGGGCAGCAGCAGCGCCATAGCCAAGATGAAAGCTAATCCACGGCAAAAGTGTATTTTCATGTCCGGGAATTATAGCAAAGCCGCTTGGATCCGCTTCGGTAGCTACGGTGAAGGCCTTTTTTTGCCGTGAGCTTTCACTCATTTTTCTGTCGTCCTTAGGTACTCCAGGCTCGCCAGTTGCCCCCATCCTGACGCCTGCTTTTCTTCCAGCGTCCAGGTGTAATCGTCGTTGGTCTTGCGCGTCACCAGCACACGCAAGTCCGCCGTGTTGCCTTCGAAATCCTCCGCCCGGAAGCTGAGTTGGGTCACGTCCCCATCTACCATCACCGCCCCTTGCGTGATGTGGTTGCGGGCGTCCATGTACCACATAGCGATGGAGGATTGCTCGGGGTTCCAGAAGAACTGCCCGTCATAGTTCTTCAGCGTTCCCTGCGGGCTTACAAAATGCGTCGTAAATCGGATGTACGCACTGTTGTCCGACCAGGTGTAGCGCGTCTCGATTCGCAATCCCGGCGCCAGCTTCGCCGCGTCCGCTGTCCATACTCCGCCGACAAGCCATTCGAGTGGCGCGATGGGTTTCGTCGCAGCTGGCTTTTGCGCGCCCTGTTGTCCGAACACCCCCGTTGCTGCCAGCGCCAGCAGGATCGGCACAGCCATTGCCTTTTTCATCTTGGCTCCTAGGGATTTGGGGCGCGGCCCCGGGATGGCCGCCTTTCGTCCTCGTGGAAATGGCTTCCCGCTAATGCGCCGGATAGCTTTTCGTTGCCCCTGTTCTCGCGTTGAAAACTTCAAACTTGCCGTCCGGCCACGCTGTTAGCTTCAGGTAATTTCCCGCGTCCGGACCGGGCAGATTCGCGATAAACGTATCGGCGACGTTGCGCGCCCCATCCGCCTCTGCTGTGTGGAGCTGCCAGAGATCTTCCAGCCCAGGCGACGATTCGATGGTCTGCCACACGCTCGGCGAACCGCCTTTCTTTCCTCCGTTGTCCATAATTGCCACGCGCGGCGCGATGGCGTCCACCAGCGCTGCGCTATCGCTCGTCGCCGATCCGTGGTGTGACACAACGAAAATTTCCACCCGGCCCAGTTTGTTCGCGGGGCACATCAGCAGCGCTTCCTTCTCTACCGTCAAATCGCCCAAATCCAGAATTCGGAGTTTCCCGAATACGATTCGAATTCCCAGTGAGCGGGGATTCTCAATCTGTCCGCTCGGCCGGAGATCGGCACCCTCGCACGCCGGGTTCGGCTGTCCCGCCCCCGGCAGCGCTTTCTCGATCACTTCTCCCGCCGCACTGACTACGGTCGCGTCTATCTCCGGAATCGGGAGCTTGTCCCCGGGCTTCGGTGACAGGCGCTTCACCTTTCCGCTCGCAACCAGCCACATATAAATCTTGAACATCGGCACGGTGCTTTCCTCGGTGGGCTCCGTATTGTCGCCATGGTCAAACACAGTTCCAATCGGGAGCCGTTCAGCGACCTCCGCCAGGCCGCCCGCGTGATCCGGGTGATAGTGGGTCAGCAGCACGTAATCCAGCCGGCTGATTCCCGCATCCTTCGCCGCCGCCGCAATCCGGTCGGCGTCGCGGCCGTTATTTCCTGCCCACCCGGTATCCACCAGCAGCGACTGTCCTTGCGGCGTGACAAACAGCGTGGATTGTCCGCCCTCCACGTCCACGAAATAAATCCTCAGTCCCGGCGATCTCGGCCCTGTTTTCGCGCCTCCCGCAGCCGCTGCAAGCGCGCCTATCACGCAGAGCAGGGCCACCGCGCTCCCTGCCGATCTCCGCCGCGCTCTCGAAATCAGGTTTTCCGGCATCATCGTCTCCGCTTCCGCTCTGGGTCGGGCCCTCGCCGCTCTCCCGCCGCCATCCTAACACGTCGCAGTTTCATCGCCTTGGCCCAGTGCGCATCCAGCTGCATCACGAGCGTATCCACTTCTGCTATGCTCGCCGCTGCATCCACTGAGCCGCGCACTTTTATGCCTGCACCCGCCGCTACGGAGATCTTCATGATGGATGCGCTCGATCTTTCTCGAGCCATCCACTCCAGGCAGATCTCCTGCCGCGAAGTCATGGTCGCCTACCTCGACCACATTTCTCGGCTCAACCCCAGGGTCAACGCTATCGTCTCGCTTCAGGACCCCGATTCGCTCCTCAAGCAGGCCGGCGAACGCGATGCCCAACTCGCCCGCGGGAATTCGCTCGGATGGATGCACGGCTTTCCTCATGCCGTGAAAGACCTTGCGGCCACGAAGGGAATTCGCACCACTTGTGGCTCACCGCTGCTCGACACCGTTCCCGAGCACGACGAGATATTCGTCGAGCGCCTCAAGAAAAACGGCGTCATCCTCATCGGCAAGACCAACACTCCTGAATTCGGCCTCGGCTCCCAGACGTACAACACGATCTTCGGCGCCACGCGTAACGCCTACGACCAATCCAAATGTGCCGGCGGCTCGAGCGGCGGCGCGGCCGTTTCGCTCGCCCTGCGCATGCTTCCCGTGGCGGACGGCAGCGACATGATGGGTTCGCTCCGCAATCCCGCCGCCTTCAACAACGTCTTCGGCTTCCGCACTTCTTTCGGACGTGTTCCCGCAGGCCCGAGTTTCGAAGTCTTTGCTCACCAGCTCTCCGTAAACGGCCCCATGGCCCGCTCTGCCGCTGATGCAGCCATGCTCCTCTCAGTCATGGCTGGCCCCGACGCGCGCGATCCTCTCTCCATTGAGCAGGATCCATCGCTTTTCTCTCGTCCGCTCGATTGCGACTTCAAGGGAACGCGCCTCGCCTGGCTCGGCGATCTCGGCGGCTATCTACCCACGCAGAACGGAGTGAAGGAACGCTGCCTCGAGTCTTTCAAAGCCTTCGAGGCCATTGGCTGCACGGTCCAACAGGCGCTCCCGGATTTTTCGCCTGCGCGCCTCTGGCACACCTGGCTCGTCTTTCGCCACTGGCTGGTCGGAGCCGGTCTCGCGGCCTTCTATAGCGACCCCGCAACGCGCCCAAGGCTAAAGCCCGAAGCCCAGTGGGAAATAGAGGGCAGCCTAAACCTTACGGCAGCAGACGTCTGCGATGCCTTTCTCGCCCGTACCGCCTGGTATCAGTCCATCTGCAGGCTGTTCGACACTTTCGACTTCCTGCTCCTGCCCAGCGCGCAGGTATTTCCTTTCGACGTGGATACATACTGGCCCCGCGAAATCAACGGCGTGAAAATGGACACCTATCACCGCTGGATGGAAGTGGTGATTCCCGCCACACTCTCGGGTTGTCCCGCGATCAGCGTTCCTGTCGGCTTCAGCAAATCCGGTCTACCCATGGGCATGCAAATCATCGGCAAAAATCACGCCGATTTTTCGGTCCTCCAGATCGCCCACGCCTACGAACAGGCCGCTCCCTGGGTGCGCGACCATCTGCCGCCGCTGCTCGGATGAGCCACGATCAGTTGTCCGCCTGTTTCAATTCAACCGTGAACAGCCGGATTTCGTCCGTCCCCACGTTTTCCACACTATGTGGCGGCAGCGGGCCTGACCACACGGTCAGCGGCAGTTTCGGCGGCGGCCCGGCCTCGCGCGTGTCGAGCAGCAGCTTTCCCTCGCCGTCCCGGCGGACGAAATGCGTTCCCGTCTGCATGTAGATCACGCTGGGCCAGCGGTGAGTATGCACCGGCACAATCTCGCCCGGCCCGATCCGCACCTCGAGCACGCGCACTCGTTCGTTCTCAAACAACCGCCGGTGATGTTTCGGCGCCGCCCTTAGAGCGTCGAGCGACTCCGGCCATTGCCACTCGGTCGCCCTCGGCTGGTGGTTCGTCATCACTCCTGCTCCCTTGCCATCCGATTCCCGCTCCCTCCGCGTCGGCTCAGTGCAGCTCCCACTCCAGTTCGTGCCGCGGATAACTGAAGCGTGCGTTTCGCGCGTACGCCAGAAAACTTACAATTTGCTTGGTCCCCTCACGATAGCCCAGCAGGATTGCTTCCCGCGTCCGCTCCAGGCTGAAGTCCAGCGCTGCCCCAGGCAGCGATTCCTCAGGACATACCGCGAATGACTTTACATACCGGTACCGCCGCGCCCCCAGTACGATTTCAATTTCTTCCGGGTGCAGGCCGTTCTTCTCCGCGGCCCGTTCGCACGTCACATTGAAGTTCGCCGCGATGCGCATGTCGTTCACCAGTGTCTGCCGCATCAGGATGTCCACCGCCGAAAGTCCCACGTCCACAAACGTCTTCAGCGTCTTCTTTTTTCCCGCCACGGAGTCCATCATGATCAGGAACACTACGTCCGCCCCCAGCCGGACCGCAGGCCGCAGCGGTTGGTTGGCGCACAATCCTCCATCCGCGTACAGCCGCCCATTCAGCAGCATGGGCTCGAACGCCAGCGGCAGCGCCGACGAGGCCACCACAGCCCCCACAAGGTCCGTCGTTTCCACCAGCATCGACTCGATAAACTCCGCGTCCGCTCCCCGTTCCGCCACCAGCTTTTCCTTCGACGTATTCGAGAAAAACACCGGGTTTCCGGTCTGCAGGTCCGCAGCGCTGAAGATCACGTGAATCGGCGACGCCCGCAGCTTCTCTTCCGAAAGCCGCTCGCGCAGGAACCGCGCTCGCTCGTAGTTCGGAAACAGCCCCGGCCGCAGCGGCAGCCGCAGCAGTTTGTGCATGAACCCGCTCAGCGGCACCCGCCAATAGCGGCGCGACATCAGCAGCAGCCCCACCAGTACTCCCACCGCCACCGCATACGCCGGATACAGCCGCACCAGCGACCGGAACCGCGGCACGACTTCCATCTCGTCCAGCAGCGCCAGGAGAAACACGACCATGATTGCGTTGCCCAAAATCGATAAGGCCGCTCTTCGCCTCTGTATCTTCAGCGCTTTTCCCGCCAGCAGATTTCGCACAATGAATACCACGTACGGCAGGTAATCGTAGAGAAGCAGCATCACCAGTCCCGCCATCCCCAGCAGCGTCCACGTCTGTTTCGGATTGTGCAGCGACAGCGCGTAGCCTTCCGAGGCCAGCAGCGTGTAAATCAGGTTCCCAACTCCCGCCCAGAACGCGATCAGTCCCCCCAGCATCCACCCGTACCGCGTCCATTCAATTCCCACCAGCGTTGGCGTCACGCCCAGCCAATGGTTCACTACGGCTTCGGCGTTTCCCACTAGCGTGTCGGAATTTCCCGCATATCCCGCCGCGTTGATGCTGCCGATCGATGTTGCCGCGATGATGTGCGTGGGAAGTTCTGCGTCCTGGAATGCCAGCAATGCGCCCGCCTGATAGGCGCCGCGCGTCCCGCCCCCGGAGAGCGCCAGCGCGATGCGCCCGGGAAAATTTCTCCACACCTCGCGCGCCCCTTCGCTCTCCAGCCGCGCGCCGAATTCCACGCGCTCCCGCTTCAGTTGTTCGCTGGCGTCATCAGTTGGCACGGGCGGCGATTTTTCCATCGCCATGCGCCGCAGTCAATCGCGGCGCCCTTTCAAGGTTTACTGGTTCTCACTGCGCAAAGTCACCTAGTTGCGCGGCGGCATCACGCGGCTCAGCACCGCATGCGCCGGCCAGTACACCACCAGCACTACCACGCTCCAGATCACCAGCAGGTGCACAGGCGCCGGCCCCCAGGTGTGAAAAGTCACCAGTTCCTTCTGCGCGAAATTGATGTTCTTCGACGGCTCGACGATTCGCGACAGCAGCAGCACGACGGCGGCAATTCCGGCCTGCAATCCCCATGCCTTCCGGTCGTATCCCAGTTTGCGAACGGCCCAGCACGTCGCGAGCGGCACAGCCACGTGATCGAACGAAAGCAGCCGCACCCACAGCGGCCGCGTCGCGTCCCACATGTATTCCGTGCCCCCGATGAGCAGCCGGCCGTGCGTCACCACTCCCCAGCTCACATCCAATAGCCACAGCGGGCCGATCACCACCGTCCCCACCGCCTGGCTCGATAGCAGTAGGCTGCTTCGCTGCCACAATCCCACCAGCGTCAGAATCACGCCGACGTTGCACAGATATAGAAAATCCACCGGGCTCCAGTAAATCACGTAAGTCGGGGCCCACACCGCCACGAACGCCAGCCACACCCAGCGCACCACCCCCAGCGGCTTCTCCACCGACCCTCCGTTCCGCGATTCTATCTCGCGCATTCGCTATCGCACACACTCATCTGCAAGGGTTGCGACACTCGCCCACAAAAAAGGGGAGGCGGTCGGGGGAGGAGATCCCGAACCGCCTCTTGCGGAGGAATCAGTCGAAAAAGGGAGACCGCGCTGTTTCCAAGTCGCGACCGCGAACCCGCCTTTACGAGTTCTCGGTTCGCGCTCAGCGCGCTGCGAGCGGCGCCGGGAGTGGGGGAACTCCGCAACCACGCCGCAGCGCACAGCCGGGCTTCCAGCACCGGGCAATTGCACGCGCCGTGCCAGCGCCCCACGCCCCCATCTCGTTGCCCAATCTAAGGTTAGAAATTTCGGAGAAGGTTTCGATGCCCGGTCCCGTCTTCCAGGGTCTCGAAATGTGCAATCCCTTGCAGCGGTACTCCGCGTACCATCGGCCGCTTCCACTACTTCACGTAGCTCGCAATCCACTCCAGCACTGTCTTGTACCAATACTGGCTGTTCTGCGGCTTCAGCACCCAGTGTCCCTCGTCGGGAAACAGCACGAGCTTCGACGGAACATCCTGCATTTGCAGCGCCGTGAAAAATTCCAGGCTCTGCGTGTACGGCACGCGGAAATCCAGCTCGCCGGCAATCACCAGCGTCGGCGTCTTGTATTTTCCCAGTTCTCCCGCATAGGTCGCCGGCGACCACTTCGCGTACGACGCCGGATTTGTCCACGGCGTGCCCCGGAATTCGTGCTCCGGGAACCAAATTTCCTCCGTCGCCATCATGCTCACCTGGTTGTACACGCCCGCATGCGACCAGATTGCTCGGAATCGCCCCTTCGTGTGCGTCGCAAACCAGTCCATCATGAACCCTCCGTACGAACCGCCTCCCGCCACCATCCGCGTCCCGTCGATGAACGGATATTTCCCCAGCACGTAGTCGGTTCCTTCCATCAGGTCCGTGTACGCCTTTCCGCCCCAGTCGTCCTGGATTTCGTCCGTGAATTTCTGCCCGAATCCCGTCGAGCCTCGCCGGTTGATCATCACCACCACGTATCCCGGCGAGGCAAACATCTGCGCGTTCCACCGGTAGCCCCACCCGTCCTCCCACATCGTCTGTGGCCCGCCGTGCGCCAGCAGCACCATCGGATATTTCTTCGTCCCGTCGAAGCCCGGCGGCCGCAGCAGCATCCCGTAGATCTCCTCTCCGTCCGACGCTTTGAACGTGAAGTGTTCCGCCGGCGGCAAATCGAGTTGTGCCACGAGCGCAGTGTTCTGGTGCGTGATCTGCCGCACGTCCTTCCCGTCCGCGCCCGCCGTAAAAAGCTCCGCCGGCGCCGCCAGGCTCGATTGCGTGAACACCAGCGTCCGCCCGTCCGGCGTCAACCCAAACTGGCTCACACCCGCAATGCGCACCACCGGCTCCGGCTGCTCTCCCGCAGACGCCGCCATCCGGAAAATCGCCACGTCCTGCCGGTCCTCCGCGTCGAAATAGAGCGTCTTCGAATCCGGCGACCATGCGATCGTGTCCACGCTGCGGTCGAAATTCTCGGTAAGGTTCGCGTGTGTGCCCTTCGCCCGGTCGTAAATCATCAGCCGCCAGCGGTCCGCCTCGTACCCCGCGATGAGTTGCGCATGATACGCGATCCACTTTCCGTCCGGCGAGTACACCGGCCCCCCATCGAATCCTTTGTTCGTTGTGATTCGCCGCGGCTCCGAGCTTCCGTCCGCCGGCACCAAGAACAGGTCTCCATTCGTGCTCTGCTCCGCATGCGCGTCCGTGTTTGCCGTAAAGCACAGCTCCCGCCCGTCTGGAGAAAACGCGACCTCGTCCGGACCGCCCAGCGAAAACGGCGGCACGTCGTAATCCGCACCCGGCGTCAGGTCACGCGGCGTCCCGCCGTTCGCCGGCACCACGAAGAGATGGCTGCGCGTTCCATCGCTGTACTCCGTCCAATGTCGGAACAGCAGATGGTCATACGCCCTCGCTTTCACCTTGCCCTTTTCCTGTTTCTCCAGCCGCTCCGCCGTGCACGCGTCATCCCGGCAATCGGGAAACACGTTGCTCGTAAACGCCAGTGTCTTTCCGTCCGGCGACCACAGCAGATTGTCGGCGCCGTCTGCGAGCTGCGCCACGCGTACCGGATCCCCTCCTTCCAGCGACAGCACGTACACCGCCTCCGCCCCTCCTCGCGAGGAGAGAAATGCGATCTTCTTCGAGTCCGGCGACCACATCGGCCGCTCGTCGCGTCCGCTCGTCGTCAACTGGCGTCCCGATCCTTCAGTTCCCGCTCCTGCCACCGGCACGAGCCACAGGTTTCGCTCCATCCGGTTCGTGGGCAGGTTCGGCGTTGCTACCGTGTAGGCCACCCATTTTCCATCCGGCGAAATCTGCTGGTCGCCAACCCGTCCCATCGCCGCCAAATCTTGGAACGTCATCGGCCGTTTTTCCTGCGCCCCCGCTCCTGCGCACATCGCCAGCAGCCCGATCGCGCACGCCCCCGCCAAAACTCTCTCGATTCGCATCATTACCTCCGCCCGTCTTCTTTCACCTTGTCCATCGCGCGCCTCATCATGTCATCTCACCTGCGCCTTTCCAAGAACCAGCCTGTATCCTGTAGGCCGAGGGCCCGGCTGCCCGCCGCGGAAAACAGCGCCTTGCCTTTCCGCCCGGCGATTTCCATCACATTCCGCTATTGCGTCCCGCCGCTCAAGACAGTACATTTCGCCGCAGTCGAATGCGCTCCCCGCTTCTTAAACGCATTTTCCAGGGCCTCCTCTTCCTTTTCGTCCTCGTGCTCATTCTTTTCTTCACCTGCGTTCCGCCTCTGGTCGAGCGCAGCATGAACAAGACGCTCGTCTCCGGCCCATACACTGCCTCTGCCGCTGCTCAGACCCTCCATCGCAAGCTCCTCATCGCCGACCTCCACGCCGACTCTTTGCTCTGGGCTCGCAACCTTCTGGACCGCGGCACCCGCGGCCACGTGGACATTCCCCGCCTGATCGAAGGCAACGTGGCCCTTCAGGTCTTCACCACCGTCACCAAAACTCCCCACGGCCTCAACATCGAGCGCAACGACGAGCGCACCGACGACATCACGCCACTCATGTTCGCGCAACTGCGTCCCATCTCCACCTGGACCAGCCTCACCGCCCGTTCGCTCAACATGGCCGCGCGCCTTCACGCCTTCGCAGACGGTTCCGGCGGCCGCTTCACTGTCATCCACTCCGTCGCAGATCTGTCCCGCTATCTCCAGCGCCGCCGTTCCGATCCGCAAATCACGGCGGGCCTCCTCGGAATCGAGGGCGCTCACGCGCTCGACGGCAAACTGGAAAATCTCCAGCCTCTCTTCGACGCGGGTTTCCGCCTCATCGGCCTCAGCCATTTCTTCGACAACGATTTCGCCGGCTCCGCGCACGGCCTGGCCAAGGGCGGGCTCACGGAAAAGGGCAGGGAACTGGTTCGCCGCATGGAAGCTCGCGGGATGATCGTCGACCTGGCCCACTCCTCACCGGCCACCATCGCCGACGTGCTGGCCATGGCCACGCGCCCCGTCGTTGTCTCCCACACCGGCGTCAAGGGAACCTGCAATAACACTCGCAATCTTTCCGACGATCAGCTCCGCGGTGTCGCCCGCACCGGCGGCATCATCGGCATCGGTTACTGGGAAACGGCTGTCTGCGGCGCAGACGTTCACGCCATCGCCCGCGCGATTCATTACGCCGTCGGCGTAGTCGGCGCCGATCACGTCGCGCTCGGCTCCGATTTCGATGGTGCTATCACCGCGCCCTTCGACACCACCGGCCTCGTTCTGATCACCGAGGCCCTGCTTCAGGAAGGATTATCCGAGGACGACATCGCCAAGATCATGGGTGGCAACGCCTTCGCACTGTTCGCCAAACTTCTACCCCAGCAATGAACCTGGTACCGGTAGCCCGAAGGCGTTTGAGTCCAAAAGCGCCGTTGTCAGGCATTTCGCTCTGCCGCTACTTCCCTCCACCCGGTGGAACGTCCCGCCGCACCACCGGCTTTCCCCCCTGGCCTGGATGTTCCGGCGGCGTCCAGTTCGTTATTGGCAGTACGATCCGCGAAGGATGCGCCGCGTCGTGCAGGATGGTGATCGTCGCCGTGCGCATCGCCGGCGAGTCCGAATCCGGTTCTCCCGTGTGCAGGTTCCGCGAAAAGTGCGGAAAGAATTCGCCCGATATCTGCACCCGCAGCCGGTGTCCCGCCAGAAAGCGGTTCGCCATCGGCATGTTGGGAATGCTGATGCGATAGGACTTCCCCGGGTCCAGCAATTGCCGCGTCGTCCCGCTGCGAAGGCTGGCTCGCTGCACGTCCAGCCCGGGGCTCATCAGGTTGAACGACGTTCCGTCCGGCGCCACGTCATACAGCCGCACCCAGATATCCGCGTCCGGCGCGTCGCACGAAATATAAATCTCCGCCGATGCGCGCCCCGCCACATCCAAATCGGAATCAAGCGCCGCGGAATCGTAAATCACCGAATCGCGCCCGCCCCGTTGAATTTTCTGGTAGTCGTGCGCGCCCGGCGCGGCTCCATAGGGGTCCGTAAACGGATGCGCCGGGTCCGACAGGAAAGTAGTGGTCGCCGCACCGCGCGTCCGGTTCGGCCCCACCACTCCTCGCGTCGCTCCTTCCGGCGGCCCGGAAAGAAAGTAGAGCACCGGATGCGAAGGTGGAGGCCAGGTGTCCGCGTCGTGCCACGCGTTTTCTCCCATCAGGAAGTAGCGCACGCGTTTCTGCAGCTTCCATCCCGTCGCATCGTTCTTCAGATAGAGGTCGAGCCAGCCGAGCACCAGGCTGTCGTAATCAATCGCCGCTTCGGCTCCGAAATTGCGCTCTCCCGCATTGGTCCTCGCCGTCGCGCCCACCCCATGCTCCCACGGCCCCAACACGAGCGCCGTTCGCGGGTCCGCTTCAGCCTTTCGCGCCGCCACCAGACCGCTGAAATTCGTCGTCGCTCCCTCCGGCCCATACTCATCGTCGTACCATCCGGAAAGGTTCAGCACTGCGGCATTCGTGCGCTCGTATTTCCCGCGGATTTCCGCCCAGTTCCACCACGGGTCGTCCGGCGAATGCTCGAGCCAGGTGTAGTACCACGGCGCCACGCCCCGCAGGTCCGGCAGGCCCGAAAGCGGCAAAGAGCTCACAATTCGCGCCTCGTTCTTCTGGTACTCCGCTCTGGCCTCGTCCTCCGTGCGTGCCCCTGCAATCCCTTTTTTCTCCCGCACGTCCGCTGCGATGTTCTCCAGAATCCACGCCGGCCACGAGAGGTCCCAAGTCCCGCCCGAATAGAAGAAATTCCGCGGCGTCGAGAACGTCATTGCCGGAACCATCGCCTTGAGATGCGGCGGACGTTCCACCGCCGCCAGCCACTCGACCGCACCCGGATACGATAGTCCGAACGTTCCCACGGCTCCGTTCGACCAGGGTTGCTTCGCCGCCCATTCGATCGTATCGAGCCCGTCCTGCCCCTCGTAAAAGTACGCGTTGAAGTCGCCGTCGGAGCTGTACCGCCCGCGCACGTCCTCGATCACCACCGCGTATCCCCGCTCCACCGCGTGCCGGAAGATCGTGTGCGACGTCTCCGCCTCTGTCTTTCCGTACGGCGTCCGGTACACCAGTGTCGGGAATGGCCCGCCCGTTTCCGGCTTCAGTATGTCCGCTCGCAGCACCACTCCGTCGCGCATCAGCACCGGCACATTGAATTCCGTCGTAACTGGTGGGGTAGCCGTGGCCGCCCTCGCAAGGGTATTCACGGTCGGTGTCGTTCCGGCCGCGGGCACGTTCGGCTCCGCGCTCGCCGGCGGCCTCGCCGCTGCGTGCGCCAGGATCCCCGCCGCCGCGCCCGTTGCCACCATCATCAAAAGTCTTCTGCTCATCGCGCGAGCCTACCACTCCGCAGCCGGCCCCAACAAGGCGAAGCCCCTCGCGCCGGGGTCCGGTTGGATTTCAATTCCTCGAGCGATACCATGGCCTTGTAAATCTTCGTTGTATGCTGCGACGCTCCTTCCTCCTCGCGCTGGCGCTGTGCGGATTCACCCTCGCACCTTCGCTCGGCGGCGACATTTGGCACGAGCAAGCGGACAGGCTTGCTGCGCTCCTCCACTGGCATTCTGGCGACGTGGTCGCGGAAATCGGGGCCGGCAATGGCGAATTGACTCTCGAAGCAGCCCATCGCGTCGGCTCCTCGGGAAAAGTCTTCACCACGGAACTCGATGAACAAAAGCTCGCTCACCTCCAGCAGTTGGCAGCCAGGCAGAAAAACATCACAGCCGTCCAGGCCGCGGAAGCCGGCACGAATCTGACTCCGGCCTGCTGCGACTCCATTTTCATGCGGCTCGTCTATCATCACCTTACGAAACCGGCGGAAGTCGACGCCAGCCTCTTCCGCTCGATGAAGCCCGGAGGACGCCTCGCCGTCATCGACCAGGAGCCGGCCGAGGGCTCTTCGGTTCCGGAGGGCGTCCCCGCAAACCGCGTCGGTCACGGCATCCCGCAAGACATCCTTAAAAGTGAACTCATCGCCGCCGGCTTCGAACTCGAAGCAGCCCAGAACGACTGGCCCGGCCGCACCGAGTCCCGCAAGCTCTATTGCCTCGTCTTCCGCAAGTCCAAGCCTTAGCGGTCAGCAGGATCCGTTCTCGTCGCATGCCTTTCGGCCTCCATCCGGCGCATTCCGCGCGCCCTCTTGATATATACTCGCGGCCTTCCGAGTCCTCTGCCCAGATTCCGTCTCAGGGGGAGACCTGCATGAAGCACAGAAACCTCGGCGTCTGGCTCGTGGCGTGTCTGGCGCTCGCTGCCGTTGTGGTGGGGGCGCGCCGGACGAGCGCTCGTCCTCAGAACGAGCGGCCTATCGATCCCAAATTCTTCGCCGCGTTGCGCTGGCGCTCCATCGGCCCGCCTCGGGGAGGCCGCGTTCTTCCCGTCACCGGCGTGCGTGGCCAGCCCGACCTCTACTATTTCGGCTCCGTCGGCGGAGGCGTCTGGAGCACCAACGACGCCGGCCGTACCTGGAACCCCATTTTCGACTCCCAGCCCGTCGCTTCCATCGGCGCCATCGCCGTCGCCCCCTCGAATCCTTCCATCATCTATGTCGGCTCCGGCGAAGCCGACATGCGTTCCTCCATTTCCCTCGGCAATGGCATGTACAAATCCACCGACGGTGGCGCCTCCTGGACCCGGATTGGCCTTGCCGAGTCGCGCGCCATCGGACGCATTCTGGTCGATCCTCGCGACCCCAATCGCGTCTTCGTCGCCGTCCTCGGCCATCCCTATGGCCCGAACCCGGAACGCGGCGTCTTTCGCTCCACCGACGGCGGCCAAAATTGGCAGCGCCTCCTTTTCAAGGACGAAAACACCGGCGCCATCGACCTCGCCTTCGAGCCCGGCAATCCGCAAACCATCTGGGCCGCGCTCTGGCAAACGCGCCGTCCCCCCTGGACCATCTACCCTCCCTCCTATGGCCCCGGCAGCGGCCTCTATCGTTCCACCGATGGCGGCGAGCACTGGGAACAAATCACCGGCCGCGGTCTTCCCTCCGAAGGTCTAGGCCGCATTGGCATCGCGATCGCGCCCAGCAATCCTCAGCGCATGTACCTTATCGTGGACGCCAAGCAGGGCGGTCTCTTCCGTTCCGACGACGCCGGCCGCACTTGGCAGCGCGGTTCCACCGACCACCGCATTTGGGAACGCGGCTGGTACTTCGGCGAACTGAGCGTCGATCCGAAAAATCCCGATGTCGTTTACGTGATGGATACCGCCGCCTACAAATCCACTGACGGCGGCGCCACATTCAATGCCTGGAAGGGCGCTCCAGGCGGCGACGATTACCACGAATTGTGGATTGACCCCGACCAGCCCCTGCGCATGATTCTAAGCTGCGACCAGGGCGCCCTCGTCACGCGTAACGGCGGCCAGACCTGGAGCTCCTGGTACAACCAGCCCATCGGCCAGTTCTATCACGTCATCACCGACAATCGCTTCCCCTACTGGGTTTACGGCGCCGAGCAGGATAGCGGCGCCGCTGCCACCCCTAGCCGCAGCTTCTACGAGACCCTCAATTCTCACGATTGGCGTCCCATGGAAGCGGGCGGTGAAAACGGCTACATCGCGCCCGATCCTCTCAACCCCGGCGTGATTTTCGGCGGCACCGTCGCGCGCCAGAATTTCGACAATGAAGAAATCGAGTCCACCCCGCCTGGCCTCGCTTTTCCCGGCAATTTCCGTCACACCTGGACCCTGCCGCTCGTCTTTTCGCCCCTCGATCCCCACGTCCTTTATTTCAGCTCCCAGAATCTGTTTCGCACCGCCGACGGCGGCGCTTCCTGGCAGATGATCAGCCCCGACCTCACCCGCGAAGATCCCGGCGTGCCTCCGAATCTCGATCCCTCCACCGCCGCCGACGCTCCGGCCTCCAAACGGCGCGGCGTCATTTACACCATCGCGCCTTCCTTCGTTCGTGCCGGAGAAATCTGGACCGGGACCGACGACGGCCTGATCGAGCTCACCCTCGACGAAGGAAAAACCTGGAAAGATGTCACTCCGCCTGAAATTACTCCGTGGAGCAAAGTCACCCACATCGAAGCCTCGCACTCCGATGCAGGCACCGCCTACGCCGCTGTGGACCGCCACCGCCTGGAAGACACCAGCCCCTATCTCTACCGCACTCGCGATTCCGGCCGCACTTGGCAGCGCGTTTCCCGTGGCATCCCCGAAGGCAGTTTCCTCAACTGCATCCGCGAAGATCCCGCGCGCAAGGGCCTCCTCTATGCCTGCACCGAAACCGGCGTGTACGTCTCCTTCGATGACGGCGACGACTGGCAATCGCTCCAACTGAACATGCCTACGGTTTCCGTCCGCGACCTTGTCGTCCACGGCGACGATCTCATCATCGCCACGTTCGGCCGCGCCTTTTGGATTTTGGACGACGCATCCCCGCTGCGGTACATGGATTCCGAAATGGCCGGCAGCGATGTATGGCTTTTCCCTCCGCAAACCGCCTGGCGCGTTCGCCCCGGCTCCGACCAAGGCACTCCTGTGCCTGTTGATGAACCCAAATTCGCCAATCCGCTCAACGGCGCTCTGCTCGATTACTACTTGAAAGAAAAATCTTCCTCGCTCGTCCAGCTCGAAATCTTCGATTCTGCGGGGACTTCAGTCCGCCGATATTCGAGCGACGACCGGCTCGAGCGCACCGAGCCCAACTCCGTTCCTTTCACCATGAATTGGGTTCCTGTCCCCCAGCCGCTCTCGGCCGATGCGGGCATGCATCGCTTCGTTTGGGATCTGCGCGCGGCTATGCCCGGAGGCCTGCGCCGTACCTTCCGTCTCTCGGGTGGTCCCTGGATCGTTCCGGGCGACTACACCGTAAAACTCACCGCGGGTGGAAAAACCATTACCCAGCCGCTTACCGTAAAAATGGATCCCCGCTCCCATGCCACCGTCGAAGCGCTCCAGCGCCAGTTTTCCCTTGCTTCTCAACTTGGCAAACAAGCGGGAGAAGTCTCTGCCGCGCTACGCCAGGCCGAAGATTTGCGCCGGCAGGCCGAAGAGCGCAAGAAAGATGCCGCCGGCAACGCCGCAATCCTCTCCGCGCTCGACGAGCTCACTGCGAAGATCACACAGACCTCCGGCGCCGTACCGGGAGCGGATTTCGGCGGCATCGGCCCCACGCTTCCCGACCGCGAGCATGAATCCCTGCGCCGCGTATCCACCGCCCTCTCCGGCATCTTGGCTGTTGAGCAGAGCGCCGATATCGCTCCTACGCCCGACGTCGTCACCGCCGCAAGCCGATGGGACGCTGCCCGCGCCGATTCTCTTGTCCAGTGGAACAAAGTGCTCGACGACGTTCGCTCTCGCATCAATCCGAGCCTGGAGAAATCTGGCCTGAAACCGTTGACGCCGTAGGGGCACGACACCGTCGTGCCCCAACTCGGCAACCAGTTTCCTTCGACTCCCATTCCGCGTGGCCGCGGCCAGCTTTCCTTCGGCTTCTCCCCATCCCCGCTCGTCACTCCCGTGAGCTATACTCCGCTCCCGGTCAACTGGAACGGGGGCCGTTCACGTGCATCCCTTTTTTCGCGAGTTTGAGCTTCGCATCCGCGGCTCCCTTCTGCCATTCCTTCTCGCCCCCATTCTCACCTGCACACTTGCGTTTCCCGCTCCTGCTCAAACCTGCGGCGCAGACGGCGTCGTGGCCCAGGTGCTCGGCTCAGGAGGACCCGAACTCCAGGACAAGCGCGCCTCGTCCAGCTATCTGGTTTGGCAAAACGGACGGCCTCGCGTCCTGGTGGATGCTGGCGGCGGTAGTGCTCTCCGCTTCGGCGAAAGCGGAGCCCAAATGTCCCAGCTCGACGTGATCCTCTTCACTCACTTCCATGTGGACCACAGCGCCGATTTTCCCGCGCTCATCAAATCCTCCTGGTTCGAAGATCGCAAGCGTCCCCTGCCCATTTACGGCCCGCCCGGCAACGACTTCATGCCCTCAACCACCGAGTTTGTAGCGGATTTCTTCGGCGCCCAGCGCGGCGCCTACCGCTATCTCAGCGAATTGTTGGCGCCGGGGGAAGAAGGCAGTTACAAGATGGAGCCGCACAACGTCGCGGCCGCGCAGCAGCCCATTGTTGTGTTCCGCAGCGGAGATCTCAGCGCCCTTGCCGTGCGCGTCGTCCACGGTGCCGTTCCCGCGTTGGCCTGGCGCGTTGAGGTCGGAGCCAAAGCGATCGTGTTCAGTGGCGATACAAACGGCGACGGCGAAGGCCTCGTCCGGTTAGCGGCAAAAGCCGACCTATTCATCGCTCACAATGCCGTCCCCGAGGGCGCCGTCGGACTGGAACGCCGCCTGCATATGCCCCCTTCTGTCATCGGACAAATTGCCGCCGGCGCTGGTGTGCGGAGTTTGGTGTTATCTCACCGTATGCTGCGAACTTTGGGCAAGGAGGACCAAACGCAGTCGGAGATTCGAGAGCATTATTCCGGCCCGCTGCAGTTCGCAAATGACCTCGACTGCTTCCCCCTCAAATAGACGTTATGCCGCAGCCGAGGGGGCGCGCTGGCGAACGCACACCCAATTCGCCAGCGCCACGGCCGTCGTGATTCCAATCGCGATCAAATTGCCTCTGTTCATCCGCACCGCCGCACCCAATAGAAACGCAAGCCCGATTCCGCACCACACGGGCGCTGCCCGCAAGCGGAACGCTTCCGCATTCGACCGCCGATGCCTCAGCGCAAAAACGCTCAGGCAAACGATTCCGTACGTAAACACCCTCCCCACCGCAGCCAGCACCACATTCCATCGAAACGTGCCGTAGAGCGAAAGCGCGTATGTCAGCAGGGCGTAAACGACGATGGAGACGTACGGCGTCCGGAACCGCTGGCTCACCGTCCCGAACATCCGTGGAAATTCTCCTCGCTCCGCCAGCGCATAGGTCAGCCGCGGACCGTTCAGCAGGCTCGAGCTCAGGTTGCCATACACCGAAAGCAGCGCGCCCACCGACAGGAACGCCCAGCCCGCCGGCCCCAGGAATCGCAGCGAAGCTTCCGCCAGCGGCGCCTGGCTCGCACCCGCCTCCGGCAACGCGCGTAGCACCACCACCTGCACCAGCGTGTAGATCACAAACACCACGGCGATTGCCGCGAACAACGCGAACGGCGCGTCGCGCCGCACATCTCGCGCTTCGCTCATCGAAAACAGTCCGATCTCGAATCCTCCATACGCGAATACCAACAGCAGGATCGCGTCTAGCCAGCTTTTTGCGCTTGGGCCGCCCGGCGCCAGCAGCTCGCTCATGCCCGTCGGCGCTGGCCCGCGCACCAGCGCCAGTCCGGCCAGAATAAACACGGCCAGCGGCACTAGTTTTGCCGCCGCCAGCGCATTATTTACCTCTGCTCCCGCTTTCACCCCGCGCACGTTTACCGCCGCCAGCACACCCAGCAGCAGCAACAGGACGGCCGCACGCGTCCCGGAGGTGCTCGCCCGGGGGAAAAACTGTGCCAGGTAGGCCACGAAAACGTTGGCGTTTGCCGCAGCCGATGCCAGCCGCACCAGCCAGTTCAGCCAGCCCATCTGGATTCCCCAGAATTGCCCAAACGCTTCGCGCGCGTAAAGGTACGGCCCGCCCGCTTCCGGAAATTGCGAACCCACCTCCGCAAAGCAGGCCATCACCGCGCCGGTGCCCGCCGCCGCAATCACGTACGCCCAGGGACTCGCCGGCCCGAGCAGCCGCGAAATCTCCGAGGGTAGCCCATAGACCCCGCTGCCTACGATTCCGTTCACCACCATGGCCGTCATGCTCCACCGGCCAATGGCGCGCACAAGTTGCGGAGTTTCGCCGCTCGTCATCGCGCGCACAGTAGCACAGGCTTTCAGCCTGTGCATCGCTCCGACGCCCCAGTCCACAAATCATCGGCGTGAGCCGATCCAACATCTGCGTGCCCGTCGATTCCTGCTAGAATCCCGCCGTCATCCTTCGTTACCCATGACACAGGCTCTTTTTCCCCGAAACTTCCGAAAGAGTTATCCGAATGCGGCGCGCGCCGAAGGCTGCTACATCTTCACCGCCGACGGTCGCCGCATCCTCGACGCCGCGGGCGGCGCTGCCGTCGTCTCCATCGGCCACGGCCGCGCGGAGGTTGCCGGCGCCATGGCCGCGCAGGCCCGCTCGCTCGCCTTCGCCCATACCTCGCAGTTCCACACCGAGATCGCAGAACGCCTCGCCCAGCGTCTCCGCGCCCTTGCCCCTCCGCCATTTCGCCAGGCGGGCCGCGTGTTTTTCACTTCCGGCGGCTCAGAAGCCACCGAAACCGCCCTCAAGCTCGCGCGCCAGTATCACGTGGACCGCGGCCAGCCGCATCGCATCCGAATGCTCGCCCGCCGCCAGAGCTACCACGGTGCCACCCTCGGCGCTCTGTCCGTCTCCGCCAACGTCTCCCGCCGCGCGCCCTTTCTCCCGATTCTCTACGATTGGGGACACATCGCGCCCTGCTACTGCTACCGCTGCCCCTACGAAAAAACCTTCCCCGAGTGCCGCCTCGCCTGCGCCGACGATCTCGAAGTCTTCATCGAGCAATCCGGGCCCGATACCGTCGCCGCGTTTCTCTTCGAGCCCTTCTCTGGCGCCACGCTCGGCGCCGCCGAGCCTCCTGATGGCTACGTCCAGCGCATCGCCGACATCTGCCGCCGCCACGGCATCCTGCTCATCGCCGACGAAGTCATGACCGGCATGGGCCGCACCGGCGCCCATTTCGCCGTCGATCATTGGGGCGTCTCTCCCGACATCATTCTGATCGGCAAAGGTGTCGCCAGCGGCTATGCCCCGCTCGGCGCCGTTCTGATCGCGCCCCACGTGGCCGAAGCAATCGCCGCAGGCTCCGGCGGCTTCCCCCACGGATTCACGTACCAGGCTCACCCTGTTTCCATGGCCGCCGGTCACGCCGTGTTGGATATCCTCGAACGCGAAAATCTTTTCTCTCGCGTCGCCGCCACCGGCGCCGCGCTCCGTCGCGCGCTCGAACCGCTCTTCTCGTCCGCCGTCGTCGGCGACATCCGCGGCCGCGGCCTTCTTCTCGCCGTCGAGTTTGTGCGCGACCGCAAGACTCGCGCTCCCTTCTTGCCCTCCGCCGCCATCGCCGAGCGCGTCCGGCAGGTCGCCTACGACCACAACGTCGCCGTGTATCCCATTCAGGGCTGTGCCGACGGCGCCGCGGGTGACCACGTCCTTCTCGCCCCGCCCTTCATCATCACCGACGCCGAAATCACTCACATTGCCGCCGCGCTTCAGGCAGCCGTCGCCCAAATCGCATGAATCAACCCAAGGAGTAGCCAAATGAGCCGATTCGTATACTTCGCCGCCGGCCCGCGACTTTTCCTCGCTGCCGCGCTCAGCGTATTCTTCGCCGCTTCCGTAGCGGCGCAGACCGCCGCCAAGCCCCGCGCCCGCGATCTCGGCGTCCCTTTCGACGGTACGCCCGGCCTCCTCAATGCCATCACCGACGTCGCCGGCGTTGAAGTTGGCCACACCACCCTCATTAGCGGAGAAGGGAAGCTGATCGTCGGCCAGGGCCCGGTCCGCACCGGCGTCACCGCCATCCTTCCGCGCGGCAAGAACGGCAACAACAATGTCTTCGCCGGCTGGTTCTCCCTCAACGGCAACGGCGAGATGACCGGAACCACCTGGGTCGAAGAATCCGGCATTCTCGAAGGCCCTGTCATGATCACCAATACGCACAGTGTCGGTGTCGTCCGCGACGCCGTCATCGCCTGGCGCGTCCGCCGCGGCGCTCCGGAAGCCGACGAGTACTGGTGGTCGCTCCCCGTCGTCGCCGAAACATGGGACGGCTGGCTCAACGACGTCAACGGTTTCCACGTCAAACCCGATCACGTTTTTGCTGCGCTCGATTCCGCCCACGGCGGTCCGGTCGAGGAAGGCAGCGTAGGCGGCGGCACCGGAATGATCTGCAACGAATTCAAGGGCGGTATTGGCACCGCCTCGCGCGTGCTCTCCGCGCAGCAGGGCGGCTATACCGTCGGTGTGCTCGTGCAATGCAACTACGGCAGGCGCCCCAATCTCCGAATCGCCGGAGTTCCTGTCGGCAGGGAAATCCCGGATAAGCCCGCCTACGCCGGGGCGCTCTCCGCCGACGTGCTCGATCGCGGCTCCATCATCATCGTCGTCGCCACCAACGCGCCGCTCCTTCCCCACCAGCTCAAGCGCCTCGCCCGCCGCACCTCGCTCGGCCTCGGCCGCGACGGCTCGATTTCCGGCAACGGCTCTGGCGACATCTTCATCGCCTTCTCCACCGCGAATCCCGGCGTCGATGCGCCTAAAGGAGTTGTTCCGGTCGGAATGCTCTCAAATGATGCGATCGACCCGCTCTTCGCCGCCACCGTGCAAGCCACTGAAGAAGCCGTCGTCAACGCCATGGTCGCCGCGGATACCATGATAGGCCGCGACGGCCATACCGCCATCGCGCTCCCGCACGACCGCCTGCGCGACGTCCTGAAAAAATACAACCGCCTCGCGAATTAGTGCGGGTCTTCACGGTCAAAGATCGCAAGCGCGAGGGACCGTCCCTGTGGGTCGTAGCGAAGTCACGCCGCGTCAGCTTCGCCTCGCGGCTTCATGGTCCCGTTTTCACCCCCAGCTCCCCGAACAGGAACACCATCTCGTCCGTCGTTTCTTCAATCTGTTTTCCGATCGGCCGTCCACCCGAATGCCCCGACTGCGTGTCGTAGAGCAGCAGGATCGGTCTGTCCGACCCGTTCGCCGCTTGCATTTCCGCCGCCATCTTCCGCGCGTGCAGCGGCGCCACCCGCGTGTCGCTGTCGCCGGTCACAAACAGCACCGGCGGATACTTCGTCCCCGGCTTCACGTTCTGATACGGCGAGTACGCGCGCAGAAACTGGAAATCGCTCGTCCGGTCCGCCGAGCCGTACTCCGGAACCCAGAACTTCGCCACCAGGAAATTCTGGTATCGCAGCATGTCCAGCAGCGGATACCGGCACACCACCGCGCCGAACAAATCCGGCCTCTGCGTTACCGCCGCGCCCACCAGCAGCCCGCCATTGCTTCCGCCGCGAATTCCCAATTTGCTGGCCTCGGTGTACTTCTCGGCGACGAGCCATTCCGCCGCGCCCAGAAAATCGTCGAACACGTTCTGCTTTTTTTCTCGCATTCCCGCCTTGTGCCAGCTTTCCCCGAACTCCCCTCCGCCGCGCAGATTCGGCAGCGCGTAAATCCCGCCATGCTCGGCAAACAGCACGGCGTACGCGTTGAAAGTCGGCGTCTCGCTCAGGTTGAATCCGCCATACCCGGTCAGCAGCACCGGCCGCGCGCCGTCGCGCTTCACATCCTTCCGGTGCACCAGAAACATGGGAATCTGCGTCCCGTCCTTCGAGGTGTAGTGCACTTGCTCGGTTTCAATTTCTCCCGTATGGATCGGCAGCGCTGGTTTTGCCCAGCTCTCTACCGCTCCCGTTTTCATGTCCAGGTGGTACACCGATTGCGGAATCGTGAACGACTGGAACCCGAAAAACACGCTCTCGCTCCTCCATCTTCCCGTTACCCCGCTCACCGTCCCCAGCGTCGGCAGCGTCACTTCGCGGTCCAGTTTTCCGCTCGCCTCATAGAGGCGCAGCCGCGACGTCGCCTCTTCCGTGTACCCCACCAGCAGTTTGCCCCCCGCCAGCGACACGTCCTGAATCGGCCATTTCCCCTCGGGAATCGCCTCGCGCCAGTTCGCCATGGCCGGATTCTTCATATCCGCCACCAGGATTCGCTCGTTCGGCGCCTTCCAATTGGTTTGGATAAACGCCTGCCCGCCCGCAATCTGCGCGATAAACCGGTCACCCGCCCCTTTCACCAGGTTCGTGATCGGCCCGTTCGTCTTCAGGTCTTTGTAATAGACCTCCGTGTAATCGGCCGCTGAACCGTGCAGCACGTGCAGCACCAGGTAGCCGCCGTCTTCCGAGAGCGAAAGCGCAATCAGCATTTCCGGCCCGTACCCCGACCCGAATATCTCCTCGTCTTTCGCCGGATCGCCTCCGAACGGGTGGTAGTAAGCCCGCGGGCCCTCCTTCTTGCTCAGCGAGTAATAAATCCCGCGCTTGTCCGGAGCAATCTCCACCCGGAGGTACCGCGCGCGCGGAAGGCTATCCGGCAGCTCCTTGTGCGTCGCCGCGTCCAGCACGTGCACCGCCACCTCATCCGCTCCGCCCTCCCGCACTCCATACGCCGCGAGCGACCCGTCCAGTGAGATCGCCTCCCAATTCACGCTCGTCGTGTGGTCTTTGCTCATCGGATGCGGGTCCACCAGCATTTCCTCCGCGCCGCTCGTTCCATTGCGCTCGTACAGCACCGAAAGGTCCTGTTCCGCCAGCCGCTTCGAATAAAAAATTCGTCCGCCGCGTTCCACCGGCACGCCGTACGAGTCGATTTTCAGCAGCGCCGTCACGTGCTTCTCAATCTCTGCGCGTCCCGGCAGCTTTCCGAGAACCGATTTTGTGAACTCGTTTTCCTGGTCGATCCAGGCTCGCGTTTCGGGACTATTCTGGTCCTCGAGCCAGCGATACGGGTCCGCCACCTTTACGCCGTTATAGTCGTCCACCGTCGCATCGCGTTTCGTCTCCGGCGGCTTCAATTCGTCCGCGGCCGCCCACGCCCCGGCGGCCACAATCGCCAGCGCACCCGCCAGCAGCCACGCCCGCCCGCTCCGCGACCGCGAATTGCCGTGCCGTCTTGTTCTGCTCATATTGTTATCCTCGTTTATCGGGATCTGCTGCTTTAGGGGCGGACCCAGCGGCCTTTGGCGTGTCCGCCCTCATTTTGTACCGCCGGCATCCTGCCTGCGACCCTGATTTCTCCCGCGCGCTACTTCACCGGCGTCTCCGTCTTTCTCCCCGGATTGAAAAATGGCGTCGGAACCACTTTGGCTCCCACCCGGTGCCGCACCGCTTCCACCGTCCATTCGATCTGCAGCTCCGTTCCTTCCTTCGCGTGCGGCGTGGCCACG
>JASHRU010000358.1 GCA_030037225.1 Candidatus Acidiferrales bacterium | reverse complement strand
GACGGAGCGGCTGGCGCGAGCACTCGATCCCATGCGCGCAGCGCTGCCGTTGGCGCCGTTTCTGGTGTACGTGGCTTACGCGATTGGCGCGGGCGGAGTGGAATGGAAACTAATACTGCTCGCGTTGGTGTACGCGCTGGCGCCCGGCGCGCTGCTGTTGACGGCTGACCGGCGCGCGGAGTGGTGCTGGCAGGATTATGCGGCAGCGCTGTGCATCTGGCTGCCGGCGGAAGTGCACGTGTTGCAGACGGCATTTCCCTTCCCCGCGCGCGGGCTTTCGCATCCGCTTTGGGCGGCGTATGCCATCAGCGTGGGGCTCGTTGCGTTTCTGCTGATTCGGCGACTGGATGGAATCGGCTACCGGGTGGCGTGGGGACGTGGGTGGGGCTTTGCGGTGCTGGGGAATCTCGCGTGGTTCGCGATCTTCGCGATTGTGGTGGGGCAGTGGATCGGTTTCATACGCTTTGCGCCGACGTGGGAGCGGGCACGGGCGCTGCCGCTCGTGGCGCTGGGGATTCTGGTGTTCAACGCATGGCCGGAGGAGTTTTTGTTTCGCGGGTTGATCCAGAATTTGCTCTCGAAATCGCTGCGGAGCGAAGTGGCGGGGCTGGCGGTGGCGTCGGTGATCTTCGGGCTGGCGCATTTGAACAACGGCGGGTTCCCGAATTGGCGGTATGCGCTGCTGGCCACGTTTGCGGGCGTTGCCTACGGTTCGGCGTGGCGGAAAACCCGGTCGATTTTCGCGTCCGCGCTGGTCCATGCGGGAGTGAATACGCTGTGGTATGCGCTGTTCCCGACGGTGAGGTAGGACGTGACCAGCCGCTTCAGGGGCTGAAGCCCCTGCTTCCTTTTCGGGAGTAAGCATGTCGGAGCTGAAGCTCCGACCCCCCTAAACAAAGCGCGGCTGGAGGCTCGCTTTCTATCGGACGACGCCGGCCATGGGGCTGGAGGCCGACGCGTAGAGGCGTTTCGCCATGCGGCCGGCGAGGAACGCTTTGCGACCGGCGACGACCGCGTCGCGCATTGCTTCCGCCATCATCACCGCGTCCTGCGCTTCCGCGATAGCGGTATTCATCAGCACGCCGTCGGCGCCGAGTTCCAAGGCCAGCGAGGCATCGGAGGCGGTGCCGACGCCGGCGTCCACGATCATGGGCACCTCGGTGATGCGTTCGCGGAGAATGCGCAGAGCCGTTTCGTTCTGAACGCCGAGGCCGGAACCGATGGGAGCGGCGAGCGGCATGACGGCCGCGGCGCCGGCATCAATCAGCTTGCGGGCCACAACGAGGTCGTCGTTCGTATAAGGCAGGACGACGAAGCCTTCTTTGACGAGGACGCGCGTGGCCGCGAGCAGTTGTTCGGTGTCGGGAAACAGCGTCTGCTGGTCGCCGATTACTTCGAGCTTCACCCAGTTCGAAAGGCCGGCTTCGCGGCCCAGGCGCGCGGTGCGAAGGGCCTCCTCGGCGTTGTAGCAGGCGGCCGTATTGGGCAGGATGAAGATTTTTTCGCGGTCGATGTAATCGAGCAGCGATTCCTTGGAACGGTCGGAGAGGTTGACGCGGCGGACCGCCACAGTGACCATCTCCGCGCCGGAAGCGGCATGGGCGCGGGCCATTTCCTGAAAGCTGCGGTATTTGCCCGTGCCGACAATGAGCCGCGACTGAAATTCGCGGCCGGCAATCACGAGAGAGTCGTTCATAAGTGTACTCCCGCGGGTATTCTAGCGCGTTCAGCGAACGGGCGCGAAATTGAGGAAATACCAAGGAGGGCGCAGCCCGCCGCGACGGACGGCGCCTCTACGGGATGCATGCGTTGGCGATCAATGAGGATCGGAAGCGCCGTCGTAGAGTCTGTCGATGGTTTCGCGATAGCGCTGCTCGATGATGCGGCGGCGGAGTTTGAGGGTATAGGTGACCTCGCCGCTGGCGAACGAAAAATCCTCGGGGAGAAGAGCGAATTTCTTGATTTTTTCGTACTGCGCCATGTCGGCGGAGAGGCGATTGATCTCAGCTTCGATGAGGCCGTGGCTCCAGGGGCTGGCGACCAGCTCGGCGGGACTCGAAAACGGAATGCCCGTTTTGCGCGCCTCGGCTTCCAGCGTGGAGAGATTGGGAACGATGAGCGCGGAGACGAACTTGCGGCGGTCGCCGACGACCAGGGCGTTGGCGATGAAGGGCGAGGTCTTGAAGCGATTTTCGATGGGCTGGGGAGCGACGAATTTGCCGCCGGCGGTTTTGAGGAGGTCTTTCTTGCGGTCGGTGATCACGAGATAACCGTCGGCGTCGATGCGGCCGATGTCGCCGGTGCGGAACCAGCCGTCGGGGGTGAAGGCTTCACGAGTCTCGTCCGGCCGGTTGTAATAGCCGACCATGACGGAAGGGCCGCGAACTTCGATTTCGCCGTCCTCGGCAATTCGCACTTCGACGTGAGGAATGGGCTTGCCGCTGGTGCTGTTCTTGCAGGCGGCCGGCCAGTTGGTGGAGACAATGGGCGCGGTTTCGGTGAGGCCGTAGCCCTGATACACCGGAATACCGACGCTCCAGAAAAATCCGGCAAGGTCGTTGGAGAGCGGGCCGCCGCCGGAAATGAACGAGCGGATGCGTCCGCCGACTCCGGCGCGAAACCGCTTGTAAACCAGGCCGTCTGCCACAGCCCAGGCGAGGCGCAATCCGGGCCCCGCAGACTTGCCGTGGGCTTTCCAGGGCGCGGCGCGAAGTGCGGTGGCCATGGCCCAATCGAAGACCTTGCGGCGGAAGCCGGAGGCGGCGTGGCCGCGCTCGATAATGTTGGCATAGAGCTTCTCGAAAAATCGCGGGACGGCGGCGGCAATAGAGGGCTGGACTTCGAGGAGGGCGCGCGGAACATCCTCCATTTTTTCCACGTAGGCGATGGCCATGCCTTCGAACAGGTACATGTAGTCCACGGTGCGTTCGTAGATGTGAGCGAGAGGGAGAAAGCTGAGGCCGAATTCGCCGGGGCGGAAATCCACTTTGGGGCAGGCGTCGTTGGCATTGGAGCTGAGGTTTCGGTGCGTGAGCATCACGCCCTTGGGCTCGCCGGTGGTGCCGGAGGTATAGATGATGGTGGCGAGCTGGTCGAGGGTCACCTGCGCGGCGCGGCGGCGGTATTCGGCGATTTCCGAGTCGCCGCAGGCACCGACGACGGAGTCGAACCAGAGCGGGTCGCCGTAGGTGCAGCAAGAATGGTCGCCGGGCTTGCCGCCGAGCGGCGCGAGGATGACGCGTTCGACGGTTTTGAGGCGGCCGTGCAGCGCGCCGACCTGGCGGGCCTGATCGTCGCCGGCAACGAACAGCACCTTGGCGGCCGAATCGTTGAGGATATAGGCCATGCGTTCTGCGGATTCGTGGAAATAGATGGGGACCACTGCGGCGCCGAGACCGGTGATGGCGAAATCCGCGATGTGCCATTCGGGGGAGTTGGGAGCGAAGAGGCCGACGCGGTCGCCGGGCTGAACTCCCATGTGCGCGAGCGTGGCGGAAAGGCAGGCGATACGGCGGAGAAATTCCCGGGAGGAGATGGGCTGCCAACCGGCGTCGGTGCGGTAGAGGAGAGCGCGGTCGGAGTCATGCGCAGCGAGGGATTCGAGCAGGCGCTGCGGGAGTGGAAGATAGTCGCTCACGAATTCACTGTAGCGCGGAGGGGGAAAAAGCGGAAATAGACGGCAAACCCCGGTTGCACTGCGCGGCGGTGGTCAGGGCATCCCCTAGAGCGAATGTGCGCCGGGGACAACAGCCCTATCGTCCGCAGCATGGCCTCAAGGGCTACCCGAGCCTCCGGGCCCGTCCTGCACCTTCCTGGCGCGAGACGCATTCCTCCGACCGAGGGCGCGGACTGGGCTACAAGAGCAGGATCCGCCACGGCGGATGCCTCGACGTGGACCGTCCTGTGGGGAGGCGAATGGTACGAGGCGCGGGCGCTGCGGTACACTGAGGCTAGTGGAGTACCTCCCATGACCACACTGATCGGCACACCGGCACATACGGCGATACGGGCGCCGCGCGGCGGAGCAATATCCTGCAAGGGTTGGCAGCAGGAAGCGGCGCTGCGCATGTTGATGAACAACCTCGACCCGGAAGTGGCGGAACGGCCGGACGACCTGGTGGTTTACGGCGGGACGGGAAAAGCGGCGCGGAATTGGGCGTGCTACGAAGCGATTGTGAACTCGCTCCACGGGCTGGAGAACGACGAGACGCTGCTGGTGCAATCGGGAAAACCCGTGGCGGTTTTCCGGACGCATCCCTGGGCGCCTCGCGTGTTGATCGCCAACGCAAACCTGGTGGGCCATTGGAGCGATTGGCAGCATTTCGGCGAGCTGGAGCGAGCCGGACTGACGATGTACGGCCAGATGACGGCGGGAAGCTGGATTTACATCGGCACGCAAGGAATCTTGCAGGGCACGTACGAGACATTTGCCGCGGCGGGACGAAAACACTTTGGCGGCGACCTGGCCGGGCGGCTCGTGGTGACCGGCGGAATGGGCGGAATGGGCGGAGCGCAGCCGCTGGCGGCGACGATGAACGGCGCGGCGTTTCTGGGCATCGACGTGGACCCGGAGCGGATCAAACGGCGCGTGAAATCGGGCTATTGCGACGTGATGGTGAACGATCTGGACGAGGCGCTGCGCATCCTGAAAAACGCGGTGCGCAAACGCGCGCCAGCGTCGGTGGGACTGGCGGGCAATTGCGCCGACGTGGTGCCGGAACTGGCGCGGCGCGGCGTGGTGCCCGACCTGCTGACCGACCAGACGAGCGCGCACGATCCTGTGGGCGGCTACATCCCGCAGGGACTCGACGTGGAGCAGGCCGCGGAGCTGCGCCGGCGCGATGCGGCGGAATACCGCCGGCGCGCGCTGGCTTCGATTGCGGTGCACGTGGAGGGAATGCTCGACCTGATGAAGCTGGGCGCGGCGACGTTTGATTACGGGAACAATATCCGCACGATGGCCTACGAGCAGGGCGTGAAGGATGCGTACGCGTTTCCGGGATTCGTGCCGGCGTATATCCGTCCGCTGTTCTGCGAGGGTCGCGGGCCGTTCCGTTGGGCTGCGCTTTCGGGCGAGGCGTCGGACATTCACCGCACGGACGAACTGGTGCTGCAGCTTTTCCCGCACGAGGAATCGCTCGCGCGTTGGATTCGCCTCGCGCAGAAACGAGTGAAATTCCAGGGGCTGCCGTCGCGCATCTGCTGGCTGGGATACGGCGAGCGCGACAAATTCGGACTGGCGCTGAACGATCTGGTGGCGCGCGGCGAATTGAAGGCGCCGGTGGTGATGGGACGCGACCATCTGGACTGCGGGTCGGTGGCCTCGCCCTACCGCGAAACGGAAAAGATGAAGGACGGCTCGGACGCGATTGCAGATTGGCCGCTGCTGAACGCGATGCTGAACACGGCGAGCGGCGCGACGTGGGTTTCGATTCACAATGGCGGCGGAGTGGGGATTGGCTATTCGCTGCACGCCGGTCAGGTGACCGTGGCGGACGGAACGAAAGAGATGGCGGCGCGAATCGAACGCGTGCTAACGAACGACCCGGGCATCGGCGTGGCGCGGCATGCGGATGCGGGCTACGACGATGCGCGCACATTTGCGGCGCAGCGCGGCGTGAAAATTCCAATGAAGGAGTAGCGACGGTCCCGCGACGCAGCCGAACCGCGCACACGTTCCAGTTCCACCGGCGAAAACGCGCAAAATCACGTATAGAATCCCCCAAGGCTCAGGACTGACCGTGGATCACCGTGCGACCGGCGCGTCACCATCGCTAAGAACCCGCATCTGAACCTGTGGAGGATTCCAACATGTACGTAATCACAGGAGCGACGGGAAATACGGGCAAAATAGTCGCGGAAAAGCTGCTGGCGGCGGGCCAGAAGGTGCGCGTGGTGGGCCGCACCGCCGAACGATTGCAGGGACTCGTGGCGAAGGGCGCGGAGGCGTTTGCGGGCTCGGTGGAGGACGCCGCAGCGATGACGCGGGCGTTTACGGGCGCGCGCGCCGTGTACGCGATGATCCCGCCGGATATGAAGACGACTGACTACCGCGCGCAGCAAGACCGGACTTCGGATGCGCTGGCGGCGGCAATCGCAAAGGCGGGCGTATCGCACGTGGTGCTGCTTTCGAGCTTTGGCGCCGATAAACCCGCGAAGACGGGGCCAATCGTTGGGCTGCACGTTTTCGAAGAGAAGTTGAAAGCGATTTCCGGACTGAACGCGCTCTTCCTGCGCCCCGGCTACTTTATGGAAAATCTGCTGCCGCAAATCGGCGTGATTAAATCCATGGGCATGATGGCGGGCCCGCTGAAGGGCGACGTGGCGCTGCCAATGATCGCCACACGCGACATCGGCGAATACGCGGCGGGCGCGCTCGAGGCATTGAAGTTTACGGGGAAGCAGACGCGCGAACTGCTGGGCCCGCGCGACGTGACGATGAAAGAGGCCGCGGCCATTGTTGGGGCGGCGATCGGCAAACCGGGACTTTCCTACACCCACGCGCCGGCGATGATGCTGAAGCCGGCGATGGTGGCGATGGGAATTTCGGCCAACATGGTGGACCTGATTTTAGAGATGGCCGATTCATTTAATTCAGGGTACGCGAAGGCGCTCGAAACGCGCGGGCCGGAAAACACAACGCCGACGGGGCTCGATTGGTTCGCCACAAACGTGTTCGCCCCCGCATTCCAGGGAAAAGCAGCGGGCGCATAAGAGGCGGCGGACGGGGGGAGGCAATGGCGGCGCTGCCCGACAATGGAATGGTGCATCTGGCGAGCCCGCGCTCGGTGCCCGAAACGCTCGAACGGGTAGAGTCCATACTGAAAGCTCGCGGGGTGACGGTCTTCGCGCGAGTGGACCACAGCGGAGAAGCGGAAAAGGTGGGGTTGAAAATGAATCCCACGCAACTGCTGATTTTCGGCAGCCCGAAGGGCGGGACACCGGTGATGGTGGCGGCGCCGACCGTGGCAATCGACCTGCCGCTCAAAGCGCTTGTCTGGCAGGACGCGAATGGAAAGGTGTGGCTCTCCTATAATTCGGCTGAGTACCTAAAAAGCCGGCACAACATCCCGGACGCCCTGGTGAAGAACCTGGCTGCGGTTACCCCGCTGTTGGAAGAGGCTGTGAAATAGCCGAGCCGGGGTGATTGAAAAGTGGAACCCTGGAAAACGAACGAATCTTGGTCCTGGTGGGAGTGGCTCATTCTCGTTTTTGTCGTCATTCCGGTTCCGCTCCATCTGTGGTGGCTCGGCCTTATTTTTTCTGCCGTGATTGTATTTTTTATCTTCCTGTTGAAACCAGACGGAAGTTAGCCCACTACGGTCTGATGACTCAACCCACACGGAGCGAGCAGGGCGAGGCGAGCCCCGAGAACCCGAATCGAGCGCGCGATCACCTGGCGAATGAACGGACATTCCTCGCCTGGCTGCGGACCGGGCTGGCGATTGTGGTGTTCGGATTTGCAATCGGACGTTTCGCGATTGCGGTGCGGCAATTCCTCGAGTACCAGGGCCGCAGGGTAGCGGGTGGCGGATTTTCGGTGTGGTTCGGCACGGCGGCCATGCTGGCGGGAGTTGCGCTGACGCTGGCGGGACTGGCGCGCTACCGGCGGACACGCGCGATGCTGGAAGCGGGAAGATTTGAGCCGGCGGGATTCGTCGTTGATGTGGTGGCTGTGCTGACCGCCCTATTCGGCCTCGCACTGGCTGGGTACCTAATTTACATAGAAATGCGTCTATAGGAACGAGCGCCGGACAATTTCAGGTGGACCGGTGCGCCGGAGCACGAACTAACGAACCGCTCCGCGGGGAGACGCCGATGCGAGATTTCGTAATTGCCACGAGGGGTCTGCGAAAGAGTCCGCTGTTTGCCGCGACGGCGATCATTACCATCGGGCTGGGGATTGGCGCAAGCACGGCAATATTCAGCGTGACGAACGCGGTGCTGCTTCGCGCGCTGCCCTATAAGAACGCGCAACGGCTGGTCTTCGCCTGCACGGATATGAAGAAACGAAACGTCCGTGACTTCCCATTTTCCAACGCGAATTACATCGATCTCCGCGACGGAGCAAAGAGCACGGCCGAAGGCTACGGCGCGGTGTTTACGTTTCCCCAGTTAGTGACCCGCGACGACGGCACGCCGGAACAGATTCAGACTGCGGTGGTTTCGACCAATTTTTTCCCCCTGCTGGGCGCAAAGGTGGTGCGCGGCCGGGATTTCCAGGACTCCGACGGCGTGCCGCAACCGCCCCCGCCTCCGGGAGGCGCAGCGGGGGCCGCGCCCGCTCCGCCGCGGCTTCCGCAGATGGCGATTCTGAGCTACGAGTACTGGCAGCGCCGCTACGGCGGGAGCAATGACGTGGTTGGGAGCGTGATTCGAACCACGGGCGGACCTTCCCCGCAGATTGTGGGGGTTCTGGAGCCGGGGTTCACGCTTCTGGCGCCGCCAAGCCTGGCCCTGCAAAGTTCGCCGCAGATTTGGGTGGCTGGGCGCATCGGCTACGACGAGGCCAACCGCAAAGGCGTGGCCTGGCAGGTAATCGGAAGGCTGAAGCCGGGTGTGACGATTCAGCAAGCACAGGCGGAAGCGGAGGCAACGGCCGACAAAGCGTTGAAAGCCGATCCCATATTCAAAACCGCGGGCTACGCCATCCGCGTGGAGCCGATGAAGGGGTACCTGGTGGCCGAGGTGCGCCCTGCGATCCTGGCGTTGATGGGCGCAGTGATTTTTCTGCTGCTGATTGCATGCGCCAACGTGGCGAATCTGGTGCTGGTGCGGTCGTCGCTCAAAGAGCGCGAACTGGCCGTGCGCACGGCGCTGGGGGGCAGCCGATGGCGGCTGATGCGGCAGATGATGGCGGAGGCGCTCCTGCTGGCTGGCTGCGGAACCCTGCTGGGACTGGGGCTGGCATGGGTAGGAATTCGCGAGCTGCTGGCAATCGCGCCGGCGGACTTGCCTCGGCTCGATACGGTGGCGATTGACCCGCAAGTGGTGGTGTTCTCGGCGCTGGCGGGGCTGGCGGCCGCGGGGCTATTCGGCATGCTACCGGCGCTGCGCGCGTCGCGGCCAGACGTGATGCAGGTGCTGCGTTCGGCGGGACGAA
>JASHRU010000357.1 GCA_030037225.1 Candidatus Acidiferrales bacterium | reverse complement strand
GGAGGAATGGTCCCGGGGCAACTCCGGAACGATTTACTGGAAGTTCGAGCAGATGATCGAATTTTTGACTATGGACGATACGGTGTTTCCCGGCGATGTGATTGGGTCGGGCACGGTGGGGACGGGATGCGGATTGGAACTGGACCGGTGGGTGCAGCCGGGGGATGTGATGGAATTAGAGATTGAAAAGATTGGGGTGTTGAGAAACCGCGTGGTCCGGAAGTAGAGAGGCAGGGAGCCAGAGAAAGGACTGGGAGGCGTTCATGTACCCGTTGAAAAAAGGGAAGACGACGACGCAGGCGCACGTGGGGCTGCCGCAAGGAACGTATGAAGAGGAGCACGGGCGAAAAGGCTTCTATGGGAAATCGGCGCACCTCTATCACACGCATCCGCCGACGGGCTGGGTGCGGTTCGAGGGAAAACTGCGGCCGCACTGCTTCGACCTGAATCTTCTGGAGCCGGCGGACTTTAAGGACCCACAGGGAGCTCCCGACGCGTTCCTGGGAAACAACGACGTGGAGCTGATGGTCTCGCGGCGGTCCGCGCCGATGCCGTTCTACTTCCGGAATGCGGACGGGGATGAGCTCTATTTCGTTCACCGCGGCCAGGGAGTGATCGAGACGGATTTCGGGCCGGTGCCGTTTGAGAAGGGCGACTACATCAATATTCCGCGCGCGGTCACCTACCGCGTGGTGCCGGAGACGCGCGACAACTTTTTCCTGATCATCCAGTCCAAGACGGAGTTCGAGCAGCCCGACAAGGGATTGATCGGGCAGCACGCGCTCTACGATCCGGCGGTGATCTACACGCCGGAGCCGAAGCCAAATCCGGAGGACGGGCGGGAGTGGGAAGTGCGCATCAAAGTGGAGAACGAGTATTCGAAGCTCTTCTACCCGTTCAATCCGCTCGACGTGGTGGGATGGAAGGGCGACCTGACCGTGTGGAAGATCAATCTGCGCGACATCCGGCCGATCATGAGCCACCGGGCGCACCTGCCGCCGAGCGCGCACACGACGTTCCTGACGCAAGGGGCGGTGGTGTGCAGCTTCTTGCCGAGGCCGTTGGAGCAGGATCCGGAGGCGCTGCGCGTGCCGTTCTTCCACCGGAATACGGACTACGACGAATTTATTTTCTACCATGACGGCGATTTCTTTTCGAAAGACAACATCAAAGCGGGAATGGCCACGCTGCACCCGCGGGGAATCCATCACGGGCCGCATCCAAAGGCGCTGGCGAACCAGAAAATGAAGACGCACACGGATGAATCGGCCGTGATGCTGGACGGGCTGAACCCGATCCACGTGCTGGCGGCGGGCGAACGGTGCGAATGGAAGGACTATTGGAAAAGCTGGAGCGGAGCGAAGTACGAGCCCGTGGCCGTGGGCGAGAATGGTCGTTGATCCCGCGACGGCAGAGCCGCTAAACGTTTACAAGCTGATGATCGGGGCGATTGTGCCACGGCCGATCGCTTTTGTTTCCACACTGTCGGCGGACGGGGTGCGGAATCTGGCGCCGTTCAGCTTTTTCACGGGAGTGAGCGCGAATCCACCGGTGATTGCCTTTTCGCCGATGCGGCGTGCTGCCGATGGCGGGCGCAAGGACACGCTGAACAACATCGAGGCGACCCGGGAATTCGTGGTGAATGTGGTCTCGGAGGAGTTCGCGCAGAAAATGAACATGTGCTCGGAGGAATTTTCGCCGGAGGTGGACGAGTTTCAGCTGAGCGGGCTGACGCCGGTGGCAAGCGACCTGGTGAAGCCGGCACGCGTGGCGGAATCGCACATCAACATGGAGTGCCGGCTGGTGCAGGTGGTGCACGTGAGCCCCAAACCGCTGGGCGGGAGTATCGTGCTGGGCGAGGTGCTGCGATTCCACGTGGACGACGCGTTGATCGAGAATTTCCGGATTGATCCGGACAAGCTGCGCCCGTTTGGGCGCATGGGCGGGAACACGTATGCGAGGACGACGGACCGGTTCGATCTGATCCGTCCGGGCAAAACGCAAAGATAGGGGACGCATGGGCGCCAGCGAGAACAAACAACTGCTGCAGCAAATTTTTGCGGAACTGGCGAAAGGAAATTCAGAGCCGCTTGTGGCGAACATGGCGGACGACTTTCGCTGGACAGTCACTGGAACGACCGCATGGTCCAGGGCCTATGACGGAAAGAAGGCGGTACTGACGGATTTGTTCGGCTCGCTGCGGGCGAGAATCGAGGGGAGGCTGAAGACAATCCCGCAGCGTTTCATCGCCGATGGAGAGTTCGTGGTGGTGGAAGCACGAGGGGACAACAAGACGAAGAGCGGAGTGCCGTACAACAATACGTACTGCTTTGTGTTTCGTGTAGCGGATGGCCGGCTGAAGGAGGTGACCGAGTATATGGACACGCTCCTGGTAAACACGGTGTTTGCTGCGGAGCCGGTGTAAGAATGCGAATTCCTGCACTGTCGAGAAAACTGGGGGACGAAATGAGAAATCGAATGGTAGTCGCGGGTGCGGTAGCGGCGGTGATTTTCGGCGCGGGGTTTGCGGCCGGACAAGCCAAGAATTCGTTCGCGCAGCCGAAAACGGTGCTGCAAGTGTCGCTGATCAAATGGAAGAAAGGCGTGTCCGATGCGGACAAGCAGAAGGCGATTGACGGCGTGAAAGAAATGGCGGGCCAGATCCCCGGAGTCAAAACGATCTGGCTGAAGACGGACCGCATGCAGCCGCGGGACTACGATACGGCGTTCGCGATTGAGTTTGCGAGCCGGGACGCCGCGAACGGATACGCGGAGAACCCGATCCACGAGAAGTGGTCGAAAGCGTATTTGGAAATCCGCGAGGCGTCGTATTCGCCGCAGCTGACGAATCCATAGCCGGGTTGACGGGAACCGCAGTTGGGCGCCTCGCGCAGGAGTATCCCGGCGCGGACGCCCGAACGAGCGTGAGGAGAAGGGGGCTGAAATGAGCACGATCGCACCATTAACGAAAGAAGCGGCCAGCGAGGGGGTCCATGCGGTTTACGACAGCCTGAAGCAGAAATTCGGAAAGATACCGAACATTTTCGCTTTGATGGCGTACCGGCCGGATGCACTGGCCACGTTCTTGCCGTTTTTCGGAGCGGTGATGCAGGGGGGAACAATCGAGGCCCGCTACAAGGAGTTGGCTTATCTGAAGACCTCGATGGTGAACGGGTGCGAGTATTGAACGCGGGCGCACATCGCTTCGGCGAAGCGGATTGGGATCACCGCGGAGCAAATTCAGGGGATGGAATTTTATGGCCGCAGCCCGCTCTTCGACGAGAAGGAGAAGGCGACAATGTTGTATGCCGAGCGGGTGACGCGAGGGGCGGCGGCGATCCGCGCGGGATCGATCGAGGAATTGCGCAAATTTTACGATGATGGGCAAATCGTCGAGCTAACCATGGTGGTTTGCCTGGCGAATTTCACGAACCGGTTCAATGATGCAACGCGGGCGGTGCCGGATCTGGGCGTCTAGCAGACCGGGGAATGGGCCGCCAATCGCAAATTCAGCTCCCTGGCTTGAGCTCGAAGTGAACCGTCTCAGCAGGCGTTCCGCAGTGGAGCACGAAGGCGGTAGGCGCCGTTCCTATAATGAAAACCGCCCGAATC
>JASHRU010000356.1 GCA_030037225.1 Candidatus Acidiferrales bacterium | reverse complement strand
CCGCGCACGCCGTAAGCATCCTGAAATTCCCATTCGAGAGCGCACAGCCAGTCGTAACGCTGGACTACGGCAACGAGAGAGACCTCGCGTTTGCCCAGATGGCCGGTGATCTTCACCTTTTGCCCGACGCGGAAATCGGATTCGCCGCCGGAAATTTCAAAGCACGTTTCCATTTCGGGGGCGTACCAGAGCGGCATGCGCTGAGGAACGAAGAAGACGAAGACGCGGTCGCGCGGGGCGGCGATGTGAACGTCGAGATGAAGGGAGCCCATGAAGGAAAGAACGATAGCAGGGGGGGAGGGGAAGGAAAAGAAGAGGGGGACGACGAGGAGGGTGGTCAGGAAGGAAGAGACAAGACGCCGCCAAGATGGCGGCGCTCCTCTCTGACGGACGCCGGCTGGAAGCCGGCGGTACAAAACGACGCTACTCGACGATGAGGCGGAGGTACTTCTTTTTGCCGAGGCGCAGGTCGTAGGAGCCGGGAGCGGAACCGTCGAAGCGTGCGGCTGGATCGTCGACGAGCCGGTTGTTGACTTCGAAGCCGCCCTGTTCGATGAGGCGAGTGGCTACGGCCACCGATTCGCTCTGGCGCAAATAGGCCAGCAACTGGCACCACTTCGGAGTGAGCGTGCCGATGACTCCTTCAGCATGCTCCAGAGAGCCGTTCCGCCGGAAGAGGCGAATCTCGGGCATCTCCGCCGGGGCCGCACGGTCGCGGAAGACGCGCTGAAATTGTTCGGCTGCCTGCGCGGCGGCCTTTGCCCCGTGAAAATCAGCGACGATGCGTGCCGCTAATTCCATTTTTACTTCCATGGGATGCCTGACGCCGCGCTCGACAGCGGCACGCAGGGCGAGAAGCTCAGCGACGGGCACGTCGGTGAGCAGATCGTAGTAGGACCACATCAGCTCGTCGGAAATGGACATGAGCTTCCCGAACATCGCGTCGGGCGGCTCGGTGATGCCCACGTAATTGCCCAGGCTTTTCGACATTTTGCGCTGGCCGTCGAGCCCGACGAGGATGGGCATGGTGAGCGCCACTTCCCCCGGCAGGCCGTACTCGCGCTGGATTTCGCGATGCACCAGCAGGTTGAATTTCTGCTCCGTGGCGCCCAGCTCGACGTCGGTCTTCAGGTTCACGGCATCGAGGGCCGTGAGCAGCGGATAGAGCAGCTCGTGAACCGAAATCGGCTGGCCCTTTTCCAGCCGCGAACGAAAATCCTCGCGTTCCAGCATGCGCGCCAGCCGGTAGCGGCCGCAGAGGCGCACGATGTCGTAGCTCGACTGCTTGTCGAGCCATTCGCTGTTGTAGCGGACTTCCGTTTTCTGTTGGTCGAGGATTTTGAACACCTGGGCCAGATACGTTTTCGAGTTCGCATCCACCTCTTCCCGCGAGAGGGGAGGACGCGTCTCGGACTGTCCGGTAGGGTCGCCAATCATGGCGGAAAAATCGCCGATCAGGAAAATCGCGGTGTGGCCGAGGTCCTGGAAATGCTTCAGTTTGCGAAGCACCACGGTGTGGCCCAGGTGGATATCGGGCGCGGTGGGGTCCACGCCGAGATAAACGCGCAGGGGCTTGCCGGATTTCCGCGAGGTTTCGAGCTTCTCGCGCAATTCGGTCTCGGGAATGATTTCCGCCACGCCCTTGCCGATGTATTCGAGCTGGGCGTCAACGGGCTGGAAGGCTTGCGTCATAGCGATTCAGCGTCCTGCCGCGGCGCTGAGCACGCGGCGGCCGGCGATCCGGTAGCTTCCTTCGAGCACCATGCGCACGGCCTCCGTGTAAATGCGGTGCTCCTCCGCCAAGATGCGCGCGGAGAGCGTCTCCACCGTATCGTCGTCGCGCACGGCCACCGCGGCCTGCAAAATGATGGGGCCAGCGTCCAGATTTTCGTCCACAAAATGCACGGTGCACCCGCTCCATTTGACTCCGTGTTCGAGCGCCTGGCGCTGCGCCTCCAGGCCGGGAAACGCGGGCAGGAGCGAGGGGTGAATGTTGAGGATGCGCCCGGAAAACCGCGCCACAAAAAACGGCGAGAGCAGACGCATGTAGCCCGCCAGGCAAACCAGCTCGACGCGAGCCTCGTCGAGCGCCGCGGCCACCTGCCGGTCGTACGTTTCACGCTCCAGGCCTTTCGAGGGAATCACGCGCGTGGGAATTCCGCGGGCGCGCGCGCGGTCGATTCCGGGGGCACCCTCGCGATTGCTCACCACCAGCGCGATCTCCGCATCGGGAATGCGACCCGCGGCGCAGCTCTCCGCCAGCGCCTCGAAGTTCGAGCCGCGGCCGGAGAGAAGAACGCCGATGCGCCGAGTCATGAGGCGAGCAAGTTAGCACAAGGGAGCGAGAGGCGTAAGACATGAGCGACCGGCTCACGCCCGGGTGGCTGGGGCACGACATCCCAAAGCTTCGGGACGTGCCCCTACGGAGCGGGCGGGAGCTGCGCAAACGTGATGTAATGGCCGCCCGGGTCCTTGATTCCGATTTCCCGCGCGCCGTAAAACGTGTTGCGCTCGGGCATGACCACTTCGGCGCCCTGGATGGCCGGCTTGATAGCGTCGAGGTTTTCGACCTCGACGTAGAGGAAGGTGGGGCCTTTGCGCACGATGGGGCCCATGGCCGGCACGTCTTTCTCCGCGCTGGCGTAGGACTGGTACATCAGCTCGACGCCACCCTTGACCAGAATGACGAAGGCGAGCTTATCGCCTTCCGGGACCTCGACGGTTTTCTGGAAGCCGAACCTCCCGGTCCAGAATCTGAGGCAAGGCTCGATTTCCGAGACGAACAGCACCGGCGTGATTTTTTTGACCATCGGTTTCTTCCTTGACTGGCGCAGTAGTCTCAATTAGACTAGTGAATCGTAGCAGACACGAATTCCCGCAGCAAGGAGAATCTTCGATGGCTGACAAACGGCTTCTTGGGGACCTGGTTTCGATCGGGCCGGCCATGCTTCGTGATTTCGAGCGGCTCGGAGTCCGCAGCGTTGCGGCGCTGGCGCGGCGCAATCCGCAAACTCTCTACGAGCAGTTGTGCCGGATCACCGGTGAGGCGCAGGACTTGTGCGTTTTCGACACGTTTTGCGCGGCGGTGGCGCAGGCTCGCAATCCCCGGCTGCCCGCGGCACAGCGGCAGTGGTGGTATTGGAGCCGGAAGAGGAAGAGCGCGGATGGCGGCAGACGGATGACGCGAGGCTAGGAGGGGCACGACATGTCGTCCCCCTACGAAAACGGTGCGGAGAAGCGCAGACTGACCACGCCGGACCTGGTGCTGCTGAGCCTGCTGGCGGAAAAACCGATGCACGGGTATCAGGCGAACGCGGAACTCGAGCGCCGCGAGGTGCGCGACTGGGCGGGAATTTCGCGTCCGCAGGTGTACTACTCGCTCGAAAAGCTGGCGCGATGGCGGCTGCTGCGCGCGGTGGAACCTGGCGAACCCGCGGCCGGCCCGCCCCGGCGGGCAGGGCCGGACCGGCACGTCTTTGAGACGACGGAGAGCGGCCGGCGCGCGCTGGCGGTTGCGCTGGAACGCGAGTCGTGGACGACGGGGCGCGACCGCCCGGAGTTCATCACCTGGCTCGCGCTCTCCTGGCAGGCCAGGCCGCGAGCGGTGATGCGCCAGGTGCGGCGCAGGCAGCGATTCCTCTCCGCGGAGCTCGCGCGCGAGCGTGAGGTGCTTCGCGGAATCTTTACCGAGGTGGGACATCCCTATCACGAGGCGGTGTGGGCGGTGAGCCTGGCCATCGCGCAATTCCAGACGGAGCTGCGCTGGCTGCGGAAGCTGGCGCGGGAATTGCCGCGGCGCGCGGCGGCAAGGCGACCGGCCTACGCCGAAGGTTCCGAGTAGAAAAAGAAAGAGCCGCCCCAGGTCCGTCCTGCGTTACACTCGTGGCCTGCGTTCTGGGGAGTGTCCGCGCTGGGGGAGACGCGGTGCCCGATTTTCTTCACTCACCTGCTGATCTGCTATTGGGGCTGCTGTCTGCGGGCCTGCTGGCGCTCAGCGTGTGTTTCTGGCTTGTGTGGAGCAAGATGCAGCGGCTGGCGCGGCGCGAGGAGCGCACGCTGCGGCAAACGGAAAAATATCTGCACGAGCAGATCGCTTCGCTGAGCGAGAAAGTAAACGGCGAGCTAGCGCGGCAGCGCCGCGAGGCGGAGCAGGCGCAGCACACGCTGGAAACCTCGGTGCGGCGCCGGCTGGACGAGCTGCAAGCGCTGATCGAAGGCCTGCGCCTGCTGGAGGCGAAACTCCACACCCGATTCTCGCCGCCACCGGCGGAACAAACTCCCGATTCTGCGGCAAGAGAAGCGCGGGGCGGGCTGAGTGTGATCGCGCGCTCGGCCAAAGCGGGAGGCCAGGAAAACCCGCGGTGAGAGCGGCGAGTTGAACGTGGAATTCCGGCCAGGCCGGAATCCGCGGCCGGCCGGGCGCTCCGCAGCAGCTGCCCTTGTGGGCTACACGTTCACAGGCGCAATTGGCCGGAGTACACCACGGCAGGTTTCCCGGGTTCGATGCGGCCGATGGCAAAAAACTTCTCGCGGCGGCGCTTCAGATAGGCTTCCACCTGGCGCACGTTTTTCGGCGGCACAACCAGAATCATTCCCACACCCAAATTGAAGGTGTGCAGCATTTCCGCCTGATCGATCTCGCCCAATTGGGCGAGCCAGCGGAAGACGGGCAGGACCGGCCAGGAACCCAACTCCACGCGGGCCTGCACGTTGCGCGGGAGCACGCGCGGCAGGTTGCCGGTGATCCCGCCGCCGGTGATGTGGGCGAGCGCAGAGAGCCAGCCGCGCCGGAGCATTTCCCGCAAGGCGGGCAGATAGCAGCGGTGGGGACGAAGCAGCTCCGCGCCCAGTTTGTTCTGCAGTTCGGCGACGTAGGTGTCCAGCTTCAGTCCGGCGACTTCGAAAACGAGTTTCCGGACGAGCGAATAGCCGTTGGTGTGCAAGCCGCTCGAGGGAAGGGCGAGGAGCACGTCTCCGGCACGCACTGCGGAGCCAGTGAGGATGCGATCGCGCTCCACGGCGCCCAGAATGAAGCCGGCAAGGTCGTACTCGCCCGGCGGGTAGAAGTCGGGCATCTCCGCGGTCTCGCCGCCGATGAGCGCGCAGCCGGCATGTTTACAGGCGCCGGCCATTCCCTCGATGATCTGTTCCACGACGGAAGGATCGAGCTTGCCCAATGCGAGATAGTCGAGGAAGAAAAGCGGCTCGGCGCCCTGCGTGAGGACGTCGTTGACGCAGTGATTGACGATATCGACGCCGACGGTGGAGTGCACACCCATGGCGAAGGCGACCTTGAGCTTGGTGCCGACACCATCGGCGCTGGCGACGAGGACTGGATCTTTCCAGCGCTTCCGGTCGAGCTGATAGAGCGCGCCGAACGCGCCAATGTCGTTGAGCACGCCGGAGGTGAAGGTGCGGCCGGCGAGATGCCGGATGCGCTGTTTGGCGCGATCGGCTCGGGAGATGTCAACGCCTGCGTCTGCGTAACGCATAGGGTCGGCGAGAGAACGTCGAGGCTCCGCAGTTTGAATGCCGACCCCGGTTACCGACGATTCGGGACCCTGGACCGGGATTAAAACGGCACAAAGAGCCGCCGCCAGCGGACCAGCCCGGGATGCAGCAGGGCCGATCCATAGGCGCTCAGCCGCTCGCGGATGTGACCGGGCTGCCAGGCCTCGCTGGGCGCGTCGAGCGACAGATAAATGAACAGCGGCGTGCCGACAATTGCGGAGCGCGGCACGTACCCCCAAAAGCGACTGTCGTAGGAATTGTTGCGGTTGTCGCCCATCACGAAATAGGAGTCGGCCGGAACAGTGATGGGCTTACGGTTCTCCCAGGCATCCGGCGTGTCGGCCAGATAGGGCTCAGGAAGGGGCTTGCCATTGATCCACACGATGCCGGCCCGAATCTCGAGGACATCGCCGGGCATGCCAATGATGCGCTTGACGAAATCGGGGTGGCCGGGAAGGGGAGCGTGAAAGACGATCATCTGCTGGCGGTGGGGGGTGCGCCAGAGGGTGGCGTGCAGACCGGTAAAGGGAACCTCGGCGTCGTAGCCGAAGCGGCTGACGAGCACATGGTCGCCGATGAGCAGCGTCTTGACCATGGATTCGGAAGGAATCACGCGGGCCTGGACCAGTGTGCCCTGGATAAACAGAAAGGCGAGAATGACCCAGAGCCATCCGCGCACCTCGCGCAGCATGCGTTCGCGCGCGGCGAGGACTTCCGGGGTGGGCGGAGTGTTACTGGCAGCCACGGCCTGTCGCCACTTCCAGTTGCACGAGTTCGGTCGGATACACGCCCGTATAACAAGACGTGCAGAACTTTCCTTCGGTGTCTTCGACGGAGTCGCGCAGGTGCTCGAGAGTCAAATAGCCGAGAGAATCGGCGCCGATGTATTGGCGGATCTCCTCGACCGAGTGATTCGCGGCGATGAGCTCGTCGCGCGTGGGGGTATCCACACCGTAGTAGCAGGGAGAAACGGTGGGCGGGCAACTGATGCGCACGTGGACTTCGACGGCGCCGGCCTCGCGGACCATGCGAACGATTTTTCTGCTGGTGGTGCCGCGGACGATGGAATCGTCCACGAGGACGACGCGCTTGCCTTCCAGCAGGCGGCGAACGGGATTGAGCTTCAGCTTGACGCCGAAGTCGCGAATCGATTGCCGCGGCTCGATGAAGGTGCGTCCCACGTAATGATTACGGATGAGCGCCATCTGGAAAGGGATGCCCGATTCGTGCGAGAAGCCGATGGCCGCGGGAACGCCGGAGTCGGGAACGGGAACGACCATATCCGCTTCCACGGGATGCTCGCAAGCCAGCCAGCTTCCCAGCTTTTCGCGGCTCTGCTGCACGGAGCGGCCGAAGACGAGGCTATCGGGGCGGGAGAAATAGACGTGCTCAAAAATGCAGTGCTGGTGCGGCTTTTCGGGCGTGAAATGGATGGATTCGTGGCCGGTGCGGGAGATGCGCAGCATCTCGCCGGGCTCGACATCGCGGATGTACTCGGCGCCGATGAGATCGAAGGCGCACGTCTCGGAAGCCACGACCCACGCGCCATCGACGCGGCCGAGCGCGAGGGGACGAAAGCCGCGCGGGTCGCGGATGGCGTACAGCTCGTCGCGCGTGAGGAGCACGAGGGAATAGGCGCCTTCCACCTGGTGCAGAGCGTCGGCGAGGGCGCCGGGAAGAGTACGCGCCGGGCTGCGCGCGGCGAGATGGACGATCACCTCGGTGTCGCTGGTGGTCTGGAAGATCGAGCCTTTGTGCTCCAGCTTGCGGCGGAGTTCATTCGCGTTGGTCAGATTGCCGTTGTGGGCCACGGCCAGCTTGCCGCGATTGCAGTCGGTGACGATGGGCTGCGCATTGTTGAGCGAGGTGTCGCCGGCCGTGGAATAGCGAGTGTGGCCCATGGCGGAATCGCCGGGAAGCTGCGCGAGAACGTCGCCGGTGAAGATCTCGGAGACAACCCCCATGCGGCGGTAGCTGAAAAGAGCCTGCCCGTCGCTGGAGGTGATTCCGGCGGATTCCTGGCCGCGATGCTGGAGGGCGTAGAGGCTCAAGTAGGTGAGCTTGCTGGCTTCGGTATGACCATAAACGCCGACGACCCCGCAGTGGTCATGCAGGCGGTCGTCCCGCGGATGCACGGAAGAGTACAAGCCGAGGCTCAGCGGGCTGCGAGCGCCTGCTCGAGGGAGTCAGCCCAGGAAGCGCGCAGTCGAGCGACAGGAGACGAAACTACTTCCCTGCCGTTGTACTCGATGCGGAAGATCCCCTGAGTGACGGTCCCGAGCTTGCGCAGGCCCAACTGATATTGTGCCGCAATTTGCTCGACCGCGGCAAGGGCGGCTTGGGGCGCTGTTACCACGGCGCGCGCGCCGCGTTCGCCGAACAGAGCCCACTCGGCGGGCTCAGTACCTTGGAGCGCAACGTGTGCGCCGAGGGATTCGGTGGCGAAGAAGGAGGCGAAGCCGGATTCGGCGAGGGCCACGGCCAGGCCGCCGTCGCTCAGGTCGTGCGCGGAATGGAGCAGTCCCATGACGGCGAGAGCGGTGAGCGAGTCGATCAGGCGCTTTTCCGCCGCGAAATCGATGGCGGGCGGCGTCCCCGCGACGATGGAGCGAATCGTGCGCGCGTACTCGCTGGATGAAAACTCACGTTCCAAATCGGCGGGAGCGGCGGCTTCTGCCGCTGCTGCGCCAGCGCCGTCGAGCAGAAGGATGGCGTCGCCGGGAGCGCGGAAGCCCATGTGGAGGGCGTGCGAATCGTCGTCGAGAATGCCGAGGACTCCGATGGCCGGCGTGGGATAGATAGCGTGGCCGAGGGTTTCGTTGTAGAAGCTGACGTTGCCGCCGGTGATGGGCACGCCGAGCGCGCGGCAGGCTTCGCCCATGCCGTCGATCACTTCGCTGAACTGCCACATGATTTCGGGCTTTTCCGGATTGCCGAAGTTGAGGCAGTTGGTGGCGGCGAGCGGGCGGGCGCCGACGCAGGCGACGTTGCGCGCGGCTTCCGCCACAGCGTGCATGGCGCCCAAGCGTGGTTCGAGATGGCACCAGCGGCCGTTGCCATCCACGGCGAGGGCCAGGCCGCGGCCGGTATCCTTGACGCGCACGAGCGCGGCATCACCGGCGCCGGGAGCGACGACGGTGTTGGTGCGGACCATATGGTCGTATTGCTGGACGATCCAGCGTTTGGAGGCGATGGCAGGCGCGGCGAGAAGCTTGGCGAAATTTTCGGTGAGATTCGTGCCTTGCGGCGCGAAGGCGACCAGAGTTTCCGCGCGAGAGGGCTTCGCGGGCGGGGCAAGCGGGCGGGAATAGACGGGCCCTTCTTCCGCGAGCGGATGGGCGGGAATCTCCGCGACAAGGCGGCCGTGATCGAGCACGCGGAGCAAGCCGCCGGAGGTGACACGGCCGATGACCACCGCATCCAGCTCCCATTTGCGAAAGACGCAGAGAACTTCCTCTTCACGGCCCCGTTCGGCGACGAGGAGCATGCGCTCCTGCGACTCGCTGAGCATGATTTCGTAGGGTGACATGCCGGTTTCGCGCTGGGGCACGAGAGCGAGATCAATTTCAATTCCCGTGGAGCCGCGGGAGGCCATTTCGCAGGTGGAGCAGGTGAGGCCGGCGGCGCCCATGTCTTGAATGGCGACGACAGCGCCGGTGTGCATGGCTTCGAGGCAGGCTTCCAGCAGAAGTTTCTCGAGGAAGGGATCGCCGACCTGAACGTTGGGCCGTTTCTGCTGGGATTCCTCGGTGAATTCGGCGGAGGCGAGGAGCGAGGCGCCGTGGATGCCGTCGCGTCCCGTTTTTGCGCCGACGTAAATGACCGGGTTGTCGACGCCGCGGGCGCGGGCGAAAAAGAGCTCGTCGCGGCGGGCGACGCCGAGAGCCAGCGCATTGACGAGCGGATTGGCGGAGTAACAGGGCTCGAAGGCAACCTCGCCACCGACGGTGGGAACGCCGAAGCAGTTGCCGTAGAAGCCGATGCCGCGAACGACGCCGTCCACGATGCGGCGGTTGCGGGAGACTTCCGCGGACGTGGCGCCCTGGCCCTCCGTGATGGGGCCGAAGCGGAGCGAATCGAGAACAGCGATGGGCCGCGCGCCCATGGTGAAGATGTCGCGGAGGATTCCGCCGACGCCGGTTGCGGCGCCCTGGAAGGGCTCAACGAAGCTGGGATGGTTGTGCGATTCGATTTTGAACGCGGCGACCCAGCCGCTGCCGATGTCCACGACTCCGGCATTTTCGCCCGGGCCCTGGACGACTTGCGGGCCCTTGGTAGGCAGGCGCTTGAGGTGGACTTTGCTCGATTTGTAGGAACAGTGCTCGCTCCACATCACGGAAAAAATGCCGAGCTCGGTGATGTTGGGATCGCGGCCGAGGATTTTCTGGACGCGGGCGTATTCGTCGAGGGAGAGGCCGTGTTCGGCGGCGAGTGTGGGAGTGACGCAAATTTCGGTGTCGATCATGCGGCGAAACTACGCGGGAACACGTTCAGCAACGGAGGCGCCGACGCTTTGGGACTCGCGGCGGGCGAGCGAATCGATCATGGAGCGGAGGATGACGAGGCCGTCGGCGGAATCGAGCAGGGATTCGGCGGCGCGCTCGGGATGGGGCATGAGGCCGGCGACGTTGCGTTCGTGGTTGATGACTCCGGCGATGTTTGAGAGGGCGCCGTTGGGGTTCCATTCCGCGGATTCGCGGCCGTCGGGCGAAACGTAGCGGAACAGAATCTGGCCGTTGCGCTCGAGGTCGTGGAGCGTGGCGTCATCGCAGAAATAGTTACCGTCGGAATGGGCGATGGGGATTTTCAGGACCTGGCCCGGGCGCGCGGCGCGGGTGAAGGGGGTGTCCGTGTGCTCAACGCGGATATAGACGTGGCGGCAGACGAAACGCAGGCCGGCATTGCGCAGAACGGCGCCGGGAAGCAGACCGCTTTCGAGTAGGACCTGGAAGCCGTTGCAGATGCCGAGAACGAGTCCACCGGATTTCGCAAATTTGGTGACGGCGCGCATGACGGGAGAAAAACGGGCGATGGCGCCGGTGCGGAGGTAATCGCCGTAGGCGAAACCGCCGGGGAGGATGATGGCGTCGAAGCCGGCAATGTCTTCGGACTGATGCCAGATGAAATCGACCGGCCGGCCGAGCACGGTGGCGAGGGCGTGGTGCGTATCGTGGTCGCAGTTGGAGCCCGGAAACACGACGACGCCGAATTTCATTGGTGGATTACCCCTTTGAAATTCTACCACGGGATTTGTGAGGCGCGTGAGGAGCGCAGCCAGTCCCGAAGCTTCGGGCGGCCGCGCCACAAGGAATCAGCGGCGGCGTTTCCTGGCTGGGCGCCGACTGCGGCGGGCACGCCTCTTCCCGGGGCGCTTTGGCGATGCTGCGGCGGTCATGGCTTTATGCCGGGCGGGGGCCCAGCCGGGCTTGTTGGTCTGGCGTCCGCGAGCGATACCGAGCGCGTCGGCAGGCACGTTTTCCGTGATGGTGGAACCGGCGGCGACGTAGGCGCGATCGCCTACGCGAACGGGAGCAACCAGCGCCGTATTGCTGCCGATGAAGACGCCGCTGCCGATGGCGGTGCGATTCTTGCTGACCCCGTCGTAATTGCAGGTGATGGTGCCGGCGCCGATATTCGTTCCGGGGCCGATGGAGGCATCGCCGATGTAGGTGAGGTGCTGGGCCTTGACGCCTTGGCCGAGGCGGGACTTTTTGACCTCGACATAATTGCCCACGCGGGCCCCCGGGCCGATTTCGGCGCCGTCGCGCAGGTGGGAAAACGGGCCGATGCGGGCGCCGGAGCGGACGCGGCTGGCAGTGAGGATGGAATGCTCGCGCACGGTAACGCCGTCGTCGAGCACCACATCGGTGAGCACGCTCCCGGCGCGGATGACGCAATTAGCGCCGATGCGCGTATCTCCGAAGAGGTGGACGGAGGGTTCGATGACCGTGTCTTCGCCGACGCGGACGCCGGGATCGATGAGCACCGTTTCCGGCAGAAGGATGGTGACGCCTGAATCCATGAGGGCGCGGCGTTTGCGGTCGCGGAAGACGCGGTCCACTTCCGCCAGTTCGGCGCGAGTGTTGCAGCCGAGCACTTCCTGCGCGTCGGGGGCCAGTTCGGCCAGGACGCGGAGGCCGCGCTGGTTGAGCAGGGCGACGGCATCGGTGAGGTAGAGCTCCTTGTGGACGTTGTCGGGGCGCAGAGCGTCGAGCGAGGGCCAGAGGGAATCGAGCGTGAAGGCGTAGATGCTGGAATTGATTTCGGAGATCGCGCGCTCCTCGGGAGACGCAGCTTTTTCCTCGACGATGCGGGCGACGCTATTGTCCGATTTGCGGACAATGCGGCCGTAGCCAGTGGAGTCGGCGAGGATGGCAGTGAGTATGGTAGCGGCCCCGCCGCTCGAGAGATGGGCTTGCGCCAGGCGCTCGAGAGTAGCGGTGCAGATGAGAGGCGCGTCGCCGGGCATGGCGAGCACGTACTTGGAGCGGCGGTCAAGCTTATTGCGGGCGACCAGGAGGGCGTGGCCGGTGCCGTTCTGCGGTTGCTGAAGAATGCTGCGGGCACCAAGGGATTCGACGCCGGCGGCGACGGCTTCCGCCTGATAGCCGACGATCACGGCGATT
>JASHRU010000355.1 GCA_030037225.1 Candidatus Acidiferrales bacterium | reverse complement strand
CAGACAAGACAGTGGTTAGTGGCTGGTGGCGAGTGGCGAGTGCAGAAAAGGCAGATCCCTCACCGATAGACCCGGTTCGGGATGACGTCCCGCGCTGGTCGGGACGCAAAAGGCGCGCATCCTGGCCGGATGCGTCAACGCGGCGGCGCGAACGGCGATGGGATGCGTTCTTTGGATCTTGTGGAGTCATGGTTCGTTCTCTTTCCAAGCCATTGAAGGCGTGTAGTTTAGGCGGGGGTACCCCCACCCCCGGGGGGAATGCGTAATCGATTGAAACAAAAAGGGTTGCGCGAAATTGAGTGCGTAAGAGTGTGAAAAGACAGTGGTTAGTGGCGAGGGGTTCGTGGTTAGTTCCGAAGAGAAAGGGAGGGATGAGCTGCTACAGGGACGGACCGGCGGGCCACACATCAGACAATTAGAGGTCTGTGTCGCCCCGCTTCTTGTGGAACGTTGTGATTCTAATGGGACTTTAAGTCGTGTGTTTTGGAAGAGTGGCAAACAAAGGGGATGCGGGAGATTTTCGCGTAAGAGTGGCCAACAAAGGACTTGCGGGAAGACCTGGGGCTCTCGGAAGGGTTGGATGAGGGGCATAGATATTCATTCCGAGGTTATGATAACACAGTAGTACAAAGAAGTCAAGGGAAATCGGGGTAGTGGGTCAGTTTGCCGCTGGTTGTGGCCCAACCATGGGGAATTCCTCGCGTCCGGTTGAAGCGACAACCTCGGAGCGTTTGCACAGGCTGAAAGCCTGTGCTACCGGGCAAACTGAGCCAGTACCGAAATCGGCGGGGCCATCGCTGGGCAGTGCGTCCGCTCGGCCCGATGGATTTGCCGAATGGCCGACACGAATGCAGGTGGCCTGATTCGAGCCGATGAGCGGCGCACAGGCTCAAAGCCTGTGCTACGGGCAAACGGCAGACCCACGTTCGGTCCCGAAGTCCCGAGGCATCGGGAGCGGGCGGCACGGGGAGGTTTCAACCCCTGAGGCCTCAGCGGCTAAAGCCGTCGGCCACTCGAATGTTTGGGCACGCGTGAAAGCGTTCCCTGACACGAAGCCGTCGGGGTGACAGCGCTGGGGAGGGCGCAGCCCGCCACGGCGGGCAGCGCCCCTACGGGGAGCAGAGGGCGCAGGCTGGTTCGAAGCACGCCCGAAGGGACCTTCCTCGCGCAGGGTGGCGGTTCTGGCGTGAATTGGCGGAGTAGTGTGCTGTAGACTCTCACGCGCCATCGCACAAAAACCCGCTTTGGCCAACTGGCCGCGACTGGTGGGGGATTCAAAGACACGATGGAAATTGAGGAGTTCACGGGAGGAATCGCATGAAGCTCGATCGACGTCAGATGATGAAGTCCAGTGCCGTTGCAGCGGTCGCGGTGGCGGCAGCCCCGGCGGTGAATCTTGGATCGTTCCGGCTCTCCGCTCGATCCAGCAGAGAATACTCAGCCCGAGCCGTTGAATTGGTCGGGCGGAGTACCGTAATCGATATGCTGAATCCTTTCAGCTTCCCCGTCTTATTTCACACCACGAAAAAAGATTGGCTGGCGGATCCGGAATCATTTACCGCAGAGGATCTGGAGAAGTATCGCGAGTCCGGGATTACGGTGTTTCATACGGCCGGTGGCGTTCAGCAGTACAACGACGTGCTCCGTTACCACATGCAGTGGAACGGCTTTATCGCCCATCACAGCGACCAGTTCGTGCGCGTGGACAGCGCCGACACGCTGGCCGCCGTCAAGAATTCAGGCAAGATCGGCATCCTGCTGGGCGTCCAGGACTCGTTCCATTTTCAGACGGTGAAAGATGTGGACGTCTTCTATCAGTACGGGCAGCGGGTTTCGCAGCTGACGTACAATGCGCGCAACCTCCTGGGAAATGGCTGCACCGAGCGCCGCGATGACGGCCTGAGTGATTTTGGCGTCAGCGTGGTCGAAAGAATGAACGCGGTGGGCATGGCAGTGGATGTTTCCCACTGCGGCGAACAGACAACCCTGGACGCCATTGAGGCGTCCAAACAGCCGATTCTGATCACTCATGCCAATTGCCGTGCGCTCGTACCGCAGCAACCGCGCACAAAAACCGACGAAGCTATCCGCAAAATGGCAGCCAAGGGCGGCGTCATGGGCATTACCGGGATGCGTATGTTCGTCCGCGACTCCGAGCCCACGACCATCGAGAACATGCTCGACCATTACGACCATGTGGCCAAACTGGTGGGCGTGGAACATGTTGGCACCGGCAGCGATTCCGACCTTGACGGCTGGGATGTACTGCCGCCGGACCTGCTCAAATCGATTCGCGCGGCTTATAAGTCCAGCATGGGATTCCGCGATAAGATGGATATTGAGGGTTTCAACCATTCTCGCCGCACCTTCGATCTCGCCGAGGGCCTGATCCGGCGCGGCTATTCCGACTCCGACATAGAGCTGATGCTGGGCGGGAATTTCAAGCGCGTACTGAGCGCGGTCTGGTCCGCCAAACAAAGAGATTGAGCTGTGAATGGCGATGACCAATGAAGGATGCACACGAGCGGCAGAGCCAACCTTACGCTTATTGATATCGGCCCGGGTGGCGGAACAGGGCGGAGGTACGGAAAAAACAGGAGGGCGCAGCCCGCCACGGCGGGCAGCGCCCCTACGAAGAGCAGAGGGCGGCCCCTCGGCTTCGCTCGGGACGCAAACGGCGCGCAGGCCCGTCCCGAAGCCTCGGGATCTCGGGACAGCGCCCCTACGAGGAGCAGAGGGCGCATGCCGCTGGGCGAAGAAGCCGATTACCCATCGTTGACTTGGCTTGGGCTAGCACCTAACATGGCCGCACCATGGCGGGTGCGCCCTCACTCACCGGCCAGACCGTCTCCCACTACCGCATCGTGGAAAAGCTGGGCGGCGGCGGCATGGGCGTGGTCTACAAGGCCGAGGACCAAAGCCTGCACCGCTTTGTGGCCCTGAAATTTCTGCCTGAGGATGTAGCCAAGGACCCGCAGGGTCTGGCGCGGTTCCAGCGCGAGGCGCAGGCGGCTTCCGCACTCAACCATCCGAATATCTGCACCATCCACGAGATCGGCGAGCACGCGGGGCAGCCCTTTATCGCCATGGAATTTCTCGAGGGCAGCACGCTGAAGCACCGCATCGCGGGAAAGCCGCTGGAGACGGAGGCGTTGCTGGGGCTGGCCATCGAAATCGCCGACGCGCTGGATGCCGCGCACGCCAAGGGAATCGTGCATCGCGACATCAAGCCGGCAAACATCTTCGTAATCAAACGCGGCCACGCCAAGATCCTCGACTTTGGATTGGCCAAGCTGGTGACAAAGCTGGAGGCAGCGGATGCGCCTACGCTCGATACGGCCGGGCGGGTGGACCTGAGCGCGG
>JASHRU010000354.1 GCA_030037225.1 Candidatus Acidiferrales bacterium | reverse complement strand
CCCAAGCGCCGAGTCAAACATCTGGATCTCTTCTAATCCCATCCGGGAGCGAGCCTTGGCGGAACACGCGCAAGGAGATGCGCAGCTGCCACCCGCTACAATTCCCGCTACAGTGATTGGCTGGACTTGCTGAGGCAGTCTGTAAGTGATTGAAAGAATGGCGCGCCCGGAGGGATTCGAACCCCCGACCCTCTGCTTAGAAGGCAGACGCTCTAGTCCAACTGAGCTACGGGCGCGCGGCCTGTGTTGATTCTAGAACATTTATCGGTTGCGACGACACGATTTTGAGGCGATTGAGCTTCTACGCAAAGGGCAGAAGCTCTGTCGTAATCAGCTACGAGCCTGCGCTCATGTATCTCGACCACCTACAAGCACCTGCACCAGAAATTCCTTCTGTCCTTCAACAGGTCTTTTCGGTGCATTCGGTACAATTCAGTCCTCAGGGTCAGGTGGGCAGTGATCGGTCAAGCCAGGAAGTTCGTCGTCTGGCAACTTCCCATGAGTGGACTTCTGGCTCGCCTGGTCCCTTCCTGGCTCAACCTCCGGATTGCCCGTCATCCGCCCTAAAGCGGAAATGTGTCGGGATGGATGCCCTGGTGCCCTCACTGAAACCAAACCCAGAGAGCAACCGTCTGGTGAACATGCGCAGATTAGTATTGCTTACGCTCGTGTCCCTTGCCGTCCTGCCGGTGTTTGCGAAGGACGACGAAGCAAAAATCAAAGCGGTGGTGGCGGAACGCTACCAGAGATGGATCGCCGCAGAGAATAAAAAAGACGCCGAAGCGATCACCGATCTTTACGACGAAAACGCAGTGCTAATGCCGAAGCAGGAGGAACCGGTAATCGGCAAGGCGGCTATCCACGAATACTACAGGAAGCTCGTCGCCGACCCGCACTTTGTCCCCTTCACGCTGACACTCCAATCGAACAGCTTCCATGTGGTGGGGGATATCGCAATCGAAACGGCAGATTTTGACGGCATTGTGATGCGGAACGACAAACAGATCCAGTTCCACGGCAAAAACCTTATCGTATGGAAAAAGCAAAAAGACGGATCCTGGAAGATTTTCCGATACATGTTTGACGAGATCCCAGTCAAAAAATGACGCACGACCGGCTCCGAGTCCACTCCATGGGCAGGAGAGGGATTCGGGAAGTGACAGTCAGGATTCGGGACGGATGGTCGGCAAACCGGAAGTGGTCTGATGCCGGCAGAGCACAAGCTGAATTTGCTAGACCGTTGTACGGGCAAGCACGTGCGCAGGGGTTTGAGTCCCTCCGTCTCAGATCACTTCACAGGTTCCCAGCCCTCTGGCAGCATATCGAATGCCAGCGTGTCGCGGTAGGCAAACTGATTGCCTTCCAGTACCGACACTGGCGTCAACATATGCCAGATGCGATCATCGTCGAAGACGTAACACTCACCCGATTCGCGCATTGTGAAACGATCCATTTCCCGCTTGTCATTGTCGGTTATGATGACTTCGCCGCCCAGAGCGCCGCAACGGCACACTAGATGCGTGGCGATGTACTTTTCCCCGTCTTTATGTAAGCCCGGTGGACTCGTGTCGCACGGCCGGCCAGGCATAGCGGTAAACCTGATTAGGTGAACGTTGACCAAATACTTCGTTCCCACCGTCGACAGCGGAAGGTAAGAAAGGTGGTGAGCAATCATCTTGCGAACGCCTATGGAACCGGCGATCGCCGGTGGCAGCGGAGCGTACTCTCGCGGCTTGCCCCCGATTGTCGTGTTGTATTTTTTCAGCTGCACATAGGGCGTGCTCTCTTGGCTCAACCAAACCTGTACACCGCCCTCAACAATCTCGGCCCGAACACGATTTAAGGAACGATACCTGTCGCCCCCATCGTAGTATTTGTCCCTTGGAACCGACCACGCAGCATGGGATAACGCTTCCAGCGAGCGCGCTACGTCTACATCAACCCTGAGTGGCTGACGACTGAACCCGCGCTCGACGAGGTCGCTTCGTGACCTGGCATTGGTTGCAACCGGAATAAAACTATCCTCGCCCATGATTGCTCCTGAAAATACTTGACGTTTGCATGACCAAGTAGCACCGCAAGGGCCATGCGCACGCGCCAATTATAGCTGACGCAAACCATTGCAGCGGATGCCAACGATCCTTGGCGGGTGGTCGGCTATCGCGAAGCTGCCCGGGAACGGTGTTCTGGGAAGCGGGGGAGGACGGCGCACGGTCGTCAATGAGACTCGTACGGCGTAATCGGACGAAGCAAGTTATGGCCAAAATTGTGGGTCGTCGAGGCAGCGAAGCGAATTCGGTGTAACTTCGGTACAACTGAGGGCGAGAGTTCGGGAGAGGGAGCCTGTAAGCGACGCTCAGCAAAAGCTTTAGAAGATTTGCCTTCCTCGTTAGAAAGTCCGCCCCGGGCGGACCCTATCCACCTGAGCTACGGGCACGCCGCAACTCGATTGTATCATTGCAGCCGCGCTGGCATTGAAGGCAAGAACAACAGGTCGGCCTTTACGTGCTGGCTGCAACCGGATCACATGCCGGAACTGCCCGATATCGCGGCGTATATCACTGCGCTCGAATCGCGAATCCTTGGCCAGCCGCTCAAGCAGGTGCGGCTCTGCAGCGCGTTCCTGCTGCGGACCACGCGACCTTCAGTCGCCGACGTGGAAGGGCGCGTCGTGCGCGGACTCCGGCGAATTGGCAAACGAATCGCAATCGGCACAGAAGGCGACCTCTGGCTCGTGTTGCACTTGATGATCGCCGGGCGGCTACACTGGCGGCCGCCAGGGGCAAAACTGGCGGGCCGGCAAAACTTGGCGGCTTTTGACTTTCCCAATGGCTCGCTCGTGCTCACCGAGGCGGGTACAAAGCGCCGGGCATCGCTGCATATCTTCTCCGATGAGGAGAGCGCGCGCTCCATTGATCCAGGAGGTATCGAAGTATTTGAAAGCGACCTTGCCGCGTTTCGCGCCGCGCTCACGGCAGAAAACCGCACACTCAAACGTGCCCTAACCGATCCGCGCCTTGTAAGCGGCATCGGCAACGCATACTCCGATGAAATCCTGTACGAAGCTCGACTCTCGCCCGTCGCTCTCACTCACAGGTTGAGCGCAGATGACTGGGAGAGGCTGTTTTCCGCGACGCGACAAACACTGGAGGCGTGGATGGATCGACTTTGTTCGGAAGCGAAAGCCGCCTTTCCCGAAAAAGTGACTGCGTTCCGCGAGGGGATGGCAGTACATGGACGCTACGGAAAACCTTGCCCACGATGTGGTGCGAAAATTCAACGAATTCGATATGCGGACAACGAGACGAACTACTGTCCTCGATGCCAGACGGGAGGAAAACTTCTCGCAGACCGGAGCCTTTCCCGCCTGTTGCGGGAGGATTGGCCGCGCACACTCGAAGAGCTAGAGGCCCTCAAGCGTCGTTAGGGAGATTCCCGCAAGAAGGTCGCGAGCGATTCGCGAATCAGAAATGGGTGCCGCTCCCCAGGCGATGTTTCTCACCCGCCGACGTGACCTGCGTCACCGCCCGCTTGCAGGAAAGGCGCGTAGCTAGAGCCAGGGAGTAACTATCATGCTGGCAATCGAAACGAGGATACGAATAAGGAACATACTGTTCGCGACGGACTTTTCGCCAGCGGCCAGTGCTGCCGTTCCGTACGCCATCCGGCTCGCCCATCTTTTCGGTGCGAAACTCTGGGCGCTGCATATAAGCCCTCCCGCGATCAATCCGATGACGGACCCGAACACCTGGGCGGGCTTGCAGGAATCCGCAGATAAGAAGAAGGTAGAACAACGCCGGGCGCTGCTCGAGACTTTCCCGGGCCTGGCTCCGGAGATCTCCATCGTGGAAGGGGACTTGCGCACCAACTTCCTTGCCACGATCTCGGAAAATAAGATCGACCTGGTGGTGATGGGCACGCACGGACGCACGGGCGTGAGCAAATTTCTGCTCGGATCCGTGGCGGAAGAAATCTTCAGAACCGCGACTTGCCCCGTCCTCACTGTCGGCCCTCAGATCGCCACTGAGGTCCGCCGGAGCGCCACGATTTCCCGGATTCTCCTGGCGACGGACTTCGGGCCCGCGTCGGAAACGGCTGCGGCGCATGCGGTGGGCCTCTCCTGGGAATGCAAGGCCTGCCTGACAGTCCTGCACGTCGAGGAAGAATTGAATGCGAGCAACTTCGACCATTGGGCCGAAATCGAAGCCTCGGCGCTTCGGCGCCTCGAGGACCTGGTTCCCGTCGAGGCCGCCTGCGGATGTGTTCCCGATTACCTAGTGGAACGCGGCGCACCTGCGGAGCGCATTTTGGAAGTGGCGGCACGCCAGGCGAGTAACCTTATTGTTCTGGGGATTCGTCCCTCTGCCACTCCTCGGGGCGCGGCGACGCATCTGCCGTTCGCAACGGCGCACAAAGTCGTTTCAAGAGCTACTTGCCCGGTCCTTACCATCCGCGGCTGATTTTTCGGAAAAACTTCGCAAGGACCGCGGCCGGACTTTTGAGTGCACAGAAGCGACCCGAATAAGGAAGTGGCAGTCACTCCGCGAGATGCGTTCAGAAATTCCCGTACCTCTTCCTTCCGCGAATTAAACCATCAGTCGCAGGGGAAGACGTAGGGACTGACGAGGGCGGCCTTCTGCGGGCACGTGAGTTGGGGCTGGTTCTTGCTGAGGGCGAGACTGCCGCCGATGGCCGTTCCCACGACGAGGATCATGCCCGTGGTCCATGCGGCCACATTTCTCTTCTTGTTCGAATCTGTGTCGTCCGGCGGCGGTCCGCCCGCAGAGTTGTCGGCCTTGGGCGCTGTATCGTCGACAACGGCCACTTCCACGGTTTGTCCCTCCGGGACCGTGACGCTGCGATGGTCGCGTCCGGCAGTCACATCAATTGCACCACGTTCCGCGGTGATAGCGACCAGCTTCGGATTGCGGAAGGCAACTATGGCCACCACTTCTTTGCCGCCGTTGGCTTGCACCAGAGCATCCACAAACGAGCCGACGACCGGCTGCTCCGGAGTGGAGCGAAACGTCATTCGACCGCGCAACAGCTCCAATCCTATGGTTGTGGTATCGCGCGACGCGCGCACCGCACTGTCGGCAGCGAAGCGCGCCATGGCATTGTGGCCGAAAGTGACAACGCCTTCTCCGCCTGCTCCGACTTCGACCACATCCCCGCTAAAGATGTTCGTGCCCTGCTCCAGCGGAGTTCCGCGGACCACCGCCTTCTCGCTCGGGCCGGCTGAACCCACTACGGCGCCTCCCGCCAAGACCGGAGGCGAACTCGCTAGGACACCGACAAGGAATGCGGCAATAAGATGGCGATAAATCATAGCGCTGGCTGCTCCAGCAAATCACGGCGTGGGAGCGCGCTGGGCAGGCCAATCCCCACTAACGAGGCTAACAAGGGGGTTGGGGCAGTCAACGAAAGGGTGGTGGGGTGTGGCAAGAGGGTTAACCCCAATATTCAAGAGTAAATTATGGCCGGGAGAATGGGAGTTAGCAGGGATTGCTGAGAGTCAGGATGACATGGCTTTTGCTGATTCATAAGCCTTGTTGTTTCAATTACATACTGTGGACGGAGGCGCTGCCGCCGTGTTAGTTATGTTGGCTCGCTGGTCCGCACCAAGTCTCTGCGCATAAAAGAGAAGGGAGCTCGCACCGGAAGGTCCCGCGCCAGTTTGCCGGACGTCCGGGTGGTTACCGGGATGCAGCGGGCCGGGTATGCGCTGCGCAGACAAGGATTCCAGAATAGAATGAAGCGCGACGGCGAGCTGCTGGAGCAAATTTCGGCTCCAGTGAACAACGACGGGGTGGTTAATCTTTAGGGCCATGCGGCCAATCCAGGTCGAAAAGATAATCTTGCGCCTGATCGTGGCGGTTGCCGCTGGCGCACTGGCACTCGCGATGCCCCTCGCGCGCGCCAGGAACCCACAGGCCGCACGACCGGAGCCCGCAGAACTGCGGGGATTCTCCGCGGCGCGATCCGCGGCCGAAGAGCAGTGGGAAAGCAAGTTCGCGCAGATGCCCAGTGCCGAGCGCGCTGAGGCCACACTGCGGCGGCTCACCTCGGAGCCGCACATGGCTGGGACAGAGGCCAGCCGGCGCGTGGCGGAGTACCTGCGCGAGGAATATAGCGCCGCAGGCCTCGAAGCGGAGATCGTTCCATATAGCGTGGTCCTCACCTATCCGGGAGAAATCCTGCTGGAACGCACGGCGCCATCTGCAATGCGCCTGGCCCGGCCGGAAGAGCCTGTGGAGGGTGACCCATCGACCTCGGATCCGCGAAGCGTAGCGGCGTTTAGTGCCTATTCACCCGCGGGTGAGCTGACCGGCCCGATCGTGTACGTTAACTATGGGCTGCCCGAGGATTTCCAAAGGCTAGCGGACCTCGGCGTGGACGTGCGCGGGAAGATCGCGCTTATCCGCTATGGCCAGTGCTTCCGCGGGGTCAAGGTGCATTTGGCGGAAACGAACGGCGCAGCGGCCGTGCTGCTCTACTCGGACCCGGCAGACGACGGTTACCGCCAGGGTGACCCGTATCCACAAGGCCCCTGGCGGCCGGAGAGCGGCATCGAACGGGGCTCGGTGCAGTACACATTTCTCTACCCCGGGAATCCCATCGCGCCATTACACGGAC
>JASHRU010000032.1 GCA_030037225.1 Candidatus Acidiferrales bacterium | reverse complement strand
TATGGCGCTTACCTGCCTCTATGGTGTGCCGGTTGCACTGCGGCTGGAGAAAATTCGTGAAGTCTCCGCGAGAGTGCGCGCCGCGAGCGGGTACTCGATGGAGCCGTGGAAGCCGGTTGTGGGCGACACGCTGTTCTTGCGTGAAAGCGGAGCCGTAGCCAGCCAGTTCCACATTCCCGAAGCGATTGAACCGTTTTCCGCGGAGTTGGTGAATGCGCGGCGAACCATCGTGCTGGGGAAAAAGAGCGGCGTGGATAGCGTGGCGATCAAGGCCCGCGAACTCGATATCGAAATCCCCGCGGAAAAGAAGACGGAAGTGCTGGCTGCGGTGAAAAAACGTGGAATCGAAAAGCGCGGATTGCTGACCGACAGCGAGTTCCGCGAGATTGTGGCCCGTTGCTGTTCCTAGGCGGGTCCGGGTCGGGAGCCAACTATGGACCGAGAACATTTCTACGCGATTATGAATGGAGAGGGCACGCTGGACTATGAGCTGTACCTGAATACGAAGGCTCTGCTCTCCTGCCAAAAGGACTTCCACGAGTTCTGCAACGCCGACGAACTGCAATTCCAAATCGTTCACCAGATCGAAGAGCTGTGGATGAAACTTATCGGCTACACGCTTCTCGACGTGGACGAGTACATGGCGCAGGAAAACACGAACCGGGTGGTAACGCTGCTGCGGCGGGTGCACATCGCGCTGCGGCTGATGATCGATCAGCTCGCGCTGCTCGAGACCATGTCGCCGAAGGAATACCAGGAGATCCGCCTGAAACTGGGGAATGGAAGCGGGCAGGAATCGCCTGGATTCCGTGTGATTTTGAAGATGCACCCGCACCTTTGGGAAACGTTCAAATCGAGCTACCTCGACAAACATGGTCTGACGGTGGAGAAAATCTACAATTCCGAATACACCCATGGCGGCGCGTACGTGGTGGCGGAGGCTCTTTGTGAATTCGACGAGCTGTTCCAGCGCTTCCGCTACGTCCATTACCAGCTCGTGGAGCGAAGTATCGGAACAGGCGCGAAATCATTGAAGGGGCGTTCGGTGGAGATGCTACGCGAAGGGCAGCGGGTGCGATTTTTCCCGGAGCTGTGGGAAATCCGCAGTCACATGACCGACACCTGGGGCACGAGCTACGGCGTCGTGCGCGATTCCATCGGCGGACACTGATCTGACCGGCGCATGCAATGTGAAATGTGAATCGCACGAAGCAGCCACGCGCTGTGAGCACAGGCACGGCCTAGGGCTCCGGCGGTGGCTTTGCTTGGAGAAGTTTTTGACTTCGGAACAGGAGGGGCCCATGATACCCCAGCGCGAACCCGAGTTGGCAGCGACGGATTGGAGGACCGAAGCATGTCGGAGGAGCTAATTACACCCGAAAATCTGAGCAAAGAACTGCTCAAGGCTACGATGGACGCAGCCTTCATTGAGTCGTCCTACGACTCGGATGGCGACCTCAAAGTGAGAGACGTCATCGTCTGCTGGGTATTGCCGAATGTGGAGACTAAGGACAGAATCAAATTCCTGGCTCAATTTGGGTTCCAACCAACAGCGACGCAGATGCAGCGCCTCGAGTGCGTCAACAAAATCAACAGCGAGTACATTCTTTTGAAAACAGTCGTGGGATCAAAGAACAATGTCCTGCGAGTCGAATACGACCTTCTGGTCACCGGCGGAATCACCAAGAAGGCATTCGTTTATGCGTTGAAGCGATTCTGCTCCATTCCGCGTGCGGCCATTTCGGAACATGGCGCCGGAATCGTTCAATAGTTAGCGCGAAAGCATGGCAGAACGGCTTCACCGAACAGCCGGGCCTGTTCCACGCGGTCGTCGCCCCAAATTTCGAGCAGGATGTGCGTGCAGCCCGCAGCGCGGTATTTTTCGATTTGCTCGGCGCACTCCTCCGGATTCCCGGCGATCGGGCAGACCTTCCGGAGGACTTCATCGGAAACAGCCTGAGCGGCGGCTTTTCGTCCGCCGCGTTCCATGGCATCAGCGATCGGTTCCAACTCTTCGCGCGAGAGCCCGGCCTTTTCCAGCAGCGCATCCGCGGACCCGCGGATGTTTTGCACCTTGTTGGCCAGGTACATCGCGGCCATTTCGCGCGCCCCTTCCCTGCCCTTGCGGCCATCCCGCGAGATGCTCCCAACAATGACGCCGCCGAGATCGAGCGTGGCCGGATCCTTGCCCGCCTTCTGGGCCCCCTCCTCCAGGAAAGCGCGCGCGTAGCGGCAAAACGCCGGCGTGGTGATGCTGGCAGTCAGCAGTCCATCCGAGTGTGAACCGGCCAGACGCTGCAGAACCGGTCCGGTTGCGCCGACGTAGATGGGCACAAGTCCACGCGGAGAATGGGCCTCGGCTTTGAGTGGCGGCAAGTGCGCGGAGAAGGCTTTACCTTCGTACGCGAATTCCTTTCCGCTCAATGCGCCGCGGACAATCTCGATCGCTTCGCGCATGACCATGGCGGGAGCGGCGGTCTTGGCGCCACGTTCCTCTTCTCCTGCCTCTTTCATGAAGATCTTGGAGGCCCCCAAGCCCAGCAGGAAACGTCCCGGCCCGGCGGCCTCCTGAAGGACGCGTGCTTCCATGGCAATCTGTATCGGATGGCGCGTGTAGGGCGAGATGATTCCCCATCCGATCGGAATGCGCTGCGTCTCGCGCGCCACCACAGCGGTAATCGCTGTGGACGATCTGGCCTCCATGCCGTGCTTGCGCCACCACGGATAGGCTTCGGCAAGCCAGAAGGTGTCGAAACCGGCGCGTTCGCAGGCCTGTGCCATACGAACGGTCTCGTTGAGAGGTTCCATGCTGAGCTGAAGGACGCCGATCTGAAACGGCACGGTCATTGGTGGCTGAAGCTTCCTTTCCCTGGATAGAGCCGAAACAGGCGCTGTTATCTCCGCATCATCGAATCGACCACGATTGCTCCATTCCCTTTACGAGCTGCCATAGGGCTCGATTCAGCGGAGTCGATACGCCCACCTGTTCTCCCATGCGCACGATGGCCCCATTCATAAAGTCCACTTCGGTCAGGCGCCGCGCCTCCACATCCTGAAGCATGCTCGCCTTGTGTTTTCCAGGAGCGTCCGCTGCGAAGCGGATCATCTGTTTCGGATCGTCGTGCAGGGTGATTCCCAGCGCCCGAGCAACCGCGACGCCTTCGTCCACCAGCGCGTCAAAGAGCGCGCCCGTAGGCTCAAATTTCGTGGCGGCGCCGTGATCGAGGCCCGTGAGCGCGCCGACGGGATTGGTGGAAGCATTGAAAATCAGCTTGCTCCACTGGGCGCCTCGCGCATCAGGCATCCCGACCGTGGCGAGGCCGGCGTGGTTGAGCAAATCAGCCAGAGCGGTGACGAGGATCATCGGTGTGCCTGAGGGCTCAAACGGGCCGATCCAGGTCTTCCCGACGATGTCGTAGGCGACATGCCCTGGCCCGACTACGTGTCCGGCTGGAAAAGTGGTGCCGCGTATGACGTGGCGGACGTGTTCGGCGATGATTTCCTCGTTGCCCACCCCGTTTTGGACCGAGCACACAGCGCTTCGTTCGTTGAAGGCGTGGGCCGCGGCGGCGATGGCGGCTCGGGTATGGACGCTCTTCGTAGCCACGATGCCGAACTCACAACGCGGAATCTCGTCGGCACGAGTTGTGGCATGGACACTGACCGTGAACTCCGCGGCGCCGGAAATTCGCAGGCCCGTTTCGTTGATGGCACGGACGTGTTCGGCATTCACATCGTAGGCCCAGACCTCAACGTCCGCGAGGCGGGCCAAATGCGCGGCAAATATGCTGCCCACTGCACCGCAGCCGATAATGGAAACGCGCACGACCATCTAACCAGCCCGGTTCTCCGGACGCTCGTCGCCCCGGTACAGCTTCCACGGAATGGGCGTCAGGCACTCGCCTTCCGACTTGCCTGCGCGATACATGTCCTGGGTGTAGAGGCAGACTTTGCCGTCCTGGTCCACCACCTGCGGGTGGAACGAGAACACCATGTTCTCGCGAACAATCGCACGGTCCTTGGCGCCTACGGCGGGACGCTCGAGCATGGTGAGTCCGATGGAGTGCCCCGACAAGTGGCCGAGGCCGAAGCCCCGGCGCGCGAAAATATCCGCCGCGGCGCGGTGCACCGCGGCAATGGGTTCGCCGTCCTTCATTTTCAGCCGCGCAGCCTCGAGTGCATCGGGATACACCGCTGCCATCTCTGCCGTGCGGGCGCTGAGCGAGCCGCGAATCAAAGGACGGGAAAATTCCACCCAGTAGCCTTCCAATCCGCCCAGCTCCAGAGAATAGAGCAGCAAATCGCCGGCAGCCACCCGGCGGTCGCCGGGCACCTTGAACGATGCCTCCGCCTCGCCGTGTTCGCCGGAAAGAATGATATTCATCATTCGCGGTCCCGCGCCGCGTGCGAAAAACCGTTCAACGGCGGGAGCCATGATTTCGGCTTCCGTTTTTCCCGGCTCGTAAGAACGAACGAGCGCCCAGAATCCTTCGAAGATGATATCCAGACCGCGGCGGATGGCCTTGAGCTCCCAGGCACTCTTCACCGCGCGAGCCCGGTCGAAGGCGGCGTCAAACGGAACGAGAACGAAAGAGGCGCCTTCGAGCATGGAATAGTCGCGCACAGGCATCACGTAGCTCATGCCGTGCACGCCCACCCGCTTCCAGGACTTCGAATGGCCGTACTCACGGAGCCACTGGCCGGGAATGTCGGCCCAGTGGTGTTGTTTGACCCACGGCTTCTTCTTGTCGCCGATCCAGCGCGCCTCGCTGGGAAACACGAGCATGGGCTCACCCTCGAGCGGCAGGAGCACATACACATAGCGATGGACGATTTCAAATCCGGAAAGGTAGCGCACGGCGCCTTCGAAGCCGGCATATTGATTGCCGCACACCAGGATGGCATCCAGCCGCTCTTCCGCCATGCGGGCGCGAAGCGTCGTGTAGCGGCGTTCGATCTCGGCAATGGGGACCTGTAATTCTGGCTTGGACTCCGCTGCAATCATCCGGCAACTCCGCAGATGGCGGCAGCAGCGAGCGCGTAGATCTTCGTCACGTTGACGAGCGTCTCGATGGCGACTCTTTCGCCCTGTTCATCCCGAGGACCACTCGATGGCCCATAATTGAGCGTCGCAATTCCGTAGCGGGAAAGGACCGATGCGTCGGAACTCCACAGCACGGTGCCGCGCGTCGGCGGTCGGCCCATCACCTGGCCGTGCGCGGCTTCGACAGCCCGGACCAATTCGTGATCGGACGCTATTTCGGCGCCGGGACACGACACGTAGGTATCGAACTCAATCCCGTAGTCTGGATAGCGTTTCTGCAGCGCGGCGACCAAATCGGCGACAGAGCGCCGCGCGTCGGCCATCGGCATGGTGGGCGGCACGCGAACGTCCAGGCAGACCTCGGTTTCTGCGGGGGTGCGGCTGGCGCGCCAGGGTGCCCCGCCACGGACACAGCCGACGTTGACTGTGCCGGGCCGCCCGCCGTACGCGGCGCGCTTCTCCCATTCCGGGATCCAGGCGTAAATGGCAGACATAACGTCGTGCATCCGGCGAATCGAGGTCTGCTCTTGCCGGCCGGCCGCGAAAGCCGTATGGACGTAAATCCCGCGCGTCACGATCCGCGCCCAGAGCGAGCCGTGATGGCCCAGAATCACCTGCATATCCGTGGGTTCGCCGAGAATACATGCGTCAGCGACCACACCGTGAGTCACCAGATAGTGGCTTCCGGCACCGTAGCCGCGGTATTCGGCGCCTGAAAATTCGCGACCCACCTGCGTCTTTTCGATTTCGCCCACGACCCCCGCGAGAATCACGTCTCCCGCCAGACGCACGCCGGCGCGCTGCAGGGCTTTCACGGCGTGTGTGTAACAGACGAGCGCGCCTTTCATGTTGTAGATCCCCAGACCGAAGATCATCCCGTCTTTGACCACAGCGTGGGGCTTGTAACCTATCCCGGAGAGAAACGGCTCGCGGCCGCTGTTCGAGGTGTCCATGTGGCCGTTGAACATCAAGCGCCTGCCCGAACCGGAGCCGATCCATGTGGCAATCACATTCGGTCGGTCGTCTTCCACCTCCTGCCAATCCACACGAAGCCCCATGGACTCCCAGGCTGTCCGGAGGTAGCGCGCCATGTCCAATTCCTCGCCCGTGGGCGTGCACAGGTTCACCACGTCGCAGGCCATGGCGACCAGCGACTGCTCGTCAACGGCGCCCAAAATGGCGCGGGTGCCGTCCGGTGTTAATGAGGGCGCAGCCAATTCAGTCTCCGAGCCGGGACGCCGTCGTCCAGGCAAGCGTGCCGAGCTGCTTCAAACGCTCCGAAAGTCGTCGGGATAGGTACACAGCTTCTCGCAACCCTCCGCGGTAATCAGGAAATTATCCTCCAACCGCAGGCCTCCGCCACCTTCCCAATAAATTCCGGGTTCTATAGCCAGCACCATTCCCGCACGCATCGCGCCAGGCGCCGCCTGATGGCAATAGGGTGGTTCGTGTGCGCGCGCGCCCACGCCATGCCCCACCGGATGCGAAGGCTGGCCAGGATAGCCGGCATCGGCAATGCCCTGCCGGATGATGCGGTCGATCTCGCCCAAAGGAGCGCCATCGCGACAGATTGCAACCGCGCTCCGGAAAATCGCGAGCAGTTGCTCCAGCAGTGCGTTGTAGCGTGGCGTCAGTTTCCCCGGAACAATATTCTTGGTCAGGTCGGTCCAGTAGCCGTCGGCACACACCCAGATTTCCACCAGCGTTGGCTCGTTCTCTACGACGGGGCGGTGCGAAGTGGGCGTAAATGTGGCGATTCCCGGGCCCGACCAGACCAGTGTGAAGGCGCGCGCCATCTCCACTCGTCCGCGGTAGCCGACACCAACGGAATGAATGTGGCCTTCGATCATTGCGGCGACTTCTGACTCCTTCATTCCCGGCCGGATACGCTCGCGGGCGTGTTCCATGCCTATGGCGGCGAGTTCGTTGGCCAGGCGCATGCGTTCGATTTCCTGCGGCGTCTTTATGGCGCGCACTCCGGCGAGCAGCGGAGTCGCGTCCACCACTTCCCGCACCGCACCGCGGAAGGCCTCGAAATAGCGCTGCGTGTATACCGTTGGCTCGCCCACCATGCGGTCGCAGATTTGCGAGTTTTGCGAGAGCTCGACGCCCACCCGGCCCGTCCAGCCCCGTTCTCGGAGAACTTCCATGCCCATTTCGAGCGCGCGCTCGGTGGGCGGGCGGGGGTCGGAGGGATGATAGAAACGGAATGCGCGGACGTCGCGCGTCCAGGCCGTGCGCCGGGCCTCCGCCAGTTGCGGCTCGATCACCAGCAGCGCAGGCTCGCCTTCGCGAGGGAAAATGGCGAGATCGTATCCCTTCATCGGCCAGTAATTCGTGAGGTAAAGAACATTGTCGGGCGCCCGCACAACCACGGCGTCCAAATGGTTTTCTTCCAAAGCACGGCGCACGCGGTCGAGCTTCAGAGTGTCCACGGGATAGCCCATCAATCAGCTCCTTCCGCGGCCCACGACGCTTCTTTGCCTTTAATCAGCCGATACACCGCGGTATGAAGCGGAGCCGGAATGCCCGCACGCTCCGCTTCGCGGGTCACCGCCCCGGCCAAAAAGTCCACTTCAGTGGGCTGCCGGCGCCGCACATCATTCAGCATTGATGGCGGATGGTTGGACTGAGCGCCGAGCTTGTTCATCTCCCAGGGATCCTCGTGCAGCCGCACGCCCAGCGCGGCGGCCACACGCTTCCCTTCCTCGAGCAAGTCAAAGACTAGGTTGCCCAAACTGTCGGCCCCGCTGCGGTCGGCAAAATGGGGCGAGTGCGGCAGACCCGTGAGCGCGCTCACGCCATTTACCGCGGCATTGAACAGCAGCTTGGACCACTGCGCCGGGCGGGCGTCTTCGAGTGCGATGGCCTTCAGCCCGCCCGCGGTGATTAGCGCGGCCAATTCCTGTACAAGAGCAAAGGGTGTGTTTGTGGGTTCGAACGGACCCATCCACGTGGGCGTGTCGAGCTCATATTGCACATGCGTATCGCTGTGCCGCGTTCCGCTCATGAACGCTGTGCCGCGGATGATGTAGCCTCGCGTCAGCTTGGCGAGGATTTCCTCGCTGCCCAGGCCGTTTTGCGCGGAAAGCACCGCGCCGCGGTCGAATTTCCGCGCCACCGGAGCAAACGCCTGCTCGGTCTGGAGCGCCTTGGTGGCCACGATGCCGAACTCGCATTCGGGAAATTCCGCAGCGCTGCTGGTCGCCCGTAGCCGGGCGTGAAATGCATGCGTCCCCGAAACGCGCAGGCCGCTTTCATCGAGCGCGCGCGCGTGCTCGGGGCGCCGAGTGAACACCCACACCTCAAACCCGGCATGCGCCAGGTGTGCGGCGTACAAACTGCCGATGGCGCCACAGCCGATGATGCCGATGCGTTTTGACACTCTCGTAAGAAGATTCGGCGGTATCCCGGCCCGTCAGCCTCTGCGTTCCACGCGCACGCCGCGGTCCGCGCCTGATTCCGCCCGGCGGACGGCTTCGAAAATACGGTCGCCCGTGTGAAACGAATCGCGGATCAGCACGCCCGTGGAAAACAGCGCGTCCTGGAGCGCGGCGCACACCGTATGAACCGGCGCGGCGCCGCCTTCGCCCATGCCCTTCGCCCCATTGTAGGAAAATGGCGATGGGGATTCGATGTCGCCGCAGAGCAATTCGGGCATGTTCACCGCGGTGATCGGCGTGTAGTCGCTGAACGTGGCCGTGAGCATGTTGCCCTCGGGCGAATACTCGCAGGTCTCCATGATCGCGGCGCCAATCCCATGGGCGGTTGCTCCATGCATCTGCCCGGCGACAATCCGCGGGTTGATTTGTGTGCCGCAATCATCCACCGCGGCGTATGCCAGGATCTTAGGCTGGAAGGTCTCGCGGTCCACTTCGATCACCGCGATGTGGAGCTGCGAAGCGTAGGTGAGCGTCAGATTTCCATATTTTTTCTCGACGTCCGGAACCGTAAACGGCGCCTTATAGAGGTAGCGGCAATTCAGCGTAATGTCTTCCATGCTCTGTGGCAGCTCCGCATTGTTTACGTTCACCAGGTTGGCGAGCGCCCAGTAGTTGATGGACTTCTCTGTTCCCCGGACCCTTACCTCCGGGCCCATCTTGCCGGCGCCGAATTCCAATTGCGCACGCTCCGCCTTCAACGCGAACGCCGCGAGCCGCTCGAGTTCGGCGCGAAGCTTTTCAGCCGCCCCGTGAATCGCCGACAGCCCGGTAACTGCAAACTGACTGGCGTACGTCCCGGTGTGGCCGGTGTATACATTCTGGAGGCTGTCGAAGCCCGGCTTCACCGCAATCATTTCCGGCGGAATGTTCAATACCTCCGCCACAACCTGCGCTGCAACCGTTTCGTGCCCCTGTCCCTGCGGCACCGAGCCCATGAAGACCACAACTTCGCCGTAAATATCGAGTTTGACGATGGCGGCCTTCGATTGGCCGGAATATGGGGCGTGGGCGTTGACGATCCGCGCCTGGCCGAAATTGTTGGTGCCCGAATCCAGTGTTGTCCCGATCCCGATTCCCAGCCAGCGCCCCTCGGCCCGCGCAATCTGCTGGTTCTTTTTCCACTCGTCCCAGTTCACGAGCCTTTTCGCTAGCTCCAGCATTTTCGGGTAATTCCCCGAGTCGTAGACGCAGCCGTTTGGCGTGGTGTACGGAAATTCGTCGGGGCGAATGTAGTTTCGCAGGCGCATCTCGTCCGTTGGAATGCCCAGTTCGTGGCCGCAAATATCCAGGCAGCGCTCGATGAACCATAAATGCTGCATGCGGGAATAACCGCGGTTCGGACCCACGGGACATTTGTTGGTCACCACCTGCGAAAAGTCCACGCGGAAATTGCGAAACCGGTAGCACGCCGGCAGCACCTGCGCCCAGATGATGCATCCGAGCGGCTCGTACCGCGGATAGGCGCCGCAATCGTCAATGTGGCGCGAGTCAATCGCGGTAATCACGCCGTTCTTATCCAGCGCCACGCGGGTATCCAGAAACGTTCGTTCGTTCCCGTGCGCGCTCGCGAGCATGTGCTCCGTGCGCGTTTCCACCCACTTCACCGGCCGCCCGCCGAGCTGCTTCGACGCCAGCGCGCACACCGCCATCTGCGGGTAACTTGTGATCTTGATTCCGAAGCCCCCGCCTATATCCCAGCTCTCCATGTGGAGCTGGTCGATGCGAACGCCCAGCGCCGGCGAGAGAAACTGAACGGCAAATGCCGGAAACGAATTGGTGGATAGGAAGTGGATCGTGTCTTCTTTCAGGTTCCAGGTGGCGATCACCACGTTGGTTTCCAGTGGAGTGCTTGAAAATCGGTGGAAATGGAGCCTGGGGATGTGCACCACATAAGCCGCGTCGCGAAACGCCGCATCCACCTCGCCGTATTCGAACTGGCTGTGCCAGTTCACGTTGGAACCAAGCGGTTCGTGGAGCAGCGACTTGGAGGTGGCGGCCGCCTCCCCGTCGATCACCGGCTCCAGCGGCTCGTAATCCACTTCCACAAGGTCCGCGGCGTCCGCGGCGTCCGCAGCCGTTTCCGCCACAATGGCCACAACGGGCTCGCCCTGGTAGCGCACTTTCCCGACGGCCATCGGAAGGTCCACGATCTTGCCGTCGCACCCGGGCCCAATTTCGATAAACGGATTCACTCGGGCTGCTACTTGCTCCCCCGTCAGCACGCACAGCACGCCCGGCGATGCGGCGGCCGCGGACGTATCCACATGTGTGATCCGTGCGTGCGCGTAAGGCGAACGCACGAATTGCAGGTGGACCATGCCTGCAAGCTTGTAATCGTCCACAAACAGGCCATGCCCGCGCACCAGGCGGCTTTCTTCGCGGCGCCTGAGCGGCTGGCCGACCCAGCGGCCCTTGCCCGTTGTGCCCGACGATGGCGGCTGCGTGCTCACTCGCTTCGTCCTTCGTTTGCTTTCATCGCTTCAAGCCTGAGCCAGTGCCGTTTGCAAACTGTCAATCAGCCGCTGGACATTCTTCCGGGCCAGCGGTTCCAGCAACCCGCCGGCGAGCGAGGCGAGTTGCCCAAAAACCTGTCCAGTCCCCCTCCAGCGCACGCGCGTGCCTTCTGGAACGGCATCCAGCTCGAACCCCGACCCTATCTCCACCGTCCCGCCCGCCACACTGCCCTTCCCCGAATATCGCGCGCTTCGTGGACGCTCCGCCTCCTCCAGCGCCATTTTCACCGTCGCCGTTCCGCGAATGTGCGCGATCCCCACCTTGAGGCTCACCGTAAAATGGCTCGCGTCCGTAGCCGTCATCTTTTCGAAATCCGGTAGCAAGGGGCAGAACCGGCTCGGGTCGGAGAGAAAATCGAAAACCTCTTCCGGTTTGCGCTTCACTACAAAATCCCCCTGGAACGTAAATCCCATTTACTTCCCAGCCCCGCCGGCGGCGGCCCGGACCGCCTTGAAAATGTTCTGATACCCGGTGCAACGGCACGTATTCCCCGCAATGCCCTTGCGAATCTGCGCGTCGGTCGGATGCGCCACGCGCGAGAGCAGCGCTCGCGTGGACATCAGAAATCCCGGCGTGCAGTAGCCGCACTGTAGGCCATGGCATTCCGCAAAGGCTTCCTGCACGGCATCCAGCTTTCCATCCTTTTCGAGCCCTTCCACGGTCGTGATCTCGCCCCCGTCTGCCTGCACCGCAAACACGGTGCACGACTTCACGTTTCTTCCATTCAGCAGCACGGTGCAGGCGCCGCAGTAAGTCGTGTCGCAACCGATGTGCGTACCCGTCAGGTCCAGATCTTCGCGCAGCAATTCCACCAGCAGGCGGCGCGGCTCGATCTCCAGCTCCCGGGATGCTCCATTGATCGTGAGCCGGATGCGGACCCTTTTGTTAGCGGCCGACATATTCGTGCGTCACCTCCACGTGCTCTCCCCGCGCGCGCGCCAGGGCCGCAAGCAGCGCGCGCTCCGTCAGCACACCCACCAGAAGACGTTTGTACTCCACCGAGCCGCGTAGATCGGCTTGTGGCTCGGCAGCGCTCATGGCCGCTTCCGCGGCGCGCCGGATCGCGTGCGGCGTAATGGCCTGCCCGCGCAGTGCTGATGCCGCCTCGGCCACCACCACCGGCGTCAGCCCTACGGACCCCAAAACCACCGCCGCATCCTCGCAAAAATCGTCGTCGAGCATCCTCACCTCCACCGCGGCGCTGTCCGTAGGGTACACGGGAGCGCAGCGTTTGAAGGCGATGTAGGCCCCAGCACTACGCGCACCCGCGCTGGGAACCCGGATCTCGCGCACCAATTCGGCCGGACCAAGTGTCGTGGTAAACGCATCTTTTATGAATTGCGAAACGGGCACCGTTCGCGCGCCGCCCGGCCCAATGCACTCGACTTCAGCGCCGAGGGCCATCAGCACCGGGGCCCAGTCGCCGTGAGGATCAGCCTCGGCCACCGATCCGCCGATCGTGCCCATGTTGCGCACCTGGGCGTCGGCGATGCCCGCGGCGCAATCGTGCAGGATCGGGATGCGCGCCGCGGCCGGCGAATCTTCAATGTCGGCGTGGCGCGTCATCGCGCCGATGCGTATTTGGCCGTTATGGGGCTCGATGTAGGCCGTGCGGGGAATGTGATTCAGGTCCACCAGCGCCGATGGGCGCGCAAGGCGCAGTTTCATCAGCGGGATCAGGCTCTGTCCGCCGGCGAGAACTTTCGCTTCCTCGCCCAGTTCGCCGAGCATCCGCGACGCTTCTTCCAGACTACGAGCGCGGTGATATTCGAATGGGTACGGAATCAAAACACATTCCTTTCGCGGGCTCGCGAGCACCCCACAGGCCGTAGTTGCGTGTGGGGTCTTTCCTCAAGTTGTCAGCGGAGCCGGATTCTAGTTCGAACACCGAGAGGGCGCAAGCAGGTACAGGTGCCCCACACCTGAACGTCCACCCGCATTCGATTCTCGCCTTTTCCCCTACGGGGTCAATAAATGCCCATTTTTTTCGATTTTATACGGGGTATGAAATTCGCACGGTTGGTCTTAGCCTCCTCCTATGAGCGCGCTCGCCAGTCACGCATCGAAACTGACCCTGCCGTTTCCCTTCTGCCTCCGATCCTCGCCTTTCACCAGTCACCAGTCACGAGTCA
>JASHRU010000353.1 GCA_030037225.1 Candidatus Acidiferrales bacterium | reverse complement strand
GCGGTGAAGATTCTGTCGGGACACGGGGAGGTGCTTTCAGGGCGCCTCGTGTCTTGCGATGTGTGGAAGGGACAGTTCCAATCGATCCGGGTGGCGCGGGAGCCGGGTTGCCGGGCGTGCGGGCGGCGGGAGTTCCGATGGCTGCAAGGAGAAGTGCAGCCGCAGGTGACGATGTGCGGGCGGGATTCGGTGCAGATCCACGAGCGGCGGCGGAAGCTGGATTTGGAAGAGCTGGCACGAAAGATCTCGGCGGTGGCTGGCGGCGTGCGGACCAATGGATTTCTGCTGCGGTTCGCGGTGGCGGGTTGCGAGGTGACGGTGTTTCCGGACGGGCGTGCGGTGTTCAAAGGGACCAAGGACCCCGCCGTGGCGCGGTCGCTGTACGCCCGGTATATTGGCGCGTGAATTCCGCCCGGTCAGGAGGTTTTCCGATGAATCGACGGTTGCTGGTGATTGGTGTGCTGATTTGGACGCTTGCTGGGGCGGAATTGGCGCAGGCGCAGGCGCCGGTGGATGCGCGGGCGGCGGAGCTGCGAGCGAAATTGGGCCGCGATCTGAACCAGATGGTGGCGCAGTTCGACGGCGTGATGGCAATTGCGGTGAAGGACCTGGTCACGAACGATCTCCTGGCGGTGAACGCGGATCTGCTGATGCCGCAGGCCAGCTCGATCAAAGTCGCGGTGCTTGTGGAGCTGCTGCGGCAAGCGCAGGCGGGGAAGGTGCGGCTGGAAGACCGCGTGGAGATCCGGAAGGCGCAGTTTGCCGGAGGCAGCGGGGTGCTGCAGGACTTCGGGGACGGGACTTCGGCGGTTTCGGTGCGCGACCTGGCGGCGCTGATGATTGTGGTTTCGGACAACACAGCGACAAACCTGCTGATCGATCGCGTGGGACAGGTGCAGGTGAACACGACAATGCAGTCGCTGGGATTTGAACGCACGCGGCTGATGCGGAAAATGATCCAGCCGGAGGAAGAGAAACGCGGGGTCGAGAACGTCTCCACGGCGCGGGAGATGACCCGGCTGTACGAACATCTCTATGAGGGGAAGCTCCTCGATCCGCAACACACGGCGCTGGCAATGGAACTGCTGAAGAACGAAAAATACGAGCCGACGCCGATAGGGCGAGGGCTGCCGGCCGGAATGGCGCTGGCGAGCAAACCGGGAAGCCTCGGGGGAGTGCGCTGCGAAAGCGGGATCGTGCTGCAAGAGGAACATCCGTACGTGCTGAGTGTGATGACGACGTATGCCTCGGACGACGGGGCGGCGGAGCGGGCGATCGCGGAGGTTTCACGGCGAGTTTACGGATACGAGGAGCGGCTGGCGCATTCGAACGTGCATGGGGTGAGGATTCCCTAGATTGCCGGACAGGCGGCGCGACTGCGCACCATCATCACCAACTTCACCGACTGGTGATATACTGGTTCAATGAGACGAGCGACCGTAACTCTTCCCGACGACGTGGCTGAGGCCGTAGAAGGCTATATGCACGCGCAGGAGGCCCGGCCAGCACTGACCGCAGTCATGGAAGCGGCGTTACGCGAATACCTGGCGGAGCGCGGCTACCTGCGCGCCAGGGGGTCGCTCCGGATTAGCGCAGTGCGTCGAGGCAGCGGCCGCAAAGACGTCAGCCGGTCCCATGACCGCTACCTTGCAGCCCGATGACGAGTGCCGTACTCGCGGATACCGGTCCTCTTTATGCCGCTGCAGACGTCGACGATGCGTACCACCCGCGGGCGAGGCGCGAGCTGAAGGCTCTCGTGCGGGAAAATCGCGAAGTTCTGCTGGCCTATCCAACGTTTTGCGAGGCCTATACGCTGGTGCTTCATCGGCTGGGAAAAACAGCAGTGGAGCGTTGGAGCGGGGAAGTGATGAGCGGGGTGTCGCTCCTTAACCCTTTGCCGCAGGACTACCAGGAAGCGGTGAAGCGGCTCAAATCGTTCGCCGATCAAACAATCACAATGTTCGATGCAACAGTTGCAGTGCTAGGGTCCCGGCTGGGCGTACCAATCTGGACCTACGATCACCACTTCCATATCTTGGGCGCGTCCGTTTGGCGGTAGTCATGCCCGAGTTCAGCCGTTCGATGGCACGGCCTCCCGGCCGACTGCAGGGCCCGTGCGACAACCTCTTCGACATCCCCGTGATGGCCGCTGGGTATGGACTAGGACAGAAGCGAAAAACACACGGTTAGTCCCGCATCACGACGCTTTGGGGTCCGGACGGGAGCGGGAGACATCGACTGCGGCTGCCGCTTTGAAACGCAGCAGCAGAGTGTAAGAAATCTCCGAGGAAGTTAAAGGTGAGGCTTCGCGGGGGCGGAGGAGGGGCGGGAGCGGAAGGACCGGCCGTGGCTTCGGCGGCGGGGCGCTGGCCGGTCCAGGTGACTTCGACGTTTTCGTGGAGGGTGCTGAACAGCTTGCGGCCTTCGAAGCTGGCGGTGAGCTTGAGCGGCAGATAGACGGCGTCGCCCATGCGAATCTGCTCGAAATGAAGGTCCACTTTGTCGAGCGCAGCGACCAGACCGAGCAGGACACGGACGCGCTCGGTGAGTTGGGCCTCCACGCGGACAATTTCCCAGTCCTGTTCGTCGATCCAGACCTTTCCGGTGAGCTTGTTCAGCACGTAATCCTGACGGCGGCGAATGGGCAAGTCGCTGGAGCGTGGCCAGAAGTGGAGAACGATGGCGGGCCGGCCAGCGACCGATTCGCGGCCTACGACTTCGGACTTGTAGCGGTCGAACAGCTCCTGGTCGAGAGGAACCCGGTCTGAGTCGCCGCCTCCGAAGGTCTGCATGCCGTTGCGCTCGATGAACCGTTGCTGGCGCTGCTGCTCGTCGGCCAGGTCGGAGGGGCTGAGGCTCTTGCCGTTTTTCTCCACAAGGCGGGCGTAAACGCCGCCGGCCAGAGGGCCGACGTCATAGACGCGATCCTCGCGTTCACGGAGGCGGCCCTTTTCGTCGAACTTCTCGAGGACGGTGTGCTGGACGGAGCGGAACTGCACGCCGGCGCGGCGAATTTCAGGATTTTTGGCTGCGGCGAGGACCCTGCGAATGACCTCGTCGGCAGCGGGAACGGGCGGATCGTCCGCCCGGATCGAGGCGTAGGGAAACACGATCGAGACAAGCGCAGCAACGGCGGGCAGCAGAGCCGGCTTCGAAGACGCTCTCACGGAAGAGGACATACCCCCTCCGCTAGTGTACTGGAATCGCGGGCTGGAGTGCGGAGAGTTCGCGGGAGGAGGAAGAGAAGCAGAAGCGGGAGAGCGCGGTCAAGTGGCGGGGCGGAGTTTTGCGGCGCGCTCCATGGCGCGTTCGAGGTTTTCGCGGAGATTGATGAGGCTGAGGAACTCGTTGAGCACGCGTGCCTTCATATCGTCGGAGAGGCGATGGCCGCCGGTGGCGACGTGGCTGAGGCGCTCGCCATGCTCGCGAAGAAAGGTGGTGATCTGGTCGTGGCGCTCGGTGCTGACGCCGGAAGCGGTCTCGCGGCGCATTCCAGCGCAATTTCCGTCGAGCCACACGAGATAGTGGTGCACGCAGAGCGCGCTATCGACAAGCGCGGCGGGAACTTCAAGTTTGCACCCTTCTACCTGACAGGGAGACATAGGAGTTGGGGCTCGGCACCTTCTGGATAGCACGGGCAGCCGGGTTGCGCCAGCGGGGAACAGCGGAAATTTCCAGGCGGGGCACGGGGGAAGCACTACGCAGCGGGTCAGGGAGCGGCCGAGGCGGGGGAGGGGCGCGAGGCGTTCAAATCCGAGGTGACGTAGCGGAGGAGGGATTCCAAGAGAGTGGTGCGCGGGAAGTGATTGTGATTGACGAGCTTTTTGAGCTCGGCGTCGGTCGAATTGTCGTAAGAATCGGCGACAGCGATGTGATCGGCGTAGACGGCGCCGAGAGTATGTCCACCCGGGTAGCGCGTGTCGCTCTCGAGAAGCTGGCTATCTTCCGGCTGGCCGTAGATGGAGAGAAACATCCAGCCCTCGAGCAGGACTTTTGACGTATCGGCCTTGGAGGAAACCGCGGAAATCGAGTACACCGGAAATCCGGGATCGGGATGCTGGGCGAGGAATTTCCGGCGGACGTCGCGCCGAAGGCTTTGGAAGGCGGAATAGAGATCGCCCTTGCACTGGCCGTGGCTGATGGCCTGAATCCACTGCTGGGCCTGACCGGGCATGAGATCGGCAATGGGCGAACCTCCGATGGCGCCCGCGACGGTGATAAGCGCGGCGACGTCGCGGGCGGCTTCCGGATCGCCGGCCACGGCTTCGAGGATATCCGGGGCGCCCTTGCTGTAGCCGAGAAGGATGAATTTGCGTCCGTCCTTGCGGAAGCCGTCGCGGATGAACTGCGCGATGATGTTGCCGTTCGCCGTGCTGGAGCCGCTGGTGGCGGTAATTACGTCGGCGGAAATGCCGTGGGCGCTGCGCAGATGCTGGCGGCCCTCGAGGAAGGCAGTGGAGTCGCCGCCGCAGACGGAGAGCACACCGGGAACAATGGCAATGTGATAGCTGTGCGGTATGGAGCCGAGCGAGACGCGGTCGCCGGAAGGCGCTTCGATGTAATCGGCGCACGGCCCCCACTGGCCGGCGTCGGGCTGCTCGCGCTCCAGCACGGTGCAGAAGAGGGCCGAAAATGCGACGGCATCGTTCCTGGAGGATGGCGGATTCCGCGCGCCCTCGGGCGCGTGCGAGAGAATTCTGATGGTGACGTGATAGGAGCCGTCGCCGCGGTCGCCGGCCATCTGATTGATGCCGAGAAAGAGCCGGCCGGTGGCCTGGGCTTTGAACTGGCTGCTCGTGCCGACGAAAAAGGGAGTTCCGGCCGGGCTTGCGCCGATGCGGGCGATGAGGGCGCCGCGTCCGGCCTCGCCGATGGGAAGAAAACGGATCATGTCCTTCAAACTGCGAGCGAGACCATCAGGGCCAGCGGGCTGCTTCGCGCCGGCGTAGTTGAGCTCGCCATTTGCGATGACGCGGACGGTATCGCCCTGCTGGAGATCGAGGCCGGTATCCTGCCAGAGCGCAGAGCCGGGAAGATCGGCGGTGTAGGAAGGCGGGTCGCTCGCGGGCGGTTGAGCCTGCTGCCCGGAGCCGGCTGGAGAAATAGCAAGTGGAAGAAGGAGGAGAATCGAAACGAGCAGCGTGATTCCGAGTACGAAGCGCGGCCAGGAACGGAACGTCGAGAGGGGCGAGGTCATGGTTTTGGGGCGATCGTCGTGAATGTGCGCACGGGCCGGACAAATTCAGAATAGCGGGCGGCAAAAGCCGCCGCAAGGAATGACGGCAGGGGCGAGGGAACGGGTTGCCCGTGCAGGGAGCGGGAGGGGAGAAAAACGAAAGAAGAGTTATGCTGGTTCAGCCTGAAAGGGGAAGAGGCGCTCCCCGTTAGTGAGTATCCCACCCTTCGTGCGGGGATTTTCAAGGCACCGATACGACCACCAGGCTATCCCTCAGCATGGGTGCGTCCCCGCCGAGCCTCGCTTCTGTTTCGCCTGCCAAGATCATTGTAGCGCCACCATGCTCATCCGTCTGAGCTTCCGGTTAAACCGTCGTCCGGCCGGAATGCACCGGAGCGCCGCAAGCCGCTTACCGCCGCCACAATCTGCAAGGAACTGTGGCCCGGCGACAAGACGGAGGAGTATGCTTACGGCACTCGAAAACTCTTCACCTTAACTTTCACCAAAGGAGACTGGGATATGCCCATGATGCCGGATCCAACCTTTTATCCCTCACCGGGAATGGCGATGAAAGCCGCGCCGGAGCACATCGCTTACGTTGCTCTGCTGAATGTGGACAAGAACGGCGAGCGTGACGCCATGGGGGTCATTGACCTCGAGCCTCGTTCCTCCACGTACGGCCAGCTACTGGGCCAAGTGGAGTTTCCCGACGGCGATAACGAGCTGCATCACTTTGGGTGGAACGCGTGCAGCGCGTGCCTCTGCCCCCAGAATCCGCATCCGCATATGGAACGTCGTTACCTTGTCGTTCCGGGCATTGGGTCGTCGCGGATTCACATCCTGGATACGAAAGCTGACCCCAAGCACCCCAAGATCGTGAAGGTGATCGAGCCGGAAGAGTTCATCAGGAAGACGGGCTACACATCGCCGCACACGATCCACTGTGGCCCTGACGGCATTTACGGCAGCGCGCTTGGTTCGGCTAGCGGCGATGGTCCCGGCGGGATTTTCCTGATGGATGCCGACACGTTTGAACTGAAGGGCCCATGGGAGAAAGAGCACGGCCCTCAGAATCTGGCTTACGATTTCTGGTGGCACCTTGGGCACGACACCTTGATCAGTTCCGAGTGGGGCACACCGAACATGGTGAAGAGCGGCCTCAATGCGGAATTGCTGCTTGGCGGAAAGTATGGCCGCAAGCTGCACATCTGGGACCTGGATAAGCGGCGTCACTTGCAGGAAATTGACTTGGGCGCGGAGCAGCAGATGGTGCTTGAGCTTCGGCCCTCACACGACCCAAAAAAAGACCTTCGGATTCGTCGGTGTGGTCATCTCCCTCAAAGATCTTTCGTCCTCCGTTTGGATGTGGCACCGCGACGAGGGTGGTAAGAACGGCAAATGGGCAGTCCGAAAGGTGATCGAAATTCCCGCCGAGCCGGCTGATCCGGAAAAGCTGCCGCCCCTGTTGAAGGGTTTCAAGGCAGTGCCACCCTTGGTGTCGGACATCAACCTTTCCCTCGACGACCGTTTCCTTTACGTATCGTGCTGGGGGACAGGTGAGTTCCTCCAATATGACGTCTCGAATCCGGCCAACCCGAAGAAGACAGGCTCGATCCGTCTCGGTGGCATCGTGGGCCGAGCGGCTCACCCGAAGAAACCGAAGCAGGCTCTCAACGGCGGTCCGCAGATGGTCGAGATCAGCCGCG
>JASHRU010000352.1 GCA_030037225.1 Candidatus Acidiferrales bacterium | reverse complement strand
TCGTCACCCCACCAGCTCAACCGTCCCCAGTTGGAGAACAGTTTGGCGTCGAACACCTGCGACTCGTAGCTTCCTTCGGGCTCGACTCCCGGCCCCAGCGAGAACACTTTGCCCGGATTCGCCCCTCCAGCCAGTATCGCTCCGCCCTTCTGCGTCGCGAAGCATGTCACCTGCCCCGAAAACGATTTCGCAATGTTCGCAAACACTTCTTCGCTTTCGAGCTGGTAGATGATTCCTTTTCCCCCCGTGCCGAGCAGCAATTTTCCGCCGGGCGAAAACGCCATCGCATACACCAGCTCGTCCCGCGAACTCCACAACCGCAGCGGCGCACCGTCTGGCCCGAAGCGGTACACGTCGCTTCCGCCACCGAGAGCGGGGAAGGGAGTGAAGGTCACCTGGGGCGTGGCAGTGAACGTAATCGTCGCTCCGGTGACGCCTGGGGTTACCTGCGGCACCGGTTGCACTGGCTGCGCCACGGGCGGAGTGGCCAGCGCGGCCGGCGGCTTGTCGCCCACGGCGGCGGCAAAGAGATTTCCGGAAGCGTCGGCCACGAGCGAGGTGACTTCCTTCTTCGCCGTCTCGTAGATCACGAAGCCGCGCTGCGTCTTAGTCTTTGCATCCGCTTCGATTCGCAGCACCAGCCCGTTCGGCTCCGTTCCCGCGTAGAGCCGTCCGGCCGGGTCCACCGCGAGCGACCGCACGTGCGTCTCCTCCGTCTTGTAGAAGACCGCGCCCTTGCCGTCGGGCGTTACCGCAAAGATTTCACCCTTGTCGCCGGTGGCCACGTAGAGCACACCATCGCGGCCGAATACGAGCGCCCAGATGTATTTTCGCTGGGGGTCGAAAAACACGCTCTTCTCGCCCGTCGGCGTGACGCGATAGACCTTTCCATCCGGCGAAGTGGCTACATATAAGTTGTCGCTCGAGTCCACGGCCAGCGCCTGGGCTGCCATTTCTGTCGATTCAAACACAACAGTTGGCGTGCCTTTCTCTTCCAAACGGAGCACTTTCGCCGTCGAGCCGCCCGCGGCGTACACGCGGCCCTGCGAATCCGTGGCCAGCGCCCACAAATAGGCCAGATTGGGATCCGCCAATTGCTGGAAGCGGGGCGCCGGCACCAGCCGCCCGTCGCTCCGCAGCGCCACGCCCTTGGGCGTCCCTTTCTCGAAGTCTTCGTAGGATGTCTGGCGCCAGAAGCGCATGCGCTCGGCCGCCGCGGGAAGCGCGGCCAGCAGTCCGGCGGCGGCGAGCGCCGCGGCACACGCCGCCGCGAAATTTCTGCGGGTCAAAAACATGGACCGTCCTTTCAGGATTTGATCAGCACAACGGCGCTTCGTTCACGGCCTGTTCGCGCTCCGGCCCCCTCGGCAGCCGATCACTTCACTTTGATTTGCAGCGACTGCTGGCCGGTGATCACCTGATTCATCGGCACCGACCATTCCCCGGCGAGCGATTCCTGGAGCAACGTCGGGCCTCCGATCGTGTGCCCCGGCCGGAGTACTTCAATTTCACTCAGCGGCGCATTGGGCAGCTGCTTGTCCTCCACCAGCAGCGTGGGCGCCGGTTGCAGCAGGGCCACGTACAGGCGGTTGTTGCGCCTCTCGCGGTTCAACACCCGGATCAACTGCTCGAGCCCCGCCAGCCGCGCCAGCCCGCTGATCGCCATCCCGTTGCTCATGCGATTCAGCGTGTCGGCGTCCGATACGACCACGCGAAGCGTGCCGCGCGCCGCCATCGGGATCGTCACCGGCACTTCTTCCAGGAACGGCGTGCCGCGGTACGGCCGAATCTGCACCTTCACGCGCAACTGCTCCCCCGGCTCGGCCTCGGTCCGGTCGGCCCAGGCGCTTTCGATGAAACCCTGCCGCCGCTCCGGGATGCTCTCCACACTGACGTTCATTCCGGTGACTTTCGGCATTTCGTAGGGGTTCGTGTACACGCGCTGGAAGATCTGCTGCACCATCAACGCCACGAACAGCCCGTCTGGAATGCCGAAATCATTGGGCGCGAACATATTGTCGAGCTCGACCGGCGAATGGCCCTCGATGTCCACATGGCCGGTGAGGTGCAGCGTGGTTCCGTCGCTGTACACCGGGTTGGCCACCAGCCCGTTGTAAGTGGCGATGGCCAGCAGCAGCGGCGTCAGCTTCGGATTTTCCGCCACCTCGAAATGCAGCGACTTCGTGCGTGCCGGCGTGGCCACGTCCAGGCTCACCGGCACCAGGCGCGGCGGGGCGCCCAGCCGTCCGGTGACCGCGGAAATGCGGTCGTAATTGATGGTCCCGATGACTCCGCCTGAATTCATTATTTTGGTGGAAGCAAACGACGAGACCATTGTGGTGAGCACGCGCCCGCGCGACATCGGCAGTGCCATCTGGCCGAAGTTGAAAACGGGATGCCCGCAAACCAGCACGTGTCCGTCCACGATCGCGGTCACCGAGCATCCCGCTTGTATGGAAAGGTCGCCAGTGGCCAGCACGATCCCCACCATCTCGCCGGGCTGGAGGTTGGCATCATCGGGTTGGGCCGTGGCCGTTCCGCCTTCCACCGCCGTCATCCCATAACTCGCGAATTGCGGCGCGAAACGCTCAATCGCCTCTTTGGCGAATCCGGAGAAAAGCAGAGGGGTTTCAATCGGCGAAAGATAGCCGCCCATCGGCAATCCCGCCTGTTGCAGGAAATGGTCCGCCACAGGGTATTGCGGCGCCGCAGCCGCCTCCTGGGGCATGGGAACGCCCGGATAGCTCGCGGAGAAGGGAACTGGAATGCTGCTTGGCGCGCCCGTCATTTCTGTCGCGGCCTGCCAACCGCCAGCCTGAGCCCCGAGGACTGTCCCAGCCGCCGGCATCTCAGGCGCCGGCGTAATCGCGGAGCGCTGCGCGGGGGTGGCGCCCGCGTCCGAAGCATCCGCCTCCAGCATATTGGCGATGGGCGTCACGCCGCCCAGCGCCTCCTTCGTAAAAATCCCGAACTTGAGCGAAAGCGCGCCCACCAGTTTCCCGTCGATATACACCGGACTGCCGCTCATCCCTGCCGCCACTCCAATTTCCGTGGCGCGGTCGCCCAGCAGCTTCACCAGGATGATGTCCTGCTTCGGCCCCATCAGGTTCGGCAGGATGCCGATTACCTCGAGATCCAGTTTTTCGATCTTGTCGCCCTCGATGATGGTGTAAACCTCGCCGCGCATCCCGGGCTTCACTTGGTCGAGAGGCAGGATGTTGTCCAGCGGTCCGTTCCCGGCGGCAAACACGGTGACCGCGAGGGTCACAGAGAGCAGAAAAGCGGCCAGAAGAAGCGGCCGGAGCGCCAAACGCATGCAATTCACAATCTTCATATTCTACTTGATTCTCCGGCCTCCCGCAGGGTTTTCCGGGCCGCGCGAAGCCCTGCGCGATGCGGCCACTGCGCGTGCTGTTAGAATCGCACCATGGCTAGACAGGCCATCTCGCCCGCCCGTTCGATCTCCGGCAGCATCGTGGTGCCCGGCGATAAATCCATCTCCCATCGCCTGGCCATTCTGGCCGCGCTGGCTGAGGGAACGAGCGAGATCCGCAACTATTCCCCGGCGGCCGACTGCCGCAGCACGCTGGACTGCCTGCGCCGGCTGGGCATTGCCATCGAATCGGACGCCAAAGGCCGGAAGCGCACGGGCCAGGTGGATGACGCCGGCAACACCCCACGAGTCGAGATCCAGGGAGCGGGGCTGCGCGGCTGGCGAAAACCGGGGCGCACGCTCGACGCGGGGAATTCCGGCACTACCATGCGACTGCTGACGGGCGCGCTTGCGGGCCAATCCTTTTCCTCCAAAATTACCGGCGACGCCTCGCTTCGCAGCCGCCCGATGGGCCGCGTGATGGATCCGCTCGCGCTGATGGGCGCTAGCATCAGCGCCCGCGAAGGGGGCCTCGCGCCGCTCGAAATTACGGGCTCTCCCCTCAATGCCATCGAATACACGGTTCCGGTGGCTAGCGCGCAGGTGAAATCGGCGGTGCTGCTGGCCGGCCTGTTTGCCGCGGGAACGACCGCCGTCATCGAGCCGGTGCGCACGCGCGACCACACGGAGATCGCGCTCGCCGAGTTCGGCGCAGCCGTTCGGCGCGGGGGAAACCGCATCGAGGTCGCCGGTGACCCGCGCCTCGAAGGCCACCACACGATTGTGCCGGGAGATCTCTCTTCGACCGTCTTCTTCATGGCCGCAGCCTCGATTTTGCCGGGCTCGAAGCTGATGCTCCTCGGCGTAGGTCTCAACCCGACCCGCAGCGCGATTCTGGACTTTCTCGTGCAGATGGGCGCCTCGATCCGCGTCACTGAACTCGCCGTCCAGTCCGGGGAACTGGGCGGCGACGCGGAAGTCACGTCGGGCCGTTCCGTCGCGCTTCGCGGCGGCAGAATCGCGGGCGCGGACGTCGCGCGGCTGATCGACGAACTGCCCATGCTCGCGGCCATGGGGCCGTACACCGAGCAGGGCGTGGAGATCCGCGACGCGGGCGAGCTTCGCGTGAAGGAGAGCGACCGCATCGCAGTGCTGGCCGAAAACCTGCGCCGCATGAGCGCGAGCGTCGAGGAGTATCCGGACGGCATGCGCGTAGCCGGGCGAAAGGACACGCGCGGCGCGGGCCTGCGTGGCGCGGATGTGGACCCGCGCGGTGACCATCGCCTGGCCATGGCTCTGGCCGTGGCCGCGCTTGGGGCGCGGGGCGAAACGCGCATCCGCGGCGCGGAATGCGTGGCCGTTTCCTATCCGACTTTCTTTCAAGACTTGAACTCCGTGGCGCAGCGATGAAAAGCAGCACCCGTGTGTCTCGGCCGCCTTGGCGGAAATTGCTCGAAGTGGTGTGTTAATCCGACGGCTTCAGGCGGATGGGTCCGTACGAGGTATTCAGCGTAATCTTGGGCCCCTTCGTGCCCACCTTCCCTGCCAGGATCGAATCGTTTCCCTGCCGCGAAACCCTGAGCGCGCTCGGGTTCCACTCGTCGTCGATATCGCCCGAGCGCGAGGTGGCCGAAATTTCAAACGTCGATTTTTCCGGAATCGCCAGTTCGATGGTGCCCGAATCATCGCTCAGGTCGATCTCGTCTTTCGGCACCCCGGTGAGGCGCAGCGAAATGTCTCCGCGCTTGTTCTGCACGCGAATGCGCCCGGTAAGGTCTTCGAGCGAAATCGATTTGTCGTCGGTGGTCAGCAAAAACGGCCCGGCCGCGTTTTCCACGTGCACGTCGCCGGATTCCACGGTCATGCGCCCAGGCAGCTCGCCGATGGTCAGGTCGGTGTGCGAAGAAACGAACCGCGCGCCCTTCGTCACGTTGCGGGCCGTGATGGGCCCGTAGAACTCTCCGTCAATGGTCGCCGCGCCCGCAACGTCTGTGACCTCCACCTCGCTCCCTTTGCCCGAGATGTGCACATTGCCCTTGGCCTGGGAAATGCGGGCGTCGCCGCGTCCCAGGTCCACGCGCACATCGCCCCCGACGTCGCGCACGTCCACGTCGCCCCGGGTGTTGCTGGCGGTCACGCTTCCGCTCACTCCATTCACGTGCACGTCTCCGCGTCCGGTGCGCAGATCCAGCCCCACGTTGCGCGGCAAATGCACCTCAAAGGTCACGCGCGCCGACTCCTCACGCCCGCCCCGCGTACCCGCCTCCAGGCTCACGTCGCGGCCCGACTGTTGCACGTTTACCTGTACGTCCGCGGCGCGCGCATGCGCATCGTCTTCCGACATGGCATAGCCCGTTTTCCGCACCAGGACGCGCAACTGCTTCTCGTCGCCGGTGGCGTCCACGGTAATGTCGCCCTGCCCGGTCGAAATGCGTACCACCGCACCCGGCTCCAGCGTGCGCGGCGGAAGCTCCTGCGTGACGTCCGCCGACTCGCTGAACGGCATGTCTTCGGGTTCCGTGTCCGGGATGATGTCCGGGATCCGCGGCGCGTACGATATGCCCACGCCCAGCAGGATCAGCAGGATCAGCAGAAAGATTTCTCCGCCGCGAAAGCCGCGCCGGCCCGTTCCGCTCAGGTTCTCGACCAGCCGGATTACGCCCCACAGAATCAGCAGCGCCGGCCACCATTTGCCCAGCAGCCGCCACTGAATGAGGTCGGGCCGGAAGTTGTGGACCAGAAACAGCGTTCCCACCAGCAGCAGAAAGACTGCGCCGACCGCCGATCTGCGTGGAACGCCGTTGCTCATTTCTCTCTCCGGTAAATGCCGCCGGGCATCCTCTCCGCGCTCACTGCGAAACGCCGGGAGGCGGCGGAGGAACGTTCGGCGGAGGGGGAGGATTCTGCGGTGGCGCCGGATACACCGGATCGCCGGACGACATGCCTATCTCCAGCAGCCGCACCAGGCCGACCACAATGAAAATCAGCGGCCACAGCCGGTGGAAGCTCATCCCGGGCCACCAGCGATCGGCCAGAAAGATGGAGCCGATGGTGATGAGGGCTGCCGGTCCCACCAGCCCGCGCCGTCGGTAGTAATAGCTCATGCGTTTCGCCTCTATTCCTTCTTCGCTCCGTGCGCGCGCCCACTCAGCGCGGCCGGTTCTCTTCCTGACGTTTCACCAGCATCCAAATGCCTAGCGCGATCAGCCCGAGCGGCCAGAAGTCCAGGATGCGGTCGATATCAATGATGTTCAGCTCGTCTAGCAGCGCCAGCGATCCGATGGCGATGAGCAGGATCGGCCCGAGCGTCTCGCGCTGGCGGATTCCCGCGTCGCTCTGCGCCGTTCCGCCCGAGGCAGCCCTAGCCTTTGCCGTCTGGTAGGCCTCGAACGGCATGTAGAAAATCCAGGCCACCAGCACGAGCGGAAAAATCACCTGCTGGTGCGGGATCATCGCGATGATCGAAGCGAATACCAATATGTGGATCAGCGCCTTCCAGTAATCGCCGTTATAAACCGCACCCAGCCCCGGGATAATTCCCAGCGCCGCCGCCGTGGCCGCGCGTCCCCCGCCTGCCGAACGGGGCCGCGGCTGCCCTACCGAGGCCGCCAGACAGTCGGGACAGTAATACGCGCCCTTCACTTCGCGCAGAGTTTCCGCGGTGAGCATTTTTCCGCACTGGCGGCAATAGCCCGGCGCCGGTGCTCCGCTGTCGCCCGCGCTCACAGGCCGCCTCCGAGCCCCGCGAGGGTGATGGCCGCCGTCAGCGATGATCCATGGCGGAGAAGGTCATTCTTCAGTTTCTGCTCCGACTGCGGCGCGGGCGCATTCTTCGGAGTTTGCTGCTCCGGGACGGGCGCAGGGGTTGCCGAAGCCTCCTCGAGCCGCGACCGAATCTCGTACACCACGCGAAGATCGTTCACGAACCGCATCCCGCGCGCATAGGTCAGGTGGGCCTGCTGGTCTGCCGCGCGGTAGAGGTTCACCGGGTTCAAATTGTCCATCGTGATTTTTCGCGGGTTAATGTCGAGGGCTTGGAACAGGATAAACACCGTCGCCGCCACCGTGCCGAGTCCCAGCGCGAAGCGCGGCGAGAGCAATCCGGCCAGAACCGTCTTCCATGTAATCGCCGGTTTCCGCCCCACAGTTCCCGAAGTCGCTTCGAGGATTCGATACACCAGCCCGGGCGGCACCACCTCCGGCGGCAGATGAGGCAGCCGCCCGGAAATCCAGCGCACCTGGGCCGCCAGTTCGCGGCACGCCGCGCATTCCGCCAGATGAGCTTCCATCTGCGCGCGCTCGGCCGGTTCGAGCTGGCCTTCCAGGTAGTCCGCCAGCCGCTCTTCCGAATGGATGCACGTCCAGGTCACGGTCTGCTCCGTTTCTGTCTCTCACTCCCGCTAACCATCAGGCCCTGTCTCCCGTTACGCCCATCTGCGTCAGCAATCGCGCCAGCTCGATGCGCCCGCGGTTGATCCGCGATTTTACCGTTCCCTCCGGCACGCTCAGCACCTGCTGGATCTCGCGGTAGTCCAGGCCTTGCAGGTCGCGCAGGATCACGGCTTCGCGCAGCTCCGGCGAGATTTTTGTCAGGGCATGCTGCACCTGCGCGCTCAATTCGCTGGCCGAAGCCGACTCGTCGGGGCGGCGCCCCGGCGCTGCTTTGTGCTCCGCCGGCGACCCTTCTTCGTCGATGGAGTCTGTCAGCCGGTCGCGCCGCGTGCGGCGGTAATGATCGATCAACAGGTTGCGCGTCACGCTGGTGAGCCAGGTGGTGAACTCGCCGTGCACCGCTCGGTAGCTCGCCAGCGTGCGGTAGATGCGCAGAAACACTTCCTGCGACAGATCCTCCGCCTCCTGCCGGTTGCTCGTGAACCGGTAGGCCAGGTTGTACACGCGCCGCGTGTGCCGCCTCACCAGCTCCTCCCAGGCCGCCGCCTCGCCGCGAAGGCACTGTGCCACCAGTTGAGAATCGGGCTCCAAGTGACCATCTGCCTCGTCGTCGGCTCGCCCGCCGCGGCAGGCTCGCCTGCCGCGGGAGGTTCGCTGCTCCGGCCCTCATTCATGGAAACGCAACTTTCGCCGGAAAAGTTCCGCACCCAGTGCCTCGCATCCTAACCCGTCCAATCCCGGCTCAGCAAGATTCGATCGTTCCGGGCAGAGGCAGAGGAACGGCTGCGGGAGCCGCTTCTGTTCCGCGGAACTAGTGCCCTCCACTCTCCTCTTTGCTCCTCTCCTCGTCTTCCTGCATCACGCTGCGCACAAACAGCCGGGTGGCGAACGGCGCGGCCGTGAGCGCCACGACCATCAGCGAAATTCCCAGCCATTGGGGAAATTCTGGCATCTGCACCATCACGAAGAACGTGAAGCCGATCGTCAGCCCGAGTCCCGCCAGCACCAGCAACTGCCGCCGGGGACGCATTCCGCTCATGCCGCGCACCAGCAGAATCACGCCCGCGGCGAAGGCGAGCGGAATCAGGACAAGCGGCGCTCGTTGAGGCAAAGCCATTCGTGTTGTCCGCAGGCGGCGCGCATCGCCGGCGCGCCGGCGATCCCGCATTTCGCAAGCACCAGACTATACTCCGGCCCGGCGACGTGTCCGGAGCGCAGTGGAG
>JASHRU010000351.1 GCA_030037225.1 Candidatus Acidiferrales bacterium | reverse complement strand
CGCATGGTGAATCCCTTCCCTTTCCAGCAGTACTGATTCTTAGTATTTGACGCTTGGGACGGCGAAAACGCAACATCCCTTGGAGCGCGCTACGGAACTAGGGACCCAGTGATTGTTCCCCCACGCGGCCCCGCCACGCCTGCAGCCGAGGTTTCTCAGACACCGAACCCCAATAGCACCCAGAGGGGCACGAGGATTAAAAAGGACGGTAACGCGAACCAGCCGCTTTTTCCGCCTCCCGCAGCGACGAGGATCATCGCCGGCCCGGAGAGGAGCGCGCCAAAACCGACTACTTGTCCCACGAGCCTTGTGGGAACCGGAGGCGACCAAGCTAAGATCGCGACGGCAAAGCCGGCGGCCACATTCGCAGTGGCGGCCCACAAGCCCGCTAGGGCACAAACCTTCCGCGACAGCCTAAGCGTGCTCCGGTCATACATCCTATACCGGCGCCATGCCTCGGCAACGAACACGCTTGCGAGAACAGCCAAAAGGACCAGCCTATATTCCTCGTCAATGCGGTCCCGGAAACGGACGAGGAACAGGCCAGCGAGAACAGCCAGAAAACCTAGCGGAACCCTCCACGCCTTTTTAGAGGTAGTCATAAATCTCCTTTTTAATTGGCCTCACGTCAAGGAGATCCGGACTGCAAGAACGCAGCGGAGGCGCCCACCCATTCCAGATCGCGATTGTGATCCACGCCCATCATTTTGCCGCGGCCCATGCGGACGATAATCGGTCCAGCCTTCAGCTCATCGCCCCACAGGAACATGATGCGCAGCTCGGCCTGTGTTGCGCCGTGCGGCGTGGCGATGACGGGCTCGAAGCGCATGCGCTCCTGCAGCAGGTAGTCGCCGCGTTTATCGCGCGGGATTGCCTCGAGGTCGGCGCGCGTCGGGCCGACAATCACGCCGAGACCGGCGAAGGAAAAAAGCGGCTTCAAAACGTAGTTGTCGAGGTCGGCGGGCCATTCCGGAAGACGATCGAGGAACCAGGAGCGCGGCACGGTGGGATGCCTGAGAAATGGGATGGAGAACTTGCTGATGCGAAAGAACCAGTTCGGGTGCCCGGCCCACTCGACGTCCAGATCGTCGGTAAACGAAAACGGCAGGCTCAGGTTTTTGCGCAGCAGCTCGTCCACGATGACGCGGTTGTAGATGCGGCGAATAGGAATCCGCCGCCCTTCCTGCGCGTAAAACAGGCGCCGGCCTTCCTTCTTCACTTCCGTGATGCAAACGGGGCGCACGCCGAGCAGTTTTTCGGTAGCGGTGAAATCCGGCAGGGTCTTCTGCTCCCAGGGCTGGATTTCGAGCAGCACGACATTCTCGGGATCGTGCCCCGCGAGGATGGCGCGGCGCAGCTCGCGCAAATAGGAATTCTCGTCGGGAAAATCCAAAAAGCCGCCGAGCGCGGAATCGAGCGCGTAGCTGCGGCGATAGGTATCGAGAAGCATGGTCTGGTAGGCATAGAGCGAGGGGAATGCCTGGATTTCCACCAGGCGCGGCTCGAGTTCTCCGCCCGCGCCGCGGACGAGGCCGAAATCGGCCTGTACAAACAGCGGCCGCTGCGACTCTCCCGGAACATGGAACTCTGGAGGAATTACCGCGCGGGAGGCCTCGCGGTAGGCGGGATCGTCCACAAGCTGGTGAATCATTTCGCGCCCGGCAGAGGCCAGACGCTCCACGAGCGCGCGAGGGAAAAAACACGGAGTCTCGCAGACGCGGAATTTCACGTGAGTCGCACAAGCTTGATCCAGCGCGGCGAGGAATGTGCGGTATTTTTCAGGCGTGAAGTCGCGGTTAAATCGTTCGCGAAGCGCGGGGATCATCGCTTATCTCCGTAGGGGCACGGCATGCCGTGCCCCTACAGGAGAAATTTGCCGTCGCGCATGATCTGGCGGTCGTCCAGCCAGATATCGAAGTGAGTGCCGACGACGTCGATGTGCGTTCCGGAATACCACTCGGCGCCCGTGTGCTCCCCGTAGGGATTGCCGAAAGCGATGTGGATGCCGGGGAGCTTTTCGTCTTGCAGGATGTGGCCAATCACGCGCTTCAGCTCGATGTTCGTGCCGATGGCGAATTCGCCGACGCGGTCGCTGTTGTCATCCGTATGCGTATAGCGCCAAAACTCATCTTCCAGGTCGCGATTGGAGGAGTGAATCTCCCTGACGCGGTTCTGTTCCACGCGGATGGAGAGCGGCTCGGATTCGAGATTGCCGTATTTCCCGCACAGATAATCGCCGACCACCCCGTCCACAACGTAGGTGCCGTTGACCTCCGCGGGGGTGGTGAACACTTCCCCGCCCGGGAGATTGCCCCATTTTTCGGGAGAAATGATTCCGCTGGTTTTGATCCAGCGGTACTTTCGGGTCAGGTCCGCCTGGATGCGGGTGCCGGCAGGCGTCTCGGCGCGCACGTGTTCGGCCCGGCCGGCCAGTTCCCATACGCGGCGGCTCAGCTCATCCACCTTTCCGAAATCGGCGCGCATCCCCTCCAGCATGATCTGCCGGTTGATGTTGACCATGTGGGCGTGGCGGATGCGGCGGCGATTGACCACCGCGGTCATTTCCATGCGCGACTGGAGCTCGTCGGTCTGCGCCTGCGCGGCGAAGATGCTCACGTGGCTGGTCTCCAGGTCGTCGAGGACGGTGCGCGGCATGTGCGTGAGCGGGCGCACGGCTTCGTCCTCGAGCGTCCAGAGGCGATGGGGTGCGCCCACGGCGGCCACTTCGCTGGCGATGCTGCGGGCGATTTCCTGCGTCTCCCTGTCGGTGATCAAGGTGACCTTCTCGTCGGGCTGGACGCGGAGGCACACGCGAACCGCATTGCGCGCACCGGGGAGATATTCGGGATCGAACGGCGGGGGAGCCGGCACTAGACCGCTCCTGCGGTTTTCGGAACAGCTTCGAAGAGGCCGGCCTGGGTTTCTTCCACGATATAGTCCACGACCTTCGTGAAATCGTGGGTCTCCTCGTAAACCTTCAATTGGCGGTCCGCGCCGGAGCCGCGGTTGAGCATTTCGTAGATGTATTCGATTTCGCGGCGGCTTCCGAGCTCGTCCACAACTTCATCGACAAAACTCAGGTACTCGACGATGAGGTCGCGGACGGGAACCTCCTCCTGCTTTCCGAAATCGATGAGCTTGCCATTGAGTCCGTAGCGCGCGGCGCGCCATTTGTTTTCCATGATCAGGGCGCGGCGATAGGGACGGAAGGTCTGGTTGCTGGAGAAGAGCTGGTAGAGCTTGGCAAAGGTCGCCTGGATAAGGGCGGCGATGGCGATGGTCTCGTCCAGGCGCATGGGGATGTCGCAGATGCGCACCTCGAGCGTGGTGAAATGCGGGTGCGGCCGCATGTCCCACCAGATGCGCTTGGCGTTGTCGATGCAGCCCGTCTTCACCAGGAGTTTCACAAAGCTCTCGTATTCGCCCCAGCTCGCGAAAAACTCCGGAATGTTGGTGCGGGGAAATTTGTCGAATACCTTGCAGCGGTAAGACATCAAACCCGTGTTCATCCCCATCCAGAAGGGCGAATTGGTGGAAAGCGCCAGAATGTGAGGCAGGAAATAACGCCCCACGTTCATCAGATGGATGGCCGTCTCGCGGTCCTCGATTCCGACGTGGACGTGCAGCCCGAAAATCAGGTTGGCGCGGGCCACCATCTGCATGTCTTCGATGATGGAGAAGTAACGCTGGTCCGGATAGACCTCCTGCGAGCGCCAGTCGGCGGTGGGATGCGTACCGGCGGCAGCCAGGCGCAAGCCGTTCTGCTCCGCCAGTCCAATCATGGTGCGGCGGAGGTTCACGAGTTCGCGTTTGGCTTCCTGGATGTTGGCGCACACGGCCGTGCCGACCTCGACCACGGACTGGTGGAACTCCGGTTTTACGTGCTCGGAGAATAGCCGCTTGCCTTTTTCGAGGATTTCCGTCTGGACGTGCGAACGCAGCTCGCGGGTGACGGGATCAATCGTCTGGTACTCCTCCTCGATGCCGATGGTGAAGGTCGGTTTCATGCCGTGTCGGTCGTCTGTATCGCTGCTCGTAAACACGCTGGCGCGGCGCCTTCGTCTAGTGGGTGGCGGCCCGCGCGCCCATTTGAACGCCGCGAAGCAGCGGTGCCCAGCGCAATTCGGCCGCGGGATTCGCTTCGCTTTGCGCGGCGCGAACGGCCAGATCGGCCACGGCGTTCACCACCCACTCGAAGTTTTCGGGCCCAACGGAATGATAGTCGGCATCCGGCGCTGGGTTCAAGAAATCAATCGCGTAAGGGATTCCGCCGCGAACGGCAAATTCGACGGTGTTGATATCGTATCCGAGGGCGCGACAGAGCTTCACCGCGTCGCCGACGATGCGGTCCTGAAGCGCTGAGGGAACGGGCGCCGGAGCCTTTACGTAGCGCTCGGCGTGGGGCGCGCGCGGCTCGTACTGCATCACGCGAACCTTTTCCTGGCCGATCACGTAGCAGCGGAAGTAGCTTTCGAATTCGATGCCTTCCTGAAGGGTCATGCAGAGCTCACCTGTCTGGTCGTAGGCTTTGAAGAACTCCTCTTCGTCGTGGACCTTGTAGACGTGCTTCCAGCCGCCGCCGGAGTGCGGCTTGAGGAAGGCGGGCCAGCCGACGTACGAGAAGATCTGCTTCCAGTCGAGCGGGTAGATGAGGTTCCGCATGGAGCGTTCGTTGGTGTCGGGGGGATGCTCCTTGTGCGGGAGCAGCACGGTGCGCGGCGTGGCCACACCGATGCGGGAGGCGAGTGCGTAATTGAAGAATTTGTCGTCCGCGCTCCACCAGAAGGGATTGTTGAGAACAATGGTGCCGTTGAGCACCGCGTTCTTGAGCATGGCGCGATAAAAGGGAATGTCCTGCGAGATGCGGTCGATGATCACCCGGTAGCCGGAAGGCTGGGCCATAACGATGCCGCCGGTCTTGAGCATCTCCGCGGTGACGCCCGGCGCTTTCAGGGAGTTAATGCGCTCGATGACCGCCGGAGGAAATGTTTCCTCCTTACCGAACAAGATGCCTATGCGCTTCATGGTGCGGCTCCTTTCGTGGGAAGAACCGAAAGCCACAAAGAGAACTTACGCGAAATACTTTTGCGCCATGCGCTGCCACCAGGGCCAATCGTGGCCGGTGCCTTCGCCCCACACGTCCAGCCAGTGCGGAACGTTTTTCTCGTGGAGCATCCAGGAAAGCCGCCGGTTTTCTCCCAGGCACATATCGTGCTCCCCCGTGCCGAGCACGATTCGCATGTTCCGGTAGCGGTCCAGATACCACGGGTCGTTCATGTTCGGCAGGAAGTGCATGGGACACTGGAAATAGCAATCGTTGTCGTAGTAGCCATCCAGAAAGTGCTGGATATCGAAAGCGCCGCCCATGCTGACCACGTGGCTGACGATGTCGGGATGCCGGAGCGCGAAGTTCATGGCGTGATAGCCGCCAAAGCTGCAGCCGGTGACGGCGAGATCGCGCGAAGGGTTCTTGACGCGCATCAGCGGGAGCACTTCGTCGAGCAGATAGGATTCGTAGGCCATGTGGCGCTCGACGCGATGGCGCGGATGAACGTGCCGGTTGTACCAGCTTTCTTCGTCCACACTATCCACGCAGTAGGCTTGCACCGCGCCGGAATCGTACCGCCAACTGGTGGCCGCGATCATGCCACGGTCCTCGTACTCAAAGAAGCGGCCAAGGGAAGTGGGAAATACAAGTAGCGGCGTCCCGGCGTGGCCGAACACCAGGAGCTGCATGTCTTTGCCGAGCCGCGGGCTATACCAGCGGTGATACTCCCGGTTCATGGAAAGGGTCAGCTAGTGTACACCGGAGGGCGCGAGAAACAGAAAGGCCGCCCGGGACCGGCGGGCGAAATGCCGGGCCTTGACAGGCACTACAAATCGGCGGCATTCTCGGGCGCGGTTTTCGCAACCTAGCTTCTCTGAGGCTGGCCGCCCGCTGGCGCCCAAGGTCCGGGGCAAGACAAATGCAACTCTTTAATTTGTCGAGACTCTTATAAGCAGTTGAAGTCTGCGAGGTGCCTTATTTGCAGAATAAAGCGCTATTTCACAACTTTAGGACTGATTTTCGCGGGGATGACAATCTACGCCCTCGGAGCAACCGGAAGCGCGCTCGAGCGAGCGGTGGTGCAGGCTCCGCCGCCGCCCTCCGAGCAATCTGCTCCGCCCGTGGGGCAGGCGCCTTACGCGAATCTCACTAAGCAGCAACTGGAGCGCCTGGTAGCGCCAATCGCGCTCTATCCGGACGGGGTTGTGGCGCAGGTGCTGGCTGCGTCCACTTTTCCCGGGCAGATCGTGGACGCGAATGAGTGGCTCAAGGCGCATCCGGGCCTCACGCCGGAACAATTGGGGCAGCAGGTGGACCAGCAGTCGTGGGATCCGAGCGTCAAAGCGCTCGTGCAGTTTCCCTCGGTGCTCGCGAACTTGAGCCAAAATCTTGGCTGGACTTCAGAACTGGGAGACGCTTATTACAATCAGCCGCAGGACGTGATGAACGCAGTGCAGGAAATGCGCAAGAAGGCGCAGAAAGCCGGGAATCTTCAGACTACGCCGCAACTCAATGTGACGGACCAAAACGGACAGGTCGAGATCGCTCCGGTTGAGCCGAACGTCGTGTACGTTCCCGCTTACGATCCCTGGATCGTGTACGGCTACCCCATCGCGCCGTGGCCTTACTGGGTGCAGGTGCCAGGCATCTGGTGGGGCGGGCCGGGGATTTACTTCGGGGTTGGGTTCCCTATCGCCCCGTTCATCGGATTTGGTTGGGGATGGGGCTTTTGGGGAGTGGATTGGTATCACCGTAATGTGTTCTATCACGGAGGTGCTTATTTTGCGCGCGGGCCAGCATTCTTTAATCGCGGGGCTTACTACGGGGGCCATGCGGATTTTGCCCGGCCGGGAGGAATGGGAGGCGCGGCGGCGGGAAGAGACGCATACCGCGGATACGAGGCTCCAGCAGGTGGCACGGGCGTCCGGTCCGGCGCTTTCAGCAATTACAACTACGGCGGCGCGGAGCGCAGGTACTCGGCACGAGGGCAGAGCAGCTTTGGCGGCGGCTTCCAGGGAGGTGGCTTCCGCGGTGGCGGGTTTCACGGCGGGATGGGCGGAGGCAGAGGCAGGCCCTAGCGGACAATGGTGGGTGGACAGGCGTGGGAAGCGAGGAGAGTATGCCGCGAAGCATGAAACAGATACTGAGACAGTTTTACCTGGCGGGGATCTGGCGTGTGATCGCGACGTTGACTGTGGCCATGTTCTGGCTTCCTGCTGCGGCGCAGCAGGAAGCACCGAAGGCGGCGGCCGCGCAGATCGCGGAATCGCCTAAGGCAAAGGCTTTCCCCTCACCCGAAGCAGCGGCAGCCGCGATTTACGCCGCCGCGCGCAGGAATGATGAAGCCGAGATTCTTGCGATCCTCG
>JASHRU010000350.1 GCA_030037225.1 Candidatus Acidiferrales bacterium | reverse complement strand
GGGATCCGAAAACGGACACGCCGGAATTGAGCCGGGCGGTGCTGGAGCTGCGTCCCGGCGGGGTGAGCCGGGTGGTGAAGACACGCGACGGGAACTATCACATCCTGAAACTGATCGCGCGCGAGGGCGCGGGGCAGAGATCGCTGGCCGACCCGCAGGTGAGGGAAGCCATCCGGGGCAACCTGCGCAACCGGCGGGAACAATTGCTGCGCGCGGCGTTTCTGGCCGTGGCGCGGGAAGAGGCGCGAGTGGAGAACTACTACGCGCGCCAGATATTAGAAGTGGCAGGACGAGTGCCTTCCGAACCGGTGAAGCCCGCGGTGCAGAAGTAAGAGGAAAATTCAAGAGGCGGAAAAGAGCCGCAGTGCTTCGCCCTGCGCTACGCAGCCGCTACGCCACGACGGCGACGACTTCGCCGGCATTCACCGCCTGACCTTCGGTTACCAGCAATCGCTCGACTGTGCCTGTCTTGGGCGAGCGGATTTCGTTCTGCATCTTCATCGCTTCGACGACCAGAATTCCGTGGCCGGCCTCTACTTTTTCTCCCTGCTGAATCAGGATGCGCACGACTTTGCCGGGCATGGGGGCCAGGATTTGCTGGCGGCCTTCGGCCTCCACGGATGTGCCGCGGCGTCCCTGCCACTGGCGGGGATCCACGACGCGGACGGGGATGCGGCTGCCGCCGACAGTGACGGTAAGGCCGTCGCCTGCGGGCTCGACTTGCGCTTCGAACGAGGCGCCAGCGATGAGGAGCGAGAAGATCCCCGTGCCGACTTCCACGGCATCGGCCTCGACCGCGCGCCCATCGAGGGTAGCTGTGACGCGCCGGCCAACGCGCGCCAGCTCCAAAGTGCGGGTGCGGCCGGCGAGCTCGATGTTCAGTTTCATCGCAGCGTCACTCTCGCGGATCGCGCGAGATGGCGGCACGGCGGCCTTCCTGCTTCCACGACGATGCCGATGCGCCGGAGGGAACCGAGGCGGAGACAGGGCCGTGCCCGGCACCGTTCGAGGAGAGATGGAAGAGTGCGGCAGCGAGGACGGCAGCAGTTTCCAATTGTTCGGATAGCTGGGAGGGCGCAGCGGAGGAAGAGCCGCGAGCGAGCCAATCGTCGAGCCAGCGGGTGTAGATGTCTCCGCGCACATAATCAGGATCGGCCAGGATGCGGCGAAAAAGGCCGACATTGGTTTTGATTCCCCCGACGGAATATTCCTCGAGGGCGCGGCGGAGACGGGCGATGGCCTCGTCGCGGTCCGTCCCCCAAGCGATGAGCTTCCCGAGGAGGGGATCGTAGTCGGTGGGAACAACCCAGCCGGGATAGACGCCGTCATCCAGGCGGATGCCGGGGCCGGCGGGAACGCGGCGCGAGACGATTTGGCCGGGCGAAGGAAAAAAATTGTTGTCGGGGTCTTCGGCGTAAACGCGGCATTCGATGGCGTGCCCGCGAAGCGCAACGTCCTGCTGGCGAAGAGGCAACGATTCTCCGGCAGCGACGCGGAGCTGGAGCTTGACGAGGTCGAGGCCGGTGACCATTTCGGTGACGGGGTGCTCGACCTGGAGGCGCGTGTTCATTTCTAGGAAAAAGAAATTGCGATGGGCGTCCACGAGAAATTCGAGCGTGCCCGCGTTGGTATAGCCGCCGGCACGGGCCAGGCGGACGGCAGCCTCACCCATGGCCTGGCGAAGAGCGGCGTCCACAACGGGCGAAGGGGCTTCTTCGATCACCTTCTGATGGCGCCGCTGGAGGGAGCACTCGCGCTCGCCGAGATACAGGGTGTTTCCGTGATGGTCGGCGAAAATCTGAATTTCGATATGGCGGGGGCGATGGAGATATTTTTCGATGTAGAGGCGGCCGTCGCCGAAGGAGTTGAGAGCTTCGGACGAGGCGTCGCGCCAGGCGGCGGACATCTCGGCCTCCGATTCCACTCGGCGCATGCCTTTTCCGCCGCCGCCTGCGACGGCCTTGAGAAGAACGGGGTAACCTGCATCGCGGGCGAAGGCGGTGGCCTGCGCGGCTTCGGCGAGAGGCTCGAGCGTGCCGGGAACCATGGGAACGCCGACGGATTGGGCAACGTGACGCGCGGCGGTTTTCGAGCCGAGTTTCTCCATGGCCTCGGGCGAGGGTCCGATGAATGTGATTTTGTTCTCGGCGCAGGCGCGGGCGAGCGCGGCATTCTCCGCAAGGAATCCGTAGCCGGGATGCAGCGCGTCGCAGCCGGAGCGGCGAGCGACATCCATCAGTTTGTCGATGCGGAGATAGCTCTCGCGAGAGGGAGCCGGACCGATGGGCCAGGCTTCGGCAGCGAGCCGGACGTGCAGCGAGGCTCGGTCGGCGTCGCTATAAACGGCGACAGCGGCGATGCCCATTTCGCGGCAGGCGCGAAGGATACGGATGGCGATTTCGCCGCGGTTGGCGATGAGCACTTTGCGAAACATGGCGGAACCCGGCCCTGAGCGGCGAAAAATCTTAGCATAGAGCGCGGGCGGCCCGGCCGGATGCGATTGACACGATGGGAGGCGCTCCATAGACTCGTGCGGGGCGAGGAGAACACGAGGAACCGCCGCATGACTTTCAATGCGGCCAAGCGAGTGGCAGGAACTTACCGGCATCTTTAGCTTGTGGTTGCGCATCCTTATGGAGGGGGCGTCCTGACCGGAAGACGGCCGGCAGGAAACCAGGTCGGCATCGAGGGAAAGAATGAAATTCATGTGGAAGCAAACGGTCGTGTTCGCCGTGCTGTGCGGCGGAGTGGCGATGGTCTGTCCCGGGAGGCTTGGAGCGCAGGCGCCGCCGGGGCCGATCAACGTGCCGCAGTCGGCGCAGCCCACGGCCGACTCGTCGCAGCCCGCTCCGCCCCCACGCTATGAAGGAAAGCCGACGATCATCGGCACGTGGAAGTTGAACCGTGACGAGAGCGACGACGGGCGCGCAAAGGTGCAACAGGCGCAGCAGGCACAGAACCGCGGCTACGGAGGCGGAGGACGAATGGGCGGCGGCTATCCAGGTGGGTATCCCGGCGGCGGATATCCGGGAGGGGGAGGATATCCTGGCGGGGGCGGAGGAGGAAGGCGCGGCTCTGGTTCCGGGTACAGCGATTCCGACCTGGCGAAAATGGGCGATCTGATGAACCCGTCCTACACGCTCACCGTGGCGCAGAAAGACAGCAATGAAGTATTGCTCGACGACGAGCAGGGCCGGCAGCGCGCGCTCTACACGGACGGGCGGAAATTGCAGAGCGGTGGCAGCGACGTGTACAAGGAAATCGCGGCGAAATGGGACGGCGACCGCCTGATGACCACCGAGGACGGACCGCAGAAAAACAAAATCGAGCGCATCCTCGCCTATTCGGAAGGCGGGGCGGTGCTGGTGGAGACGTTTCGCATTCTGGACAACAAATCGAACCCGACGCTGGTGGTGCGGTACGTGTTCGACCGGGACATGAAAGCGGCATCCTCGAAGCCAGTGGCGAAGCAGTGAGCGGTGAAGAGCGTCCGGCCGGCGGATGACGCCGCAGCCTGCGAATAAAACTACTTGTAGATTGTTTTGACCTCGGCGCCATCGGCGACCAGCGCCATCTCCGCCATATTGAGAAACAGGCCGTGCTCGACGACGCCGACCATGGCGCGGATCGAGGCGGCGAGCGCTTCCGGATCCGCAATTTCGCCGCACGCACAATCGAGAATCAGGTTGCCCTCGTCGGTAATGTAGTCGCCGCTTGTTTTCGCCTGCCTGACTTTCGAAGAAATACCCAGCGCGAGAATCTGTTTTTCGACCAGCGGTGCAGCCATGGGAATGACTTCCACAGGCAGGGGAAATTTGCCGAGGCGGCGGACGATCTTGCTCGAGTCGGCAACGACGATGAAGCGCTTGGCGGCGCTGGCCACAATTTTCTCGCGCAGGAGCGCACCGCCGCCGCCCTTGACCAGCGCGAGATGCGGGCCGATTTCGTCGGCGCCGTCGATGGCCACGTCGATCACCGGAGACTGGCGGAAATCGGTGATGGGAATCGAGAGGGACCGGGCCAAATCTTCGCTGGCTTTTGAGGAAGAGATGCTGCGGATTCTAAGGCCAGCTTTCACTTTTTCGCCGAGTAGCTTGATGAAATGCGTAGCTGTGGAACCGGAGCCGAGGCCCACGACCATGCCGTCCTGGACGAATTCGAGGCTTTTCTGGGCGGCGACGATCTTGGCGGCTTCTGCGGCGTCCATGATGGGCTCCTCTGCGGGGCGATAGTCTGGCACAGAAAGACGGGAAAAAGCAGTTCCCAATGGTGGGAGGAGTCTGGGCCGATGGCGAACAACGTATCGTGCCCCGGCAAGGGGGCCGTCAGAGCGGAATATTGCCGTGTTTTTTCTTGGGGTTGGTGTCGCGCTTGGTGTCGAGGGCGCGAAGGGCGGTGATGAGCTTCGGGCGAGTGATCGAGGGCTGGATGACGGCGTCGATGTAGCCGCGCTCGGCGGCAACGAAGGGATTGGCAAACCGTTCGCGGAATTCCTCGATTTTTTCCTTGCGCAGCGCCTCGCGGTTCTCCGGGGCGGTGCGGTCGAGTTCGCGCTTATAGACGATGTTGACGGCGCCTTCCGGACCCATGACGGCAATTTCAGCGGTGGGCCATGCGAAATTGATGTCGGTGCGGATGTGCTTGGAGGCCATAACGCAGTAGGCGCCGCCGTAGGCTTTGCGGGTGATCACGGTGAGCTTGGGCACGGTGGCTTCGGCGAAAGCGAAGAGCAGCTTGGCGCCATGGCGGATGATGCCGCCGAATTCCTGCTGAGTGCCGGGCAGAAAGCCGGGAACGTCTTCAAAAGTGACGAGCGGAATATTGAAGGCGTCGCAGAAACGGACGAAGCGCGCGCCTTTGACCGAGGCATTAATGTCCAGACAGCCGGCGAGAAAGGCGGGCTGGTTGGCGACGATGCCGACGGGCCGGCCGTCGAGGCGGGCGAAACCGACGACGATGTTTTTGGCGTAATGCTCGTGGACTTCAAAGAAGTAGGCGTCGTCCACGACGGCGTGGATCACGTCCTTGATGTCGTAAGGAACCATCGGGTCGGCGGGAATGAGGCGATCAAGACCGGGCTCAGCCCGATCGGCGGGATCGGACGATGCGCGGCGGGGCGGGTCTTCCAGATTGTTGGAGGGAAGAAAGCCGAGCAGTTCACGAATCATGGCCATGCAATCAGCATCGTCGCGGGAGATGAAATGGGCGACGCCGCTGGTGGTGTTGTGGGTCATGGCGCCGCCAAGATCTTCCTTGGTGACGTCTTCGTGGGTCACGGTCTTGATGACGTCGGGGCCGGTGACGAACATGCATGATGCGCCGCGGGTCATGAGGACGAAATCGGTGATGGCGGGGGAATAGACGGCGCCGCCGGCGCAGGGGCCGAGGATCGCGCTGATCTGCGGGACGACGCCGCTCGCGAGAGTGTTACGGAGAAAAATCTCGGCGTAGCCGGCGAGCGACATGACCCCTTCCTGGATGCGGGCGCCGCCGGAATCGTTGAGGCCGATGACGGGAGCCCCGGTGCGCATGGCGTGGTCCATGATTTTACAAATCTTCATGGCGTTGGATTCGGAGAGCGAGCCGCCGAACACGGTGAAGTCCTGCGCGAAGACAAAGACGAGCCGCCCGTCCACGCGGCCGTAGCCGGTGACGAAGCCGTCGCCCACGATGCGCTGCTCGGCCATGCCGAAATCGGAACAGCGATGGGCGACATATTTGTCGAGCTCTTCGAAGGTGCCTTCGTCGCAAAGAAGCTCGATTCGCTCGCGAGCGGAGAGCTTGCCCTCCTTGTGCTGGCGCTCGCGGCGTTCGGGACCTCCGCCGGCTTCGGCTAAGGCGTCGCGCTTTTTCAGTTCTTCCAGGCGCTGCTTG
>JASHRU010000349.1 GCA_030037225.1 Candidatus Acidiferrales bacterium | reverse complement strand
CCAAGCGTCAAAGTCGAAGGAGAGCAACCCAACCTTGAACCGCAGAGTCGTCGTCACCGGTGTGGGCCTGCTGTGTGGATGCGGCATCGGCACCGAAGAAGTCTGGAAGAACCTGATCGCCGGCCAGAGCGGTATCGGCCCTATCACGCTCTTCGACACCACGGGCCATGACGCGCGCATCGCCGGCGAAGTCCGCGGCTTCGACCCTCTCAACTGGGTCGAGAAAAAAGAAATCAAAAAGATGGGCCGCTTTATCCAGTTCGCCATGGCCGGGGCGGATTTTGCCATCAAGATGTCGGGCCTTCAGGTTACGCCTGAGATTTCCGAGCAGGTCGGCGTCTATGTCGCCTCCGGCATCGGCGGGTTCGACGTGATCGAGCGCGAACACACCAAGCTGATGCAGGGCGGCCCGGGCAAGATTTCGCCGTTCTTCATCCCCGCCACCATCATCAACCTCGCCGCCGGCCACATTTCCATCCGCTATGGCGCGCGCGGCCCCAACTCCGCCACGGCCACGGCCTGCTCCGCCTCCGCGCATGCCATTGGCGACGCGTTTCGAATCATCCAGCGCGCGGACGCGGATGCGATGATCTGCGGCGGCGCGGAAGCCGCGATCACGCCGCTGAGCGTAGGCGGATTCGCCTCTGCGCGCGCTCTCTCTACGCGAAACGAGGAGCCCACGCGTGCCAGCCGCCCCTTCGACGCACAGCGCGACGGATTCGTCATCGGTGAGGGCGCCGGCATTCTCGTCCTCGAAGAGCTCGAATTCGCGCGCCGCCGCGGCGCCCCGATCTTCGCGGAAATCGTCGGCTACGGCATGACCGGCGACGCCTATCACATCACCCAGCCCGCCGAGGGCGGCGATGGCGCCTACCGCGTGATGAAGCGCACCATTGCCGACGCTAAGGTTTCGCCCGATAAGGTCGGCTACGTCAACGCTCACGGCACTTCCACTCCCATCGGCGACGCCATCGAAACCTGCGCGATGAAGCGCCTGTTCGGCGACCGCGCCAAATCCGTCGCGGTCAGCTCCACAAAGTCCATGACCGGCCATTTGCTGGGCGGTGCAGGCGGCCTGGAAGCCGGCATTTCCATCCTCGCACTTCGCGATCAGGTCCTTCCGCCCACGATCAACCTTGAGAATCCCGATCCCGAGTGCGATCTGGACTACGTGCCGCTCCATTCTCGCAAGGCATCGGTCACCTACGCCCTCTCGAATTCGTTCGGCTTTGGCGGCACCAACGCCTCCCTGCTCTTCAAGCGCTGGGAGGCCTGACAGCCGCCCTTCGCTACCGGTCAAACAGCGATTCCTCCTCTGGCGCTCTCTCCAGGATCGAAATCTGCCCCGCCAGATCGTCGTCACGATGCTCCATGGTCAGTGTCTGCCCATCGTTCGAAAGCGACCAGTAATCTTTGTAATGCATCTTTCGACCCGAGGTTTCCATCGAGGATTCAAGCACCAACTCGCGGCCTTCCCACCGAGCCAGTGTTCGCATGGTTGTCCCACCCAGCAGGTTTTCGCACGACGCTCCGGTTCGAAACATGGCCCTCACCCGCTGCGCGTTCCCCTCCGCGTCCGTCACCAGGATCTCCTGCGTCAACTCCGGCTCTCGATGCTCGATTTTCACCAGAACTCGCTTCGGCACTGGCCCGCGAAGGACGCTTTTCTCAAGATTCAGTTCCCAGATCCCGGTGAAGTCCGGCCGCGGGTCGCTCATGCTCACAGTGCCGCGCATCCTATTCCGGCGCACGCTGGGCTTCAAGCGGGCGAGCAAGCGGCAGCTCGACGGGCAAGACTTTCGCCGCCGCACGTCGTAAAATAGCCGTCCCTTTGGCGTGTTTTTCATCGAGGAGGACCGAGTGAACATTGTTGTCTGCGTGAAGCAGGTGCCCGCGAAGGATGCGCCCCTGGCCATCCCCGAAGGAGCCGCATGGATTCGCGAGACCGACATCGGCTTCGAGCTGAACGAGCCCGATGGCTATGCGCTGGAAGAAGCCCTGCGTCTCAAGGAAAAGCACGGCGGCGAGGTCGTCGCGGTCTCCATGGGCCCGGAGCGCTCCAAGCAGGCCATCAAGGAAGCGCTGGCAAAGGGCGCCGAACGCGGCGTGCACATCTCCGACGACAAATTCTACGAGCTCGATCCGCTCGGCTCTGCCCGCTGCCTGGCTGCGGCGATCAAGCGCGAAAAGTTCGACCTGGTTCTCACCGGCCTGCAGAGCGACGACCATGGCTTCGGCCAAACCGGCGTCCTGCTGGCCGAACTGCTCGGCTTGCCCCACGCCACCATCATCATGCAGATCGACGCTGCCGACGGCCGTTTGAAACTGAAGCGCGAACTCGAAGCCGGTTGGTTCCAGTGGGTCGAGCTGCCTCTTCCGGCCGTGCTCTCCATCCAGAGCGGCATCAACAAGCCGCGCTACGCCACGCTCAAAGGCATCATGGCCGCGAAAAAGAAGGAAATCGCCACCCTCACCCGGGCCGAGCTCGGCGTCACCGTTTCGCCCACGCAGCGCATCGAGCGCATCTACGTCCCCAAGAAGACCAAGAAAACGGAAATCCTCACCGGCACGGCAAAAGAAGCTGCCGCCAAGCTGGTGGAAAAACTGAAGCACGAAGCGAGGGTGCTCTAAATGAAGATCCTCGTCGTCACCGAACAGCGCGACGGCCAGTGGAACCGCGCCAGTTTTGAAACTCTCACTGCAGCCCAGCAGGCCGCTCGCGCCACCGGCGCATCCATTACGGCTGTGGTGGCGGGCAAATCCGTCGGCTCCCTCGCCAAGGAACTCGCCGCGTACAAGGTTGCGGAAGTTCTCGCCATCGAGCACGATCTGCTCGAAAAATACACTCCCGACGGCTACACGCTGGCACTGAAGCAGGTGATCACCGAAGCGAGGCCTGATTTCATCTTCTTTCCGCATACCTACCAGGTCCGCGATTTCGCGCCCAAACTGGCGGCCTCGCTGGGCCGCGGCATGATCGCCGACTGCGTCGGCCTGCGCTACGAGAATGGCCATCTCGTCTTCGTTCGCCAAATGTTCCAGGGCAAGACGGCCGCCGACGTCATCTTTCAGGGCGACGCTCCCTGGTTCGCCAGCTTCCAGGCGGGCGCGTTTCGCGGCGATCAGGCGGAAACCGGCGGCAGTGCCGCCCCGCGCAATGTCAACGTCGATCTGAAACCTGAACAAATCCGCACCAAGCCGCTCGAACTGTTCCGCGAAGCCAAACAAGCCGTGGACCTGACGCAGGCTCCCATCATCGTCGCCATCGGCCGCGGGATTAAAGAGCCCACAAACATTCCGCTGGCCGAAAAACTCGCGCAAACCATCGGCGGCGAAATCGCGGCCTCGCGTCCCATCTGCGACGAAGGCTGGCTGCCCATGGAACGCCAGATCGGCAGCTCGGGACAGACCGTCGCGCCAAAGCTGTATCTGGCCATCGGAATCAGCGGCGCCATCCAGCATGTGGTGGGAATGAAAGGCTCTCGCACCATCGTGGCCATCAATAAGGACGCAAACGCTCCGATTTTCGAAGTCGCCGACTACGGCATCGTTGGCGACCTCTTTGAGATTGTGCCCGCGCTCACCGAGGAACTCGCCAAGTCGAAATAGAGCTACCCGCTCCTTCGCATCGGCACGGCGCAGCGTGCCACTGAATTCGGCGCAGATACTGCGCGGCAGCGCTCCCCGGCTGAATGTTCGGCAATTGTGTTCTGCTAGAATGTCGGCGTGGCAGTTCAGCGCGAAACCCTGGAAGCGGATGTATTGATCGTCGGCGGCGGACCTGCCGGCCTCGCCTGTGCGCTGCATCTGGCCAGCCTGATCCGCAAGCACAATGAATCGGGTGCCAAGCCCGAACTTTCCGCCGAAAACATCTACCTGCTCGAAAAGGGGCGCGAAATCGGCGCCAATCAACTCTCCGGGGCCGTCATGGACCCGCGCGGACTCCGCGAACTCGTCCCCGATTTCGAGAAAACGGCTCCGCTCGATACGCCCGTGACCGACGATGCGGCATGGTTTTTCACCTCGAGCCGCGCCTGGAAATTTCCCATTACGCCTCCGCCGCTGCGCAATCACGGAAACTACGTAATTTCGCTCAGTAAGCTCACCAAATGGCTCGGCGGGCTGGTGGAGAAGACCGGCGTGAATCTGTTCACGGGCTTCGCCGGGTCCGACCTGATTCTGGAGGATGGGCGTGTATGCGGTGTGATTACCGACGACAAGGGTCTCGACAAAAACGGCAAGCCGAAATCGAATTACACGCCCGGCTATGAACTCCGCGCCAAAGTTACCGTCCTGGCGGAAGGCCCGCGCGGCTCGCTCACCAAGCAGCTCGTCAGCCGGCTCAAGCTCGACGGCCTGAACCCGCAGGTTTACAGCATCGGCGTAAAGGAACTCTGGGAAGCGCCTGAAGGCCGCATCGCTCCCGGCTTCGTAGCGCACACGATGGGGTGGCCCGTTCCGGCGAGCATGTATGGAGGCGGCTGGCTCTACGGCATGCAGGCCAATCGCGTGTCGGTCGGCCTGGTGATCGGACTCGAATACGCCGATCCGCTCTTCGATCCACACGAGGCGTTCCAGAAATACAAGACGCATCCCTTTATCCGGCGCGTGCTCGAGGGCGGCAAGCTTGTGCGCTACGGCGCCAAGACGATTCCCGCGGGCGGATGGTACTCGATGCCCCGCCCCTACACGGACGGCGCGCTCATTATCGGAGATTCCGGCAGCTTTCTGGACGCACAGAAGCTGAAGGGCATCCACATGGCCATCAAGAGCGGGATGCTGGCCGCGGAAACCATTCTCGATGCGTTGGTGAAAAACGATGCATCCGCAAAAATGCTTGCCGCTTTCCAGGAGCGGGTGAACGCAAGCTGGGCGAAAAAACAGCTCTGGGCCGTGCGCAATTTTCATCAGGGTTTCGCCCATGGTCTGGTTCCCGGCCTAGTCCACGCCGCGTTCCAGCAAATCACCGGCGGGCGCGGGCTGGTGGACCCCATGCGCACGCGCGCCGGCTACGAAGCCTATGCGCATCTCGACGGCCGGAAGCCGCCGGCCGAGCGCTTCAAGGGCGACGGCAAACTCACCTTCGACCGTCTGACCGACGTCTATCACTCCGGCACGCGCCACGACGACGACGAGCCCTGCCACCTGCTCGTCTCGGACACGAACATCTGCATCGGCCGCTGCACCACGGAATTCGGCAACCCGTGCCAGTATTTCTGTCCCGCTGCGGTGTACGAGATGGTGGACGAATGCGGCGAGCGGAAGCTGAAGATCAATGCGGCCAACTGTGTTCATTGCAAAACTTGCGACATCGCCGATCCCTACCAAATCATTACGTGGGTACCGCCCGAAGGCGGCGGTGGGCCGAACTACGAGGGCATGTAGCCGATCGTCAAAAGCGGCGTCTCGGGGCCGCCTCCGCCACCAACGATTGTCCGCAAACTCCTTTCTCCGCTAGGCATGATCGGAAAGTCCGTTTTGGGCTGCCGGTTGGCTCTCCTCGGACGGCGGCTGCTGTTTTGGCTTTCCACCGAACAGGCGGCGAAAGAAATTCGCCACCCTCGTTCCAAATGACGGTTTCTTCGCCGGCTGGTCCGCCACATTCGCCGCGGCAGGCGCTGATTTCGCCGCCCCGGGCGCCGGCGCTTCCACCTCGCCGCGCCACACGATCACCGGTTCCACGTACACTTCGCGGAAGAGCAGCGCGGTCTGCGCGCTGGGTGGGGGCAGCGAGGCGCCCTTTGCCGGCACCGAGGCCTTCTCGTCGCCCGCTGTGTACGCGAGCGGGGGCATCGTGATTTTCCAGACCGGCTGCTCGCCCGGAGCCGATGGCGCGGGTGGCGGGGCGTCTTTCTGCGCGCCTTGCGCAGCCGGCTCGGGAGCCGGCGGCGCGGCTGTGCCTAGCGGTATGAGCCCTGCAGAATTCGCGGGTTTCTCCGGGGAAGCACGCTTCGCTTCCAACGCGTCGCAGGCGCAGGACCGCGCGGTGTCGCTCAGGCTCGCGAGCTGACCATCGCGCAGCGTCGCTTCCGTCCCCTGTGGCACGACGATGTTGTCTCCGCCGAACTGCGGCTCGAGCCGGATCGCGCCGCTGGCCGCGTGCACGCACATTTTCCCGGTGTCGTCGAGGCCGACGCTGATGTCGTCGGCGCGTCCGGCGGTGGCAACCGGGCTTGCCCCAATCTGAGGCGTGAAAATGCGCAGGTTTGCGGGATCGGCCACGCGCGCGCGCACGCGGCCATAATCGAGCGCGAGCGTCAAGCTGGTGCCGGCGCGCACCAGCGAAAACCGCGCGGGCCCGCAAACGCCGATTTCTCCTCCGCCCGCGGCCAGCTCGATGCGCGCGCGCCCGGAACGCACAGTCACCTGGCTTCCGCTGGCGAGCGAAGTGTACGTGTGGCCGTTTTCATTCACCACCTGCACTTCGCCGCGCACGGAAATGTCGTCGCCTTCAATGCGTCCCACCGGCTCGCCGGCTTGCTGCGCCCGCACCGGCGCGGCCCAAACGGCCGCAGCCGCGAGCGCAGCCAGAAGGCGCGCGATTCGTGCCATCCCAGCGGCTCGCGGGATCCAGGAGGCGGATGTGAAGCCCTTGCTCATCAGAATGCGCGCTTGATTCCCCTATACTATATGCGATGCCACAGGCCCAGAAGGCCAAGTCGCCGCCGGCTGCGGAGCCCGGCTACGCCGCTACGGAAGTGGCGCCGGACGATTCGCCGGATTCCGCGCGCTACGTCGCTGCGCCCAACGTCCATTTCGACACGGGGACGCGCGAACTTTCCTTCTGGCGCCGCGCGCAGATTCCAGTGATAGCCGGCGCGGTCTATTCGCTGGTTCGCTCGGTCGGCCCCACGCTGCACTACGAGATCATCGGCTGGCAGCACGCCGAACGCGTGTATGCGAGCGGACGCCGCGTCATCTGGCCGTTCTGGCATCAGTGCATTATTCCGGTGCTGTGGTGGGGACGGCATCGGGGCGTGGTGGTGATGAACAGCACGAATTTCGACGGCCAGTGGACGCGGCGCGTGATCGAGCGGCTCGGCTTCGGCACGGCACAGGGCAGCTCGACGCGAGGCGGCCTGCGCGCCCTCGCGGTGATGGCGCGGCGGCTTGCGGAGGGAGTGGACGCGGGATTCACCATCGACGGGCCGCGCGGGCCGCGCTACGTGGCCAAACCCGGCCCGGCGATGCTGGCGCGGAAATCCGGCTGTCCGATCATTCCCTTCCACGTGGACGCGGAAAATTCGTGGACGCTGCGCAACACCTGGGACCAATTCCAATTTCCGCGGCCCTTTTCGCGATGCGTAATGCTGTTTCATTCTCCCATTTACGTCGCCGCCGACGCCGGCCGGGAAGAACTCGAAGCGAAGCACGCTGAAATGCAGCGCGCGCTGGAACGCGTCCGCGACGCCGCACAGGGCTGGTGGAATCTCCCGCCGGCCGAACGCGACCGTGTGCGCGCGGAATGGAACGCCTGAGCCCGCCGCAGTGCTCGGCGGCACGCCGAGCACTCAGGACTCGCCGAGCGTGACGGTTACCTCCATTTTCTGCCGCCCGCGGTAATATTCAATTTGAATCGTGTCGCCGGGGCGCTTGCGGTTCAATGCCAGATTCAGGTCGAGCTGAGTCGCGACCGGCTTTCCATCCACCGAGACGATCAGATCGCCTCCGGTCATATAGCGGCGGAGGCCGTCGGTCACTGGAGAATTTCCGCCGCGCAGTCCCGCCTTCGCCGCCGGACCGCCCGCCGTGGCGCGCTCGATGAGCAGGCCCTGCTTGACCGGAAATTTCAAGTAATTCGCCAGGTCCTCGAACAACGGGGTGACTTCCACTCCCAGATTGGCGCGGCGGACACGGCCTTCGGAAATCAGGTCGTTCGCGATGCGCTTGGCCAGGTTGATGGGGATTGCAAAGCCCACTCCGGCCGTGGTCCCGGTCGGCGAATAAATCGCGCTGTTGATGCCGATCACCTGGCCGCGCGTGTCGAGCAGCGGGCCGCCGGAGTTTCCACGGTTGATGGCCGCATCGGTCTGGATGGCGTCCTCGATAAAAGTGTTCTGGCCGGTCTGGACGGTGCGGCCGAGCGCGCTGACGACACCGGTGGTGAGAGTGCTCTGGAAGCCGAACGGGTTGCCGATGGCGAGCACCTTCTGGCCCACTTCGAGAGCGCCGGAATCGCCGAGCGGGAGCGCAACGAGCTGCGCGCCCTTCGGATCGATTTTCACCAGCGCTACGTCGTTGCGCTGGTCGGCGCCGATAAATTTCGCCGGATAGCGCGACTGGGCGTGCTGATCGCCGAGCAGCACTTCGATTTTCTCCGCGTCGGCCACAACGTGATAATTCGTCAGAATGTAGCCCTTGGGATCAATCACGAATCCGGAGCCCGCGCCTTCAACCGGAACGGCATTGAAGAAGAAGTCGTATTCCACCGTGCGCGTGATGATGTTGGCGACGGCGGGGGAGGCCTGCTTGTAGATGCGGATATTCACCTGCTCATCGGTGGTGAGCGGCCCGGTGCTGGTGGTGCCACCGGAAGGCGACGCGGTGGCGGCCGCGCCCGGCCGGGCAGTCACCACCAGCGGCCCGGGATGACCCCAATGCGCGCCGGCCCAGAAGGCCAGCCCGCCCAGCACAATCCCCGCGAGCAGCATCCGAACGCTATTTCCCGTCGTGCTCATCGCTTTTTTCCCGGCGCAAATCCCAGTGTAGCGCTTTGCTGTGTGGCCTGCTGCCGCAGGCGCTCGACGAGCGCATCGGTCTGGCGCCGCGTTTCGTCGAGCGTGCCGGAGCAATCCACCACGTCGTCTGCCAGGCGCAATTTCTCTTCGAGCGGCAACTGGGCAGCGATGCGCTGCCGCGCATCTTCCTCGCTCAGCCCGCGCGCGCGAAGGCGTTCCATTTGCTGCTCGGGACGGCAGGAGCAGACGATGAGCCGGTCGAGCTTCTTGTAGTAGCCCGCCTCGATCAGCAGCGCAGCTTCCACGATGGCCAGCCCGCGCGGATTTTCCGCTTCCATTTGCCCCAATTGCTCCTCACGCGCCTGAATCACGCGCGGATGCACGATGGCGTTCAGCCGCTCGCGCCGCGCCGCGTCGCGGAACACGATATCGCCCAGCTTCTTGCGGTCCACCGTGCCGTCGGCCGCCAAAATGCCGCGGCCGAACTCGCGGACAATCTCGTCGAAGGCGGGCTGGCCTGGCTCCATCAACTGATGCGCCAGCAGGTCGGCGTTCATCACCGTCAGTCCCAGCTCGCGCATTCGGGCGGCGACGGTGCTCTTGCCGCTGGCGATTCCGCCGGTCAGGCCAACGCGCAGCATCAGTTGCGCACGGCTCCGGCTGCCGCGGGAGCGCTGGCGGCGCGGCCCCGGCGGAGGCGCGCGGCCTTCACGGTGTTGGACATGAGCATGGCGATGGTCAGCAGACCCACGCCACCGGGAACGGGCGTCAGCGCGCCGGCAACTTCCGCGGCGCCGGGATGCACGTCGCCGACGAGCGCCGAGCCCTTCTTGCGAAACGCTTCGAGCCGTTCCGGATACCGCGCAAACAAGCGCTCGGCTTCGGCGGCGTCGGTGATTTGATTCGTTCCCACGTCGATGACGGTGGCGCCGGCGCCAATCCATTCCGGCTGGACCATCCAGGGGCGTCCCATCGCGGCAACGACGATATCTGCACGCTCGACGACTTCGGGCAGGTTGCGCGTTTTCGAATGGCAGATGGTAACGGTGGCGTTCGCGTGCATCAGAAGCAGAGCCATCGGCTTGCCCACGATGTCGCTGCGGCCGAGGACCACGGCGTTGGCGCCTTCCGCGCGGATGCCGCTGCGGCGCAGGATTTCCATGCAACCCGCGGGCGTGCAGGCCACCAGTCCGGCGCGGCCGGAGACGAGGCGGCCGAGGTTGACGGGATGAAACCCGTCCACGTCTTTTTCCGGCGCGACGGATTCGAGGACGCGCTTTGAATCGACCTGGGGCGGCAGGGGCAATTGCACCAGAATGCCGTCTATATCGTCGCGGCGGTTTAGTTCGGCAACAAGCGAGAGAAGCTCATCGGTGGTTGTGCTGGCAGGAGGAGTGAACTGCGCGCTGAAGATGTCCAGTTGCTCGCAGGCAGCGATTTTGTTGCGGACGTAAATCTTCGAGGCCGGATTTTCGCCCACCAGCACGGCGGCGAGCCCCGGAGTGATGCCAGCGGCGCGCAGGGATTCGATTTCGCCGCGCAGCTCGGCGTAAATCGCGTCGCGAAACACGCTGCCTTGCAGGATGCGCGCGCTCAACCGAGGCCCCCCAACGCTCGAATTTTGGTTTCCGTTTGCATCATAGCACACGCATTTTTGACGCTCGGCGTGCCTCCCGGCACCCTCAGTGCACAACCGGCAGCGTGATATGCGACGGAAGTGCGGGCGAAGCGTAGATGCGCTGCGTCGCGGAAACAAAATCCTCCGCCCTGGCCTGGTAAATGCTGGGCACGAATTTCTGGGGGTTGCGGTCGATGAGCGGGAACCAGGTGGACTGAATCTGGACCATGATGCGGTGGCCTTTGAGGAAAACATGGTCGCGGTCGCGCAGCGGAACGGGCCACTCGATGGGCTTATTGGGCTCGAGCGAGTGCGGATGCTCGTAGCTGGCGAGGTAGCGGCCGCGGCGGACTTCCATGGCGATGGGCAACTCGTAGCCGTTGAGGGATTGCGCGTACTCGCCGGGCTTGGGGCCCTGGCCGGCATCCCAGGCGTTTCTCTGCGCGTCATTGGGGAAAACATCAATCAGCTTGACCACGAAATCCGAGTCCGTGCCGCTGGTGGACGCGAACAGAACGGCGCCGACCGGTCCGGTGACGACCAGGTCGTGATCGAGGGGCGCGCTTACATACGTCAGCACATCCGGACGGTCGGAAACGAAGCGCTGGTCAGCCACTTCCCAGGTGCGCCAGTCACCCGCAGGATAGGTGGGCGAAATCGGCCGCGCGCGATAGGGCACGGGATTGGCGGGATCGGAAACGTACTCGCGATAGCCGGGACCGGAATCCGCCGCGGTGGGAGCGGTGAAGGAAAGCGAGCCGTCGCGATGGAGATAGAGATCGCTGGCATGGGCTTCCGCGGGCGGCCAGACGTTGTAGCTGTGCCAGGAGTTCGAGCCGCTCTGGAACGTGGTGACGCTCCAGGCGGGCTTTTCGCCCTTTCCGTGCAGATAGTAACGGAAAAATGGCGCTTCCAGATTTTCGCGGAATTCGCGCGCCGTTTCGTGACCGCCGAAGGGGATGATGCCGATGCTGTCGGCTTTGGGGCTCTGCCACTGACCGTGATACCACGGGCCGGCGACCATGAAATTGGTGTGGCCGGGATCGTGCTCAGCGGCGTGACGGAAAATCTGCCAAGGGCCCCAGGGATCTTCCTGGTCCCAGAAGCCCGCGACGTTCAGATTGGGCACGGTGGAGGCGTGGAGCTGGCTGACCCACGCTTCTTTTTTCCAGAATTCGTCGTAGTCGGGATGCTCGACCGAGGAATTCCAATACGGGATCGAGCCGTGCAGGTATTTGGCGTTGATGTTCGAAAGCGGGCCGAGGCGGAGATACCACTCGTAGGTATCGTAGATCTCGAATTCGAAATGCGTGTTCTTGCTTTTGTCCGCCTGCTCCATGACGGCGTATTCGAAATCGTAGCTTTCGCGCAGGGCGCCATAGCGATGGTCGTCGTCGTTCATCCACTGGTCCACGGGCGAGGCCTGCTCGCTGATGGCTTTGAGCGCGGGATGCGGCTGGAGCAGCGCGAGAGCGGTGGTGAGGCCGTCGTAAGAGACTCCCATCATCCCGACTTTGCCGGAATTATTCGGGACGTTTTTGACGAGCCATTCGATGGAATCGTAGGCGTCGGTGGTCTCGTTGGTGGATTTGGGGTCCTGGAGATTGACTTGCGAGGTGAGCTCGAAAACGCCTTCGGACTTGAAGCGGCCGCGGAGATTCTGGATCACAAAGATGTAGCCGTCCTGGACGAGTTCCTTGAGGTTGGGAGGGACGGCCTTGGGCGGCTCGTCGGGCACGCCGTAGGGGGTGCGGCGGAAAAGAATGGGAAGTGGCCCCTGCTGGTTGACGGGCGTCAGGATGGCGGTCTGGAGATGGACGTCGTCGCGCACGGGAATCATCACTTCGCGGAGCGTAAACGGCGGGGCGGGCGCCGGCTCCTGCGGCGCAAAGGCACAAGCTACGAAGACCACGACGGCGACAAGGGTTATTCGGCGCATAGCGTCTCCCAGGTGAAATACAGCGCGGTCCGAGGGGCCGCGCTGGCGGGCGGAGTATAGCAGTGCGGGAAGAGTTTGCGTTGCACTGGCGGCGCGAGGCGCGCGGGCTGTTCGTGGACCAAAGCCCCTACCCCCCCTATGAGTGAGGTAACTGTGCAATCTAAAGGGGTTAGCAAGACGGGATCTGGCGACACAGGGGCTCGCGAGGAGGTTCGGTGCTGCTCTTGCGCTTCGCGCATCCATGACCTTTGCCATGATGCGGGTAGCGTAGAGCAAACCGGGCGAATTGGGTACCCCGTATAAAATCGAAAAAAAAGGGCATTTATTGACGTACTGCGAAGGGTGGGAGACCCAACTGAAGAGGGGGGCAGCGGCAGAGGGAAGGACCCACGATCAGTCCCGAATCCCGATCGCGAAGTTTCGGGATTCGGGGTCGGGAGCACTGACCGTGGCTGCCCGGATGAGGAGAGGGCCTGCCGTGGTATAAATCGGCGCCGACCCTAGGCCACCGGCGGAAGGGGAGTTTATGACGGCACGATACAGAACTGAGGTGGTTGTTTTGGCGTGCCTGTGCGCGGCAGGCCTGGCCGCGGCATTCCGCGCGCAGGACACCCCGCCGGCCGCCGACCTCGTTTTTCTGCACGGCAAAATCATCACGGTGGACGCGAAAGACTCGATTGCGGAAGCGGTAGCGGTTCGCCAGAACAAAATCGTGGCTGTGGGCAAGGACAGCGAAATCGCGCCGCACATCGGCAAGGGCACGCAGGTGATCGACCTGGG
>JASHRU010000348.1 GCA_030037225.1 Candidatus Acidiferrales bacterium | reverse complement strand
CGAATCCTTCAGATTGCGCTGCGGCTTACGTTCTGAGGAAGCGGCGAATCTTTCGCAGCACGTGGCGATACATGGCGGGATTCACACGGCCAGTCTGCGTATTTTGCTGGCTGGGATGATACGCGGCAAAGAGGCGAAACACGCGTTTCCCCGCTGGAGTGGTCAACGAATAGCTCGCCCCGTGGCGGAAGGCGTATCGCGTTCCGCCGGATAGCTCGCCCCGGCTACGCAGCAATTTCAAACAGCCGTCAAACGCTATCTTTCCCAGCGCCAGCACCGCTCGCGGTCGGAAGTGTTCCAGTTCTGCTTCCAAATAGGGCCGGCAATTCGCGATCTCCCCGGGCAGCGGCATGTTGTCCGGCGGGGCGCATCGGACAGTCGCTGTGATGTAAACGCCCTTAAGCTGGAGCCCGTCACCGCGGCGGCGCGAAATGCCTTGATTTGCGAATCCCGCTTCATGTAGCCGCGCGTAGAGAAAGTCGCCCGAGCGATCGCCCGTGAACATCCGTCCGGTGCGATTGGCGCCGTGAGCCGCGGGCGCCAGGCCGATGATCAGGAATTGCGCCCGCGGCTCTCCGAACCCTGGAACCGGCCGGCCCCAGTACTCTTCGTCGCGAAAGGCGCGGCGCTTGACGCGAGCGACGCTTTCGCGGTGCGCCACAAGGCGTGGGCACTTGCAGCACGCCACGATCTCTTCGTTTAGAACGCGAAGTGGATCATGCGCCACGAGACAGAGTTCCGTCCCCGAATGTTTTCACGCTCTTCATTGAGCAGCCGCGGACGCGTCACCGGCTGGCAAGTTTGATTTCTGGCACTTCGCCTCGGACAATCAATCGAGCCTCGGTGTGCTGTTGTACCTCTTGCGGGATCCAGCCCGGAGCCACCTCGCGCAGTAGAAAGCCATCGGGAGTCACGTCCACCACCGAGAGGTCGGTGATCACCCGCTTGACGCAAGCCAGCGCGGTCAGCGGATACGTGCAGCGGCGGACGAGCTTGGGCGCGCCCTCCTTTGTTTCGTGTTCCATGCACACGATCAGCCGGCGCGCGCCTGTGGCGATGTCCATGGCGCCCCCGATCCCGCCCGAGCCTTTCGCACCCGGAATTTTCCAGTTGGCAAAATCGCCGTTTTCCGCCACCTGCAAGCCGCCCAACATGCTAAGGTCCAGATGTCCCCCGCGGCTCATTAAATGCGCGGTGCCTTGATCGAAAAACGAGGCGCCCGGGATAACAGTGACGGGAACTTTCATGGCGTCCACCACGTCGTAGTCCTCTTCACCTGCTTGCGCGCGCGGCCCCATGCCCAGAATCCCATTTTCGCTATGGAAATAGACGGTGATCCCGGCGGGAACGAAATTGGAGACGAGATTTGGGATCCCCCAGCCGAGGTTGACGCAATCGCCGTCGCGCAGTTCGAGCGCGGCCCGTGCGGCCACTTGCTCGCGCGTAAGCTTAGGCCTTGACGACATTGTGGATGCCTCTCGCCTGCACGATGCGATGGACGAAGACGAATGGCGTTACGACGGCTTCGGGGTCGAGCGAGCCCACGGAAACAATCTCTTCGACCTCCACAATCGTTGTTTTCGCGGCCACGGCCATCAGCGGATTGAAGTTCCTGGCGGTCTTCCGGTAGATGAGGTTGCCCAGTCCGTCAGCCTTCCACGCTTTGATAAAAGCGAATTCCGCGGCGAGCGGCTCGTAAAAGACGGTGCGGCGTCCGCCAATGACGCGCTCCTCGCGTCCATCCGCCACCGGAGTGCCCGCGCCGACCGCGGCGTAAAAGCCGTAGATTCCCGCCCCTGCGGCGCGGATGCGTTCGCACAGGATCCCCTGGGGCACCAGTTCGAGCGCAATCTTGCCGGCTGCGTACAGATCCTGAAAATGGCGCGCGTGTGGGCCCGGAAACGAAGCGATCACGCTGCGGATTCGGCCGTGTTTGAAAAGGATCCCCAGTTCCCCGTCGCCCGATCCGCAGTTGTTGGTGATTGCCGTCAGTTCGCTTGCGCCCTGACGGTCGAGCGCCTGAATCAAATTGTTCGGAAAACCTGCGCCGCCGAATCCGCCGAAGAATATGCGCGCGCCGGAAGGCACGTCGGCCACAGCGGCGTCCACTGTGTCGCAAAGCTTCTGCTTCATAGTGACATTCTACCGGGCTCTCGCGCGCGCCGGAAGGGCGCGCCGGTAATCGGCTAGGATTGGGCAGCGTCCGGGATGGACAGCTCACGGAGGGCCACCGCAGTGTGTTCGCCCAGGTCTGCGCGGGAGGCCAGGGAGCGGAGATCGTGCTCGTCGTCCACGTCCAGCTCGATTCGCGGGTTGCGCAGCAGCCGCGCGTAGGCGCGGAGGCGTCCGGCTTCTTCCAGGTGCTTGTGCAGGCTTCCCGGCCCAAAATGAGATGGAAACAGCTCCGGAGGCGTGCGCAGGAGTGCGTTAGTGCCGCTGGCGCTCCGCGAGGGTACGAGCACGGCCGATGGCGCGGCGGGGCAGGCCGCGAGCACGGCTTCAATGTCTGCCGCCCGGACCAGCGGAATGTCGATCGGCAGCCGCAGCAGCGCCGTTACGCCGCGGGAAACGCAGACGCGCGAAGCTGCGTCCACGGAGTGGCTCTCGGAATGCTGCGTGGACTCAGGCAGGCACTCCCAGCCGCGGTCGCGGGCCGCGGCCAGCGCGCCGCGGTCGCAAGAGACGACAAAAACCGGAACGCGCCCGCGCGTCCGCGCAACGGCCGCGAAAACGTCTTCGAGCATGGCGCGCGCCAGCCGCGTTCGAGCCTCCTGCGGCAGGATTCCGGCGAGGCGCTGCTTTGCCTGGGAGAGGTCCTTGACGGGAATCAAGATGGCCTGCACGCGGTACCTCTACGCGCGTGCTGCGTTCAGCTCGTCGAAGAGGGAAAGCACGCCGCGAGCCAGCCGCTCTTTATCCGCGTCGGTGCGCATGACGGAGGGAATCAATACAGGGCGCATCCCCCGTTCGATAATGTCCGGGCACAGAGGAGAATCCGAAGGGTCTATCACCAGCACCGAGGAAACGTCTTCATAAAGAAGCGCCACGCCGCAAGAGGTTGGCTCGATCAGACATTCCGCGAGCATCTTGTCTGAAGGGCCCTTCAGTGACCTGCCGCCAACCAGCGGGCTGACGGCGACGCATCGCTCCCGGCGCCCCCAGATGGTTTCCCGGACTCCGGGAACCGCAAGGATGGGGCCGATGCTGATGAGCGGATTGCTGGGGCAGATGAGGATACCATCTGCTTCGCGCAGCGCTTCCAGAACACCAGCAGCGGGCCGGGCGGATTCGACACCTTCAAAGCGAATGTCGAGGATCGATGGCTCCGCCCGATGCTGCACCAGATATTCCTGAAAATGCAGCTCGCCCAGGTTCGTCAGCAGCGTGGTCGGAACCGGGTGCTCGCACATCGGCAGGATCTTTGACGCCACGCCCCACTCCCGCCGGATTCCATCGGTCACCTGCGAGAGTAATTGACCGCGCCACAGCAGGTCCGTGCGGTGGATGTGCGTCGCCAGGTCGCGGTCGCCCAGATGGAACCATTGTTCACCGGCGTAGCGCGCCAATGACTTCAAGGTGTGAAAGGTGTCGCCGGCGAGCCCCCACCCGGTCTCAGAATTCACGCTGCCGGCGAGCGTGTACGTCACAATGTCCAGATCGGGACAGATATAGAGGCCATGGAGAACGATGTCATCGCCCGTATTGACAATCACCGTCAGATCGCGTGGATCCATCGCGCGCGTGAGGCCCAGCAAGAGCTTCGATGCCCCCACACCGCCCGCGAGTGCAGTGATCTTCATCGTACTCATCGTCCTGCGATTCAATAACCTGATGCCGGCGGATGTGGTGCGCTCCCGCCCGCAACGTGCAGTCGGGGCGCAATCCGATCCGCTGAGTCTGCCGCTGGAAACCTCTGCCGGATGCGATACGTCGTGGTGCGCTCGGCGGGAATGCGGCCGATGCTGCGGATGCGTGCGCGGAACTCGGCGGGCGCCACGTACTCGCCAAAAGTCGCGCCGGCGGATTTCGAGATATTTTCCTCCATCAATGTCCCGCTAAAATCATTTGCGCCCGCCTCCAAACACTTCTGCGACAGTTCGAGCCCCATCTTCACCCAGGAAACCTGGAGGTTAGGTATCGCGGACCCCAGAAGCAGCCGTGCGATGGCGTGCACCATCAGGTGTTCGCGGCGGGTCGGTCCGGCCTGCGCTTCGCCCTCGCGATAGAGCCGCGTGTTCGGGTGCACAAACCCCAGAGGCACAAATTCAGTGAATCCCCCCGTGTCATGCTGGATTTCGCGAAGCAAGAGCATGTGCCTGATTCGGTGCTCGGCGGTTTCCACGTGGCCGTACATCATCGTGGAGGTCGTAGGGATTCCCAGCGCGTGCGCGGTACGGATGATTTCCACCCAGCGAGCCACGGGAAGTTTGTTCGGGCTGAGCCGCGCGCGTACCTCATCGTCCAAAATCTCCGCGGCTGTTCCGGGAATGCTGCCCAGACCCTCCGATTTGAGCAGCGCAAGGTATTCGCGCAGCGGGAGGCCCGTGCGATCCATCCCGTTCGCGATCTCCATAGGGGAGAAAGCGTGGATGTGCATTTCGGGCACGGCGCGTTTGATGGTCCGCAGGATGTCGCGATAAAACCACGCGTCCAAATCGCGCGGAAGGCCGCCCTGGATGCATACCTCGGTGGCGCCTCGTTCCCAAGCATCAGAAGCCTTCGCAGCAATTTCCTCGAGCGACAGGAAGTAGGCATCCTCGGCTCGCGGGCTCCGGCTGAAGCCGCAGAACGAGCAACCCACCGTACAGACATTCGTGAAATTGATATTGCGGTTGACGACGTAGGTCACCACGTCGCCCACTTGACGGCGCCGCAGCTCGTCGGCCGTCGAAAGGAGCGCCGCCAGATCCGCCTCCTGCACCTCGCATAGCTCCATCGCATCGCTGAATTGCAATTCGCGCCCTTCGAGCGCTCTGGTGAGTATGCGTGCGGCCTCGGGCGTCGCGGCGCGCACGGCGCTCTCAGGAACTATGGACGCGGCTGGCGTTGGATGTGTTTCCAGCATTCTGATGCTCTCCGAATCTCGCATAACCCTGCCTGTCCCGCAAACAGTCAATTCGGACTGTCAGGCGGGGATGAACGAATCCTCGTTTTTCGATGAATTCCGGATAGATGGCGAGCCGCTCCCGCAGTTCGAGCCCGGCTGCCCTGGTTGCGGATTCCAGCGCCGCGATATAAGGCCAGGCAGCCTCCGGATTGATGAAGTCGAGCGTGACCGGCGAGATTCCGCCCCAGTCGTTTATGCCCGCTTCGAGAAGGCGTGGGAAGTCGCCGTAGCTGAGATTCGGCGGCGCTTGGAGGTTCACATCCTCAGGGAGCATCAGGCGCGCTACGGCGAGTGTGCGAAGCATGTCCTCAAGTTCGGCGTCGGGATGGATCGCCATGCGCGTGCCTGCCTTAGCCCGGAAGTTCTGTACGATCACTTCCTGAATATGGCCGTGGCGCACGTGCAGCGTGCGGATGGCAGCGAGCGATTCCAGTCGCTCGGCCATTGTCTCTCCGATGCCGATAAGGATGCCCGTAGTGAACGGAATCTGCTGCTCGCCTGCCGCTTCAATCGTGCGCAGGCGGAGCGCCGGCACCTTGTCCGGCGCGCGCCAGTGCGCCTGGCCGTTGCGGAGCAGTCGCGGCGAAACGGTTTCCAGCATCATTCCCACACTGGCATTCGAGGCTTTCAGCCGCGCCAAGTCTGCCGCCGGCATCAAGCCCGGATTCGCGTGGGGAAGCAGGCCGGTGCGCTCCAACACCAATTCGCACATGGAGGCCAGGTAATCAAGCGTGCGCGAATATCCCTCTCGTCGCAGAAACTCGCTCGCCTCGGGAAACACCGCCTCCGGCTGATCTCCCAAGCTGAACAGCGCTTCCTTGCAGCCTGCCTTTCGGCCGGATTCAGCAAGCGCCAGCACTTCATCGGGCGACATAAAATGTGCGCCCGGTTCGCCCGGATCCTTCCGGAAAGTGCAGTAGCCGCAATAGTCGCGGCAGAGGGTGGTGAGCGGAATGAACACCTTCCGCGAATAGCTGACGATCCGGCCCTTCGCGCGTGCGCGGAGGGCGCGCGCGGCGGAGAGTAGCGCGGATGTAGCGGCACTTTCGGCGAGCCGCAGCGCTTCGCTCACGTCGAGCGGCTGGCCCGCCTCAGCCTGCGCAAGCAGCGCCCCGATTTGCCCCGGCTTGACGGCGGTGTCCATCGTGCGTTGACTAGTATTATCGGCGGGTCATCCACTGACGGCAAATCACCGGAACATGTCTTCCGCCGCGGGGCGCAGGAGGCACAGAGCGCTCTCGTGGGCGTGGCGATAGGGGAACCCGCGAACAATCACCACTGGCACGGCTGCGTTTTTCTTCATCAGCAGGCCGGCGGCGGCGGCCAGCTCATCAGCCGAGGCAAGAACAGTGGCTCGCAGGGAGTGGCCATGCGCGTCGCTCGTGCCTCGCAAGTCTTCCATCACGCTCATCCCCGACGAGCCGATAGCGATGTTTACCAAACCCAGCCGCCATGGCCGTCCAAACGTGTCGCTCACAATTACCGGCATCGCGATGCCTGTGCGCCGGCGCAGGGCCGCAGCAATCCTGCTCGCTGATCTATCTGGATCTTTGGGCAGGCAAGTAACCCGTTCTCCGGGAACATTCGAGCGGTCCACGCCCCCATTGGCGCATATGAAGCCGTGCCGCGTTTCGACGATCAGCGCGCGCTCCGTCATCCGGATCACCCGGCGCGATTCGCGAAGCACCACCTCGGTGAGCCGTGGATCTTGGCCTACCCGTGGCGCCCACTCCAGGGCTAGCGGCGAAGGTTTGACGGATGCCAGCCCGATTGTCCGCCCTTCCGCTTTCGAGACAATTTTCTGCGCAACCACCAGCAGGTCGCCGCGCGCAAATTCGACTCCCTCCCGCTGCGCGGCTCCGGCGATCAGCCCGGCCAGATCCGTCCCGCGTGTGACTTCCGGCAGCGTGCGCAAGGGAATCAGCCGCAGGTCGCCAGCCTGCCTCACAAATTCGCCGGATGGCCGCGGGCGCCTCCGCTTCATTGTTTGTCTGCTCGACGGCTGCTCGTTGCGCCGCCCGACCTGGCCGGCAGCCCCGTGAATCGGATTCCGGCTGCGCGCACTCTGTGACGTACGTTCAAGCCGATCAGCAGCGCGGTCAGCGCTTCGACGGTGCGCGCATTCTCCAGCCTGCCGCCGTCCACGTAACGGCAACCTCGGATGGCTTCCACCCACGGCCGCAGCGCGGCCCGCGTTTCTGACCGGTCGGCGCAGACCAGCACATCGCAATCAATGGGATGCGCCAGTTGACCCAGCGCGTATGCGGAAACGTTATGAAACGCTGCCGCGACCTCCACTCCCGCAGGAACATGGCCGGCGGCCTGCTCCGCTGCCGAGCCCGCCCACACGCCCAGCATGCGCGTGGCTGCTCCTCCGACCGCCGCTTCCAACGGCACTGTGACATCCACCAGAATCTGTCCGGCTCGAAGTGACGCGGCGATGGCTTGCAGTATGCCGATCTGCGCCGCGAACGGCACTGTGAGCACCACGACCTGCGCGCTGGCCGCAGCCTCTAAGTTTCCGCGCCCGGACACTGCCGCGGCCGAGGCGCCCGCGCGTTCGCAAATCGCCTGCGCTGCAGCTGCGGCCCGTGCGGCATCGCGCGACCCTACCACGACGCGCCGCCCCGCTACTGCCCAGCGCAAGGCCAGGCCCATTCCCTGGTCGCCTGTTCCTCCAATCACCGCGACGGTATTGGCGTCCATGCTCGCGTGAGTATCCTACGGGCCCGCGGGGGTCGCAAGGCCAGCCCGGCACCTCACAGGGCACTCGTCGCTGTTGACTGTGGCCTCCTCCTCTTTCATGCTCTGTGGCGGAGGTTCGATGTTCGACCTGACACCACAAGATGACTTCGTCCACGCTGCGGGCAGCGAAGAGTCCTGGCGCGAATCCTATTCCTTCGACTTTCTGGACGCTTCGGCGCGCCTCTCCGGGTTCGGATTGCTCGGTGTGAACCCAAACCAGCAGGCCGGTGATTGCGTGTTCGCGTTGTGGCGCGACGATCTTCTGCTCGCCAAGTCCGCGAAGTGGGATTACCACGTTCCCCGTGAAATCGGGGAGGAGCGGCAGCAATTCGGGCCCCTCGCATTCCGCCCGGTGGCACCGTTCAAAACGTGGGAGGTGTCGTTCGACGACGGTTACTGTCGCTTAGAGTTGGCGTTTGATTCCATTCATGCCCCCCATTGCTGGGCTCTCCGCGGCTCTGGCGATGCTCATGCCACCAGCCGTCATTACCACCAGCAGGGCCGCTACCGGGGCGTCGTGCGCGTCGGGAAGGATTCGATCCCCGTGCAAGGCCCCGGCGCGCGTGACCACGCCTGGGGGCCCGACGCGCGCCCGCGGGTACGCCGCTGGGTCTCCGTCTCCGCACAGTTCTCGGAAAAGCTCGCCTTCCAGGCGGTGCAGTTGACGCTGGCCGACGGCCGGGAACAACTGGCCGGCTACGTCTTCCGCGGCTCAAACAATGACGCCGTGCTCCGCTCGCGGCTTTCCGCCTCATACTCCATGCGGCACTCCGCGCCTTCAGGCTGCACTTTGGAGCTCGGTACGGCCGGAGGCGACCATTTGACGGCGGTCGGGCGCGCGCTGAACGCATTCAACACTTCGTTTCAGGAGCGCAGCCAGGCTGGATTCCGGTTTTCCTGCTCCGCGGAATTCCAAATGAACAACCAGACGGGATTTGGCAGGCTGAACGCGTACTGGAGCGGAATCAAGGAACGCCCGGAAGAGTGGGTCATCGAACCCAAAGATGTCGCTCCCGCCGCGCTTGAAAAATTGCGTGGAAAATTCGACGAGACCGTGTTCTGACTATTTCCGCGCGGGCTCTTCCACCCGGAACACCTGGCAGGAATTCTGGAGGATGGGGAGCAGGCGCCGCCGGTTTTCTTCTTCGCTCAGCCGCGCGTCCTCGGTGAGTCCAGAGCGCAGCGCGATCAAAATGGTCGCAGTGAACCCGACTGCGGCCTGAAAAATCTCCGCCAGGTGCACGCATCCCTGGCTCTTTCCGATCAGATCGGTGATGCGCCGGTAGATACCGCGTCCTATGACTTCTCCCTCCAGCCTCGGAATGTTGTCGAGCGCTCGTAGACACAGGTTCTCGAACGGCCGTTTGGCCATGTGCGCCTTCGCGTGCTCGATGCGCCCGCTGGAAACCGCCACGATCATTTCCGCGTCGAAACTGTGATCGAGATCGAGAAACGACGCGAGCACCTGCACCCGTTCTTTTCCGCGGCGAATCACTTTCACGTTGATGTTCCGCTCGAAAACTTGGGGTGTTTCTCGGCGCTCGTCATTCGTGGCCGAGCCGCCCAGAACCAGCGGGATTTGCTGCGATTCCATCGCCATCTTCACGCCCTCCCAGCCATCAGCTTACACGCCGCGTCCGAATCCCGCGAGGCGACAGAGCCGCGGTGCGTCCTCAGTCCCAGGTGTCCTCCAAGGAACGCCGCTCGGGAGCCGCGATGGCCGCCTCCACCAGCGCGAGAAGAATGAGCCATGCGGCCAGCAGGATCGCGTAAACCACTACCAACGTAACGAGCGCCTCGCCGTCAAGCCTCGCCGCGCCTTCAAGCCAATGGACGACCTCGGTCTGCCTCAGGAGGAAAATCAGAACAAACGAAATCACCGCAACCCCGGCTAGAGTCCTCAGCCAGTAGCTCGGCTTGTGCCAGGCGCGCATGGCGGGCCGCCACAAACCGCTCTCACCGAGCAGCGATGCCGCGGCCAGCGGGAGCCAGAAAATAAAGAAGAACAACCAGGCCAGGACGGCTTCAATCCATTCCACATAGCCCATCCAGGCATCCGGAAGCGATTGGAGCACTACCGCATTCCAGCCCACCAGCGCGATGAACAACAGGAAAACAATAGCGGCGTCTGGGAGCCACTCCTTTGCCGCCCGGTGCGGAATCTTGTATCCGCGCTTCCCTGCCCTCTCTCCGGCGAGGCGCCTGCGCCGGAAAACTCGCAGCGCCGTGCGTGATAAGAATGCAGCGAGATATACGAGAAATATCCCCAGGATCGTGGCCGCAGTCAGCCTCCAGCCGTTTGCTCTTCCAATTCGCAAACAAGCGTACGCCAGCGCCAGCCACACCAGCGTTCCCACACTCTGAATCACCCACACCCGGCCGCTGCGCAACGCCCGGCTCAGGTCGGGCGGAACGCCGTCTCGGGAAAGGTTGGGAGCAGTGCTCACGGGAGGGCCACCCCTGGCGTCCGTTCGATTCCGCGTACTGGGTGCGCGATCAATCCGCCAGCGGAGCGCCCTTGCCGGCAACGAATCGGTCGAACAGAGCCACGTCTTCCGCGCTGCCGATCGCCAGCGGGCAGCGATGGTGCACGGCATTGGGCGGCAGATC
>JASHRU010000347.1 GCA_030037225.1 Candidatus Acidiferrales bacterium | reverse complement strand
TTCACGGGAGCCTCCAGCATAAATGATTGCCAACGGAATGATAGGCAGGCAGGGGATGGCTTTCAACAATTGCAGCGTTATGGAAAGGGGGCCGGGGCAGGGCGCTGTGCTGTGCGGAGATTGACCGTAACCTTTCGGGCGCCGCGCCGTTATGGTATTGGGATGCTGAGTGACCGGAGTTTGCGTTGACCACTCCTCTGGCCGAAGCGGACGAGCGGCGGCTGATTGAAGCGGCGCAGAAGGACCCGCGGCGCTTCGCGGAGCTCTATGAAGCCAACTTCGAACGTGTGTACGCCTACGTTGCGCGGCGGGTGCGCGACCGAGCGGCGGCTGAAGATGTGACTGCCGACGTGTTCCATCAGGCGCTGGCGAATCTACCGCGATTCGAGTGGCGCGGCGTACCGTTTGCCGCCTGGCTCTACCGCATCGCCGCCAATGCGATAGCCGACCGGGGCAAGCGGGCGGCGCGGGAATCGAGCGGGCCCGCACCCGAGCCGGCGGCCGAACCGCCGGAGCCGGCGATTGAGGATTCCGAGCGGCGCGCGGCGCTCTTTCGGTCGGTGCGCGACCTGCCGGAGGACCAGCGCAAGGTGCTGGTGGGGCGGTTCGCCGAGCAACGCAGCATCCGCGAAATTGCGGGCGAGCTGGGACGCTCGGAGGGTGCGATCAAACAACTTCAGTTTCGCGCGCTGGAGACGTTGCGAGCGCGAATGAGTGAATACCATGGCTGAGATTTCCCAATTCGACCGGCTGGATCGGGCGATTGACGCGCTCCTGGCGCGGCGTGATTCGTTGCCGGCTGGCGCCGGGCCGGAAGTGGCGCCGCTGGTGGAAACGGCCGCGGCGCTCGCGGAGCTGCCGCGCGAAGACTTCCGCAATCGTTTGAAATCTGAACTGGAGGCAAAAACTCGAATGAACGCGGCAACCGTAAGTCCCATCCGCGCGGGCTTCCGCACGCTCACGCCGTATTTGATCGTCCGCGACGCGGAGGCGCTGCTCGCGTTCGTCAAACAGGCGTTCGGCGCCCAGGAGCTGTACCGGGGAACAGGCTCGGCAGGCGGAATGCATGCGGAGGTGCGCATCGGCGATTCCATGCTGATGCTGGGAGGTGGGAGCCAGCCGGCAATCAAGCCCATGCCCAGCTCCATCTGGCTGTACGTGGAAGATTCGGATGCGGTGTACGCGGCGGCGGTGCGTGCCGGGGCGAAGACCATTAATCCGCCAACGGATCAGCCCTATGGCGACCGCGAGGCCGCCGTGACGGATGTGGGCGGCAATCAGTGGTACATCTCGACGCACAAAGGCCCGCGGTACATGCCGGAGGGGATGAGCACGGTGAACCTCTACTTGCATCCCAACGAACCGGGCAAACTGCTGGAGTTCCTGCCAAAGGCTTTTGGTGCGGATGTATACGAACGGCATAACGCGCCGGATGGGTCTCTGGTTCACGCGCAGATCCGCATCGGAAGCTCGGTCATGGGCATGGGCACGGCGCGGCCGCTGTATCCCGACATGCCGACGGCGATCTACATGTACGTGCCGGACGCGGACGCGGTGTACGCGCAGGCGATCGCGGCCGGAGGGGAATCGCTCTTCCCGCCGGCGGATCAGCCCTACGGCGACCGGAACGGCGGGGTGCGGGATTCGGCGGGGAACCACTGGTACATCTCGACGCACATCCGCGACGTGGCATGACGAGTGCGAGGGGGCCGCGAAGGACACCGACCGAAGAACTGGCGCGACGAGCCGGCAGCAGCCCGCAGGAGAGGCACGACCGGCGCGCGGCCGGTATGTCGTGCTCTATGAGAAGACGTGGGAATAGAGCTCGCGCAACAGACGGCCGCGCTCTTCCATCAATGGCCGCAATTCGCCTTGCCAGTTCATTTCCCATTGGCGGAGCAGGCGGGCGACGCGCTCGGCGAGCGCGGGTTCGGGCCAGCCTGCCAGGGGACGGCCGGTGATGAGCCGGGTGGCGTGGTCGGCGGCGCGATAGAGCGCGGCGGTGAGGCGCAGAGTTTCCGCTTGTTGCGCGTCGAGCGCGCCCGCGCTCGCCAGAGGCGCAATTTGATCGAGGGTGTTGCCGCCCACACCAGCGATTCCGTGCGCGAAGGCTAGATAGCCGATTACATATTCGAGATCGTAGAAACCGCCGGGCATTTTCTTAAAGCGGCCCTTGGCACGCGGCGCGGCAGCGTCCTGCTCGACTTTGGCGCGGATGCGCGCCAGCTCGCGAGCCATTTCTGCGGCCTTCGCTTGGCCGGCATAGCGCGCGCGGAGCGCGGCCTGGGCCTGCTCCACAATGCGCGCCCCCAGCTCCGGATTCCCGGCCACGGGGCGCAGCTTCAAGAAGGTGATTGCCTCCCACGGAGCGGCGTCGGCAGTGAGATAACCGAGGAGGGCTTCGCACGTGGGCACCAATTCGCCTTCGCTGCCGCGGGGACGCAGGCGCGTATCGACGGCAAAAAGAACGCCCTCGCGCGTGTGACTGCTGACGATCTGCACCAGGCGCTCGGCGATACGGCGCCAGCGTTCGCGCTCGGCAGAGGTGAGCCCATCGGCCACGGCAAACAGCAGATCCGCGTCGGAGCCGATGGACATCTCCCGGCTGCCGATGCGGCCGAGTGCGAGGACGGCGAAGGGCTGGAGCACGCGCGGGTTCACGGCGTGTTCGAAGGATTCTTCGGCCGCCAGGCGCAGCGCTTCCCGCAAAGCGCTCTCAGCGAGCGAGGTGAAGCGTTCGAGAAAGAGAAATGGCGCCGGCTGCGGCCCTTCGCTGGCGCCGAGCAATTGCGCGGCGACCTCGCGAGAGAAAGCGAGGCGATACTCGCAGCGGAGGTCGTCGGCGCGCTGTGCCACGGTCCGCGAGAAGGGCAGAATCGGTTGCTCCTGCCGAGGCGGATTAGCGAGCTGCTCGATTTCCTCCGGATGGCGGCAGAGTAGGTCCACGGCGAGGTCGCTGCGTTCGAAGAGCGCGGCAGCCCGGCCCAACCGTTCCGGTTCGGCTTCCAGACGTTCCATGACCACGGGCGAAAGCAGGGCCGAAGCGAGGTAGCGCAGCAAGCCGCGGCGCAAATAGCTGGCCGATTCGAGGCCTGCAGTGAGCTGGGCAGCTTCGGCGCCAAGGGAAGGGAATTCTTCCGTAAGACGGCGAAGAAGAGCCGGGCCCGCCGCGTCGTCCGCGGCCGCGACGCCCGCGCGCGGACGTGTTCGGGAGGCCTCAGGCCGCTGGCGGAGCAGCAGGCGGTTGTAGATTTCGCGAACGTGATCCAGATGCTCGGCCAGGCGAACGAGGAGGACGCTTCCCGGCGAAGGCGCAGCGGGGCCGGGGGCAGGTTCGATTCCGCAGCGGCGGGCGAGGCGGTCGAGCGAGGCCGGGGCTTCGGGAAGTTGATGGCGCTGGAGGCCGTCGCGAAGCTGCAAGCGATGCTCGATGGTGCGGAGAAATTCATACGCCGCGGCGAGCAAGTTAAAGTCGCGGCCGGAGACGTGTCCTTTGTCGTGAAGGCGCTGGAGAGCGACCAGGGTGGGAGCGGCCTGGAGCCAGGGATCCTCGCCTCCGTAGAGGCGCTGCAGGCATTGTGCGAGGAATTCGATGTCGCGAATGCCGCCGGGAGAGAGCTTGACGTTTCTCGCCGGGGGTTCCGGTGGGGCTTCGAGAACCAGGTCCGCAGGGCTCGCCAGCCGGGCTATGCCGCGACGCGTCTGGCGGCGCGTGAGCGTGCGCGTGATTTGTTCTCTTGCGTTCAGTACGGCCTCGACCACTTCGAGGCGAAACTCGCGCTGATAAACGAGCGGGCGGATTTCCTTGAGGAAGAGACGGGCCGCCTCGCGGTCGCCGGCGGCGCCGCGAGCCCGAATCAGCGATTGGAGCTCCCACTCGCGTGCGCGCGTGCGGTAATACTCCGCAGCCGCAGGCACGCTAATGACGAGTTCGCCCTCGCTGCCCTGCGGGCGCAGCCGCAAATCGACGCGAAATACGGTACCCTCCGGCGAGCTGGCGGCGATGAGGGTGAGAAGCGCCTGCGCTAGCCGGACGAAATATTCGCGGTTGGTAATCGTTCCGGAGGCGCCCCCGGTGGTTTCTCCATCGGCCGCGAAGAGGAACATCAGATCGATGTCGGAGCTGTAATTGAGCTCATGGCCGCCAAGTTTGCCGAGGGCGAGGACGGCGAGTGCGCAGGGCTGCCGCCCGCCGCCTGAGGGCGAGGACTCGGGAGTGCCGTAAGCGGCAGCGAGCGCCGAGGCGCTCATGCGCAGGGCGCGTTCGAGAAGCAGGTCAGCGAGCTGGGAGAGTTCCAGGGTGGTTTCCGCCAACGTGGCGAGCTTCAGGACGTCGCGGAGCATGATGCGCAGGTATTCCCGGCGCTTGAATCGCGCCAGGACGACCGCTGGCGGGACATTGGAGGAGGCCGCCTGAAAGTGGTCGAACTCGTCGTCGAGTTCCTCGGCGGTGCGCGTTCGTTCGATGCCTTGGGGTCCCTGGGCAGCGGCGTCGCTGGAACGCGGAGGCCGCAGCACGGTGGTGAGCAGGTCGGGCTGCTGGAGAATCGTTTCGGAGAGAAAGCGGCTGAAGCTGAATACGGTGAGCAGGTAGTGCAGAGAGGCCGGATTTTCTTCGAGGAAGGCGAGGATGCCGGATGGCGCGCCTCCGTCGGCGCGGAGAAACCGCTCGAGAAAATTGAGCGCGTCGTCGGGCGCGGGCGTCTGCGCGAGCAGGGAGGCGAGCGCGGGACGCAGCGAGACGGGCAGGCGCGCTTCAACGCGCGAGAGGTTGGCTTCGGCCCGAGCGGGATCGGCAAAAACGACGGCGGCGTATTCGGCAAGCATTTACGCGGTTATACCACGGGGTTCGCGCGAGCCGGACGCCAGCCAGAACCCGAGCCGGCGAAACGGGCGCGTCTATCCGGCGGCTTCGAGCCAGAGCGCGCAGGCGATGCGGAAGACGCGATCGCGGGCAGGCTGAGAGCTTTGAAGCGCGGTGGCCGCTTTGGCCGCTTTCGCTTCGGCGGAGGAAGCGGTGCGTGCGGCTTCGGCCGCGGCGAGCACGGCGGATTTGACGGACTTGACCGACTCCTGCATGGCGCGCTGGGCGAGGGCGACGTAGGCCGCGGAGGCGGCGGATTCGGCGGCGGTTTTGGCGAGGGCTACGGAAGCGGCCTTGGCAGCCTTGGCGGCCCACAGAGCGGAGGCGGGAGATTCGCGCGCTTCGACTCCAGCAGCGGATTGGGCCAGCGCGGAAGCGGCTGTGGCTGCAGCCGCCGCCTCTGCCAGCGTGCGCGCTTCGCGGCACTGCTTGCGGCAGGAGTTGGGCAGGCCGGGAAGCTCGGAGACCAGGCGCTGGACGGTGAGCACGGCCAGGCGCTCGGCGACGCGCTGCTTGCGCTGGATAGGCCAGTCGAGCGAACCGTCGTAGGCAGCGAGAACGGGGAGCAGGTATTTGGTGCGCGATTCCGGCGAGACCTGGATTTTGTTGAGCGGGCCCAGATCGAGGCAACGGACATCGTCGGACGAAGAAGTCCAGGGAAGGCCGCGGAAGACGGAGAGCAATTCCATGCCGTTGGCACGGCCGCTGCCCTCCGGATTGGGGGATTCGCGGAGAACTCCGCCGAACTGCTTGTCGAGAAGGCATTGCAGGCGCTCGGGACCCGAGGTGCAGGCACAGGCGGAAGCCGAGCAGGTGGTGCACAGAAATCCCTCGCGCGCGGAAGCGACGCCTTCGGCAGCGAGCAGCTTTCCGCAGCCGGTGCACATGGCGGCATAGCGGGTGTCGAGCAGGCGGTCGCTGGCGGGAACGGGTACCCCGGCGGCGTCCAGAAGACGGCTGGTGAGGCGGATTTGCATGTAAACGCCGTTGTCGGCGTCGACTTCGGCGAGCATGGCGCGGGCGTAGTCGGCGTTGAGAACGTCTTCCATAAAGCAGTCGAAGAAGGCGCGGGCTTCTTCTTCGCTGAGGAAATCTTCGCCGTAGGTGACATTCGTGCCGTCGGTCCACTCGACCGAAAAGAGGTAACCACGAGCGGCGGCGAGCTTTCGCAACGCGCGGGACCTGGTATTGCCGCCGAGAATGGGAGGTGAGCCGCGTTCGGCGAGGATTTCCATGGCGGCGTCGAGATTGGAGCCGCCGCTGCCGAACAGGGCGACGGCCAGGCGTTTTTCCCTGCGCGTGGGGGATTGAGGACGCGCAGAGACGGCGGACTGAAATTGAGCGGGAAGGGAACGGAAGCGCTCGTCGAGTGTCTTGTCCTTGGTTTCCGCCATGGGATTCGTTTGTGGCCGCAAGCTGGCGCCGCAAATTGAGTATGGAAGAGACGAGAGAAGCGGTCAAGAAAGCCGCCTGCTCGCCCGCGATGAAGATTCTGGCCGGGAGGTTAAATGTCGTAATAGAGCTGGAATTCGTAAGGATGCGGGCGCATGCGCACGGGATCGATTTCGTTCTTGCGCTTGAACTCGATCCAGAGGTCGATGAATTCCTCGCTGAAGACGTCGCCCTTGAGCAGGAATTTGTGGTCGTCTTCGAGGGCGCGCAGGGATTCATCGAGCGAGCCAGGCAGGGAGGGAACCTGCTTCAGTTCCTCGGGCTCGAGGTCGTAGATGTCCTTGTCGAGCGGATTGCCGGGATTGATTTTGTTTTCGATGCCGTCGAGGCCGGCCATCATCATGGCGGAAAACGCCAGATAGGGGTTGCAGGAGGGGTCCGGCGGGCGGAATTCGAGACGCTTGGCCTTGGGGCTGGGCGAATACATGGGGATGCGCACGGCGGCGGAGCGGTTGCGGCGCGAGTAAGCGAGATTGACCGGCGCTTCGTAGCCGGGTACGAGGCGCTTGTAGGAATTCGTGGTGGGAGCGGCGAAGGCAACGATTGCCGGGGCGTGTTTGAGGAGTCCGCCGATGTACCAGAGGGCTGTCTGCGATAGGCCTGCGTAGCCGTCGCCGGCGAAGAGCGGCTTGCCCTTGAGCCAGAGCGACTGGTGGGTGTGCATGCCGGAGCCGTTGTCGCCGAAGAGAGGCTTGGGCATGAAGGTGACGGTCTTGCCGTACTGGTAGGCGACGTTGCGGACGATGTACTTGAACTTCATCAGATTGTCGGCGGATTTGACGAGGGTTTCGTAGCGGACGTCGATCTCGCACTGGCCGCCGGAAGCCACTTCGTGGTGATGACATTCGACGTGCATGTCGCAGGCCGCCATTTGCGCCGTCATCTCGGTACGGAGATCCATGTAATGGTCGGTGGGAGGAACGGGGAAGTAGCCTTCCTTGTAACGCGGACGGTAGCCCAGGTTGTGTTCGGCGCGGCCGGAGTTCCAGCGGCCCTCCTCGGCGTCGATGTAGTAGAAGGCGTGCTGGGGAAGGGATTCGAAGCGGATGTTGTCGAAAATAAAGAATTCGGCTTCCGCGCCGAAGAAAGCCTGGTCGGCAACGCCGCTATAGGCGAGGTAGGCTTCGGCTTTCTTGGCAATCTGGCGCGTATCGCGGGAATAAGGCTGTTTGGTGATGGGATCGACGGCATCGGCGATCATGCAGAGGGTAGGAACTTCGCGAAAGGCGTCCATGAAGCAGGTATTCGGGTCGGGAGCCAGGAGCATGTCGGATTCGTGAATGGCGGCCCAGCCGCGGATGGAGCTGGCGTCCATTCCGAACCCTTCGGTAAAGCTTTCTTCGGTGAGTTCGGCGATGGGAAAGCTGACGTGCTGCCACACGCCGGGAACATCGGCGAAGCGCAGATCCAGTATCTTGGCGTTGTTCTTCGCCGCGAACTCCAATACCTGTTTCGGCTGCATCTCGACGGCCTCCTGGTTTTTTCCGGGATGGTTACAAAGAACGGAGGAATATAGCGCATCAGCGAAAGCGCTTCAATCGAGAAGAAAAAGACATATCGGCCTGCCTGTGGAAAGCTCAGTGTTTTCTTCAAGCATGAACAAACCAAATGGAACGAATCAAAAGTACCGCTGGAAGCGGAAACGCAGTTGCGCGCGGAGGGCGATTCGGGCAGAAGATAGAGAGACGGCGCGTGGCGGAGTGAGGCGCGAGAGTTCAGGGGCCTGAGGGGGGATGAAAACGCAGCGATTCACGAAGCGATCGAGGATTGAGGCGCCGGCGGGCGAGGTGTTCGCGTGGTTGTGCAGGCCGGGCGCGTTCGAGCGGCTGGTGCCACCCTGGGAGTCGGTGACGACGATTTCTCGGAGCGGCGCGGCTCCGCAGCCGGGGTCGCGCACGGAGTTCAGGATCAAAACGGGACCTCTTCGGCAGCGGTGGGTGGCCGAACATACGGCGTACGAAGCCGGACGGATGTTTCGCGACGAGCAAATCGCGGGCCCGTTTGCGCGCTGGGTGCACACGCACAGGGTCGAGCCCGCAGAGGGTAATTCCTGCTTTCTTGAAGACGAGATTGAATACGCCCTTCCGCTGGGCGCGGTTGGGAGCGCATGCGCGGGCCCGTTCGTGCGGCGAAAACTCGAACGCGGATTTGCCTACCGACACAGGATTCCCGAGCAAGACGTGAACGCGCACCTGAGATGGTCGAAAAAGCCACTGCGGATTCTGGTGAGCGGGGCGACAGGGCTGGTGGGAAGCGCGCTGGTTGCGTATCTCTCGGCGGGCGGGCATGCGGTGACGCGGCTGGTGCGAACCGGACGTGAGAGCTCGCCTCCGGTGGGGATACCTACCCCGAGCCTTAATTGGGATCCATACGGCGCCGGGTTTGCTTCACCTTCCGCGCTGGAGGGATTCGACGGTGTGGTTCATCTGGCCGGCGAAAACATTGCCGCAGGCCGGTGGACGGCGACGAGAAAAGCGCGAATCCGGGAGAGCCGCGTGCGAAGCACGAAGACCCTGGCCGAGGCGATGGCGCGACTGTTGAAACCGCCGCGAACGCTCGTGGTGGCGAGCGCGATTGGATATTACGGCGACCGGGGAGAAGAAAACCTGGTGGAAGCGAGCCCGCGCGGGAAGGGCTTCCTGGCCGACGTTTGCTCGGAGTGGGAGGCTGCGACAGAGGAGGCGCGCGGGGCAGCCATTCGTGTGGTGAACCTGCGCATTGGAGTGGTGCTGACGCCTGCCGGCGGGGCGCTGAAGCAGATGCTTCCACCCTTCCTCATGGGAGCAGGCGGCCCGATCGGTGACGGGCGGCAGTGGATAAGCTGGATTGCGCTGGACGATCTCCTCGATGTGATCCTGCATGCCAT
>JASHRU010000346.1 GCA_030037225.1 Candidatus Acidiferrales bacterium | reverse complement strand
CACGGGAGCGGGCCGCGGCTCGCGCGAAGTGGTTCCCACACTGAACCTGGAGCCGGAGCAGGAAGTGCTCCCTGCCCGGGGCGTTTACGCCACCGAGACTTTCGTAGGCCATGAATGGAGGCAGTCGGCGACGAATATTGGCGTCCGTCCCACATTCGATGGAGCGGGCGTCACAGTAGAGACGAATCTGCTCGATTTTCCCGAAGGCGCGACACCGGCGAGGATCGAACTGAGATTCTGGAGGTGGGTGCGCGGAGAGAAGAAATTTGGCTCGGCGGAGGAGTTGCGCGAGCAAATTGGCAAAGATGTCGCGCAGGTGCGGGCATACTTTGCGCACATGCGAGCCGGCCCTGGAATTCAGGACGCCGGCGAGCGCTTCGCGGCCGGCAGGCAGGAGCGGCAGTAACCGCCCACTTCGGTCCGGCTCATGGTGATCTTCATGTCGAGCTGCTGCTCGATCTGGCGCTTCATTTCATCGTAGAGCGTGGACTCGAATTCCCGCACCTTGCCGCAGCGCAAGCAGGCGATGTGGATATGCTCTCGGGGAGCGTGGGTTTCGTAGTAGTGACGGTCGCCGCGCAGGTGCAGCAGGTCCAGCTCATCAATCAAACCCATGCGCTTGAGCAGATCCACCGTCCGGTAAACCGTCACCCGGTGAATGTGGTGGTCCAGCTTCCGCGCGCGCTCGTAGATTTCGTCGATGTCCAGGTGGCGCTGTGCCGCGTCCATCACGCGCACAATCACGCGCCGCTGGCGCGTCAACCTTCGCCCGCGGCTGCCCAGCTCGGCTTCCAGCCGGCCGGGGCGAACCCCCGCGTTGATGCGCTCCCCGCTCGACACCCGGTTGGCGATTGCTGCCGAATCCATAGCCTTCGTCTAGCCCAGCCATTTGGCCGGAATTAGCTTCCTGATGTCATTGTACATTACGAGAACGACCAGCAGTAACAGCAGCGCGATACCCACCTGAAGAAAGTGCTCGCGGAACGCGCCGCTGAAGTCGCGTCGCCGCGCCCCTTCCATCCCTAGCAGCAGCAATTGGCCGCCGTCCATCATTGGGATGGGGAGAAGATTGACGATGGCGAGATTGAGGCTGATAAGCGCCAGCACGAAGATGAAATCCGGCACTCCGCGCTGAGCCGCTTGCCCGGATATGCGCGCGATTCCCACGGGCCCTTGCAGGTCCTGAATCGATGCGCGCCCTACCACAAGCTGCCACACGGTGCCGCAAATCTGCGCCGTTAAACTCCCGATCTCCGAGACGGAAATCGATGCAGCCTGCGAGAGCGATAGACGCCGGTAATGCGAGTCTGCCGCGCCCGGTTGGATGCCGATCCGGCCCACCTTTCGTCCATCGGGCAGGGTCTCCTCGACTGGCTTGACGCTCAGCGTCAGCGTGCGCCCTTCTCTCTGTATTTCCAGATTTACCGCCCGCCCGGCGGACCCCTGAATTTTCTCCACGAACTGGTCCACGCTTCTCACCGGCTCGTTGTCGGCGGCTTTCACCACATCGTCAACTTTCAGGCCGGCGCGGTCAGCCGGCCCGCCCGGCACGATGCCGATGATCTGGACCGTTTCGTCCGGGTAACCGACCAATTCCGTCAATCTGCTCGTCGACGGGCCGCCGGAAACGCTCACATCCTCGCTCCCCCCGGCCCGCTCAAACACGATGTCCGCGCGGGAGAGGTTTTGCATTCCCTCGAATGCCCGGCCGACGTCTTCCCACGTGGCCACCGGTTTCCCATTGACGCTCACCAGCCGGTCGCCCGCCGAAAGCCCGGCCTTCGCCGCGGGCGAATTCTTCAAGACCCCGGCAAGAACGGCTGGTTTCGTCAAATAGGTCGCTTCGGGGATTCCGTAAATCGCAAAGATAAGAAACAGGAGCACCACGGCGCACACTACGTTCATTGCCGGGCCCGCCGCGAGAATCAGCGCGCGCTGCCAGCGCGCTTTGGAGAGAAATTCATCAGGGGCGCCAGCCACCTCCCCCTCCGTGGATTCACCGGCCATCCGGACGTAGGCGCCCAGCGGGACGAGGCTGAATCGGAAATCCGTATCTCCCCTGCGCCAGCCGAACAGTCTCGGGCCGAACCCGAGAATCGAAAACACCTCCACGCGTACACCAGCCAGCCGCGCCACGATGTAATGCCCCCATTCGTGTGCCAGGATGATGAGCGTCAAGCCCATCGCTACGATCACGATGAGCCGGAGCGTGCCGGGGAATGAGAGTAGGGCCAGCACTCCCTCTCCATGCTGAAGCGCTTCTAGCATCCGTTACTTCCCTCTCCGCCTGCTGCCCAGTCGTTCCTCGGAAACGAATCCTTCCGCCATGCGCCGCGCCTGCAGGTCCGCGGCGAGCACATCGTCAATCGAGCCGAGCGGCGCCGTGGGCGTGCGCTCCAGCACTCTCTCCACAATGCGTGCGATAGCCGGAAACGGCACCTGGCCGGCCAAAAACGCGGCGACCGCGGCTTCGTCCGCGGCGTTCAGTGCGCACGGCGCTGCGCCGCCTCGCTGGATGGCCTGCCGAGCCAGAGTGAGGCACGGGAATCTTTTGGGCGAGGGCGCGTCAAACTCCAATTGTTTGATGCGCGACCAATCCAGCGAGAAACCGGCCGAAGGCACGCGTTCCGGCCAGGTCAGCGCGTACTGGATAGGAAGACGCATGTCGGGCGGCCCGAGTTGCGCCAGAACCGACCCGTCCACGTATTCCACCATGGAATGAATGATGGACTGAGGGTGAATCACCACGTCAATGCGCTCGAGCGGCATATCGAATAGCCAGTGCGCCTCGATCACCTCGAAGCCTTTATTCATCAGCGTGGCGGAATCGATGGTGATGCGCTGTCCCATTCGCCAGTTGGGGTGGGCCAGCGCCTGCTTGGGTGTCACACGCGCGAGCTTCGCGGTCGGAGTCGTGCGGAACGGGCCGCCAGACGCGGTGAGCACGAGCCGCCGAACCTCTTTTGGCCCGCCGGCACGCAGGCACTGGTGGATGGCGTTGTGCTCGCTATCCACGGGCAGAAGCGTGACTCCCGCTTTCCGAGCCGCGGCCATCACCACTTCCCCGGCGGCCACCAGCACTTCTTTGTTCGCGAGCGCCACGGATTTTCCCTGCCGCACCGCGGCATAGGTCGCCGGGAGACCCACCACGCCTACCGCGGCCGAAACAACGACGTCGGCGCCGGGATGCGTGGCCACGGCCTCAAGACCGGCAGCGCCCGTGTGAATTTCCGGGCCGCGCCCGTTGGAGGAGCCCAGACGAGATCTGAGTTCGCGCAACCCGGATTCATCGCCTACCGAAACCAAGTCGGGACGAAAGGCGCGGACTTGTTGGGCGAGTGTCTCAATGCTCGAACCGGCCGCCAGCGCCACCACGCGAAACCGGTCGGGATGCCGGCTGACAACGTCCAGGCATTGCCGGCCAATTGAGCCCGTCGAGCCGAGGATGGAAATTTGCTTCATGTGTGGCAATTCGACCGCCCCATCCGGCCGTCAATTCACCGCCGGCAGGAGCATACGAAAATAGTACCAGACGACGGGTGCGGCAAAAATCAGCGAATCCACGCGGTCGAGCATTCCGCCATGACCCGGCAGGAGCGAGCCGGAATCCTTCGCGCCCGCGGCCCGCTTGTAGGCGGACTCGGTCAGGTCGCCAAGCTGGCCGGCCAGGTTGGCGAGCGCTGCCATGGCGCACAGATGTACAGAGGGAAGGGCGATCCAGCGCGCAGCCGCAAAACCCACTGCCACCGAACCGGCGAAATTGGCCGCCGCGCCTTCCCAGGTCTTCCCAGGGCTGAGTTCCGCGGCCATTTTGTGACGGCCGATGGCCCGCCCGGTGAAGTAGGCGAGCGAATCCCCGGCCCATAGCAGCGCGAGCAGGAACAGCACCATGCGTCGGCCCATCCCGTGCGCGGCGTGCAAGGGCACGAGAAAACTGAGAGGAAATGCCACGAGCAACAGCGCACCGCTGTCCACGCCCAGCCGGGAGATTGCGTCTTTCCAGGTGCCGCGTGCGGTCACGGCGAGCGCGGCGGCGCCAAGCGCGAAAACGATCAGTGCCAGTTCGGGCGGCGCCGGCGTGCGGTCCGGCGCATAGAGCAAACCAAAATCGCTGCGCATCCACACTCCCGGATACTGCGAAAGCATCCATTGCAGGGCCACCAACAGCAGCGCGCACACGGTGGTCCAGCGCGCGTTCCCGCCCGTGCCGGCGGCCGCGCTCAGCCGGAAGAATTCGTTCAGGCAAAGCACAACGACCGCCGCCACAAGCGTCGCAATCACCCAGGTATCCGCCCACAGAACGGCCGCCACGACGCAGGGGATAAGGACCGCGGCCGTGAGGATTCGCGTGCCCGTCATGCGACACGCTCCCACAGTCGGTTCGGGCCGGCCGAGGGCGGCGGAATGCGAATGGCCATGCGCGAGGGATTCAATTCGACGACGCGGGCTCAATGCCGCCGTAGCGCCGTTCGCGTCCCTGGAAATCGAGGAGCGCCTCCAGGAGTCGCGCGCGGTTGAAATCGGGCCACAGGACTTCGGTCACGTGAATCTCCGCGTAGGCGATCTGCCACAGCAGAAAATTGCTCACGCGCTGCTCCCCGCTGGTGCGGATCAGCAAATCCGGGTCGGGAAGGCCCGCGGTGTAAAGATGATCGGAAATCATCTTCTCGGTCACCCGCAGCGCCGTCAGTTCCCCGTTCGTGGCCCGGGCGCGCGTTTCTTCCAGGACGGCGTTGAACGCGTCCACCAGTTCCGCGCGCGCGCCGTAATTCAGCGCCACCACCAGCCGCATGCCTGAGTTCGCGGCCGTGAGCATCATCCCGTGTCCGATATCCTCGCGCACCCCCGGTGGAAGCTCCTCAGCCCGGCCGATCACGCTCAGGCGGATGTTGTTCTTGTGAATCACCGGAAGCTCTTTGCGCAGATACTCGCGAAGCAGCCGCATCAGGAAGTCAACTTCCGCTTTCGGTCGGCGCCAATTCTCCGCCGAGAAGGCGTAAAGCGTAAGCGCTCCGATCCCCAGTCGCGCGCACGTTTCGATCGTCTCGCGCGCCGCTGCCACTCCACGGCGATGTCCTTCCACGCGCGGAAGGTGCCGGCGCTGGGCCCATCGGCCGTTCCCGTCCATAATCACGGCCACGTGCCGCGGGAGGCGTCTGGAATCCAATTGGTCCAGCAGAGCCTGTTCGGATTTCGAGAGTGACGAAAGTAACTCCGACGTTTTCACTTTTCCCGGCCGTGGCGAGGCTTCAAGCGAAAGTAACACAGCCTGTCGGGCAGGCGCAATGCGCGGAACTGCAGGAAGCATTCGATTCTGGCACCATCGTCGATTCGCCGTGGGATGGTAGAATCCAGAGCACGTCTTGAGGGGTGGGAGGTCTATGCACTCCCAAAATCCCGTGCCGAGTATGGATTCGCGGCCTGAGGACCGGCGCCGAAGCAAACGCTTCCCCCTCGTGGTTCCAGTTTCCCTCAAGTGGGTTGGCCTCGATGGCCTTCCCGTCACGGTCGACGGCCGCGCCGTCGAAGGCAGCGATCATGGCGGCCTTCTGGAAATCCCGGAGCACCCGCCCTTCGGGAAGGAAGCCGCTCTCACCAACCTCGTTTCCCGCCAAACCATTATGGTCCAGGTGCTCAGCCTGCGAACCACGAAAGACGGTGCGATTCGCGGGCAGGCAGTCCAGTTCCTCGCCTTGAGCAAATCGTTCTGGGCTGCAGCGGGAATGGAGGGGCAGGTGGAGGCTGAGTTTCCGTCCGGATCGCCGGATTCTCTTCCCCAGCCGTCGCGGCCCAGCCGTTGGAAGTCTTTGCTCCAGTTTCTTCTCGGGCGCCCCGGATATTAGGCCGTAGTTCGCGCACTCCGTGAGCCTGATATTCGAAAACCGCTCCGGCTGCCTTCCCTACATGCCTATCGAGCTGGGGTTGACGATGGCCGCGTAAATCAAAATCAGTGTCAGGGCGATCATGATGATGCTGGAAATCCAGGCCACCGCGTTGAAAAATGGGCCGTTCTTCCGGTCGCCCATCAAGTCGTGCCGGTTCGAAAGCAGGATCATGAAAATGAGCACGATGGGTAGCCACACGCCGTTACCCACCTGGGAAAGAATCAGAATTTTCAGCAGCGGCGCCCGGGGAATCAGAATAATCCCTCCACCAATCACCAGGAGTGCGGTGTACAGCCAGTAGAACACCGGCGCCTCGCGAAACTTGCAGTCCAGGCCGGCCTCAAACCCCAGTCCTTCACACACCACGTGGGCCGTCGAGAGCGGCAGGATGCTCGCGGCGAAGAGCGAGGCGTTCAGCAGGCCAAAAGCGAACAGCGTCCTGGCCCATGGACCGGCCAGCGGTGCGAGGGCTTGTGCCGCCTCTGCGGCATCGGCGATGTTCCGGTGGCCGGAAACAAACAGCGTCGCGCCGCAGCAGACGATGATGAAGAACACAATCAGCATGCAACTGATGCTGCCGAACAGCACGTCCAGCCGCGCCTGCGCGTACTGCTTCGGGCCCACCTTCTTTTCCACGAACCCCGCCTGGAGATAAAAGAACTGCCACGGCGCAATGGTCGTGCCTACCAGCGCCGTGAGCGTGAGCAGGTATTCGGGCTGCAAACTGAAATGCGGCACGACAGTTGCCTTAATGGCCTCCGTCCACACCGGATGCGCCAGGATGGCGCTGAAGAAATAAGAGAGGTAGAACGTACAGGCCACCAGGAAGATGGCCTCCACCTGCCGGTAGGTCCCGCGGAGAACGAGGAACCAAACCACAAGCGCGGCGATGGGCACGGCGAAATACTTGGAGATGCCGAAGATCTGCATCGACGCGGCCACACCGGCAAATTCCGCGGTGACGTTGCCCAGGTCCACCAGGAACCCCACCACCATCAGGAAAAACGTGGTGCGGAAGCCGAATTCTTCGCGAATCAGGTCAGAGAGCCCCTTCCCCGTCACCACGCCCATCCGCGCGCACATCTCCTCACTGACGTAGAGGGCGATGGTCATCGGAATCAATGACCACAGCAGCGCGTAGCCGTACTGTGCCCCGGACACCGAATAGGTTGTGATCCCCCCGGCGTCGTTGTCCACGTTCGAGGTGATCACCCCCGGGCCCACGACCGCCAGGAACAGCGCGAAGCGCCGCCACAGATGCCGGCGCTGCGCGCGCCAGCGCGTCATGCGGTTCGTCCACCCGCTGGCTTCTCCGTTGATGAGGCGCTCATCCATCTCGAGGCTCTCGCTCTCGCTCTCGCTCGCTTACCCCTTCTCGCGCAGATGCTTGATCACGTCATCCACCGTGATCACACCAAGGGGCCGCTGGTTTGCGTCCACCACCGCCAGCGTGCGCAGATTGTATTTATCGAACATCTCGAACACTTCCTGGTCCTTTGCATCCGGCGCAATGAACACCAGCGGATCCATGCGCAGCGTGGAGAGCGGAACGCCCGAATCGGCCATTAGCAGACGTCCGATGGCAACGGCCCCCGCGAGCACCGCCTGCTTGTTGATCAGCAGAATGGTATCGAGCTGTTCCGCATTCAGGTCCAAACCGCGAATCCAGCCCACCACCTCGTCGCGCTCCGCGTCCTCACCCACCAGGACGAATTCGGTGGTCATCATGCCCCCGGCCGAGCGCTCTTCGTATTGCAGCAGCCGTTTCACTTCCTGCGCGTCGTCGCGGGGCAGTTCTTCGAGCAATTCCTTGGAAGTCTCCGGAGGCAATTCGGCAAGCAGGTCGGCCGCCTCGTCGGGATCCATTTCCTCGATGATGTCGGCCGCCTTCTCGCGGCTCAGGTTTTCAACCACTTGCGGTTGCAATCGGTCGTCAATCTCCGCCAGTGTTTCCGCCGCCGTCTCCTCGTCGAGTGACTCGATGATGGAATTTCGTTCATTCGGCGAGAGTTCCTCGACGATGTCGGCAAGCTCCGCCGGGTGGATTTGATTCAGTTTGTCGCTTCCAATTCGGAGTTTTATCCGGCGCAGGCGATCGGGCTCGATCAGATTGACGAAATCCCAGGGAAGCAGCGTGGAGGGGAGACTCTGTTGGAGGCGGCGAATCGCGGCCGGCGACAGCACGCCCTGCAGCAGCCGGCGGGCGGCGCCCTGAACTCCGGCATCCACTTGAAACATGCGCAGCTCCACATTGCCGTTCGTGCGCCGGTCGTCGAAGTTAACATCGTTCACGCGTATCACTTTGCGGCCGTTCACGTCGATGATCTGTTGGTCGAGCAGGTCTTTGCCCACGGCCAGCCAGGCTTCATTGGCCTGGAAGGGCTCCAGGGCCTGTTCGCCTACAGTCAGCGAGAGTTTGCCGGGTTCGGCGGCCGCAAGCTGGTCATAGCGGGCCACCAGGGGCTGATACCGGCCCCGGCCCAGAAGAATGCGTGAGACTCGGCCAGGGTGTTCGGCGGGCACGATGAAGAGCTCGCGGACTCGGCCCACGAAGTTACCCTGCGCGTCGTTGACGTCTGCACCCAACAGCTCCGTGGCGTGGAGCATAGGGCCTCCTTTCAGGCGCTTTGGCGGCTTTCCGGGCCCCGGCAGCGCCGCTGCTGTGCCGCCCAGAAACAGAAAGCCCGTGGCGCGGTGCATTCCCTGGCCACGGGCCGGCTGCCTGCCGAGGAAAAACGTCCTATCCCGGGCTCCAGACACCCCTGCCGGGCCACTCCAGCGAGTTCCGACCGGCCGCCCCGAAGGGCCCGGTACTCGGCGGGTGGTCTTCGGTGGTGCGCGCCCCGCCTCCGGAACCGCCCGGAGGGAGGATGTCGCACGCGCCGCAGTTGGTCGAATGCGTCATCGCCGAATCAGAGATTCCCTCCTTTGTCTAAAAGCAGCGCAACGGTTTGTCAAGGAAAGAGTGACAAAATCGCGAAAAAAGTGGCGTTCGCAAGCGAGAGTGCGCACCGGGGGCTACGGCGCCTCTGCCGGGGCAGGCTCCCTGCGCCGCTGAAGGGCAAGCCACGAGGCCAGGTAGAGCCCCGCAGCCAGCACCAGCAGGAAGCGCAACCCGAACCAGTACGACGTGGACTCCAGCAACCCTCCCACGAGGGCTCCAAACAGATTCGAGCCCAGGGCCTCTCCGCGAAAGCCGGCCGCCGCAAAGCTGCGGATGAATACGATGCCGGCGAAAAAAACGGGGAGACATAGGACCAATGACGCGGCAGCCACCTTCAGAGCCAGGGAGGAAAACAGAAGTAGGCGTACGGGCGTGAAATACGCGATCGCCATGGTCACGAAAATGCCCCCATAGGCCGCCGGAACCGGAAACCCCGGCCGCCACTCAACCAGGAGGTTCGAGCCCACAATTAGGAGCAGAAGCGCCGCAATCACCACCGAGTTCACCACCCACGTGGTGCCGAAAACGAGAGCCATTTTGCTGATGATTTGGGTCTCCAAAAGCAGGAAGCCCGCCCCCAGGAAAAAGAAGTGCCATTCGATTCCGCGTCCCGCAGTCCCTGTCGAGCGCAGCATATACCAGCAAATCGGCAGCAGCGCCGCAGAGATCAGCATGATGATCGTGGGAATTCCGGGTTCCCGCTGGTAGAAATACGGCCAGTCGTCGGTCGTGATCCGCGCCGTTTCCAAGGGCGCGGGGCTGTGCGTGCTGACGTAGGCGGCAAGCGCCGGGTCTCGCATCGCCGCGGCCAGGCGCTCTGGCGATCCGCAGACGAAGAAGTGGCCCGGCGTCCCATAGCGTGTGTTGAGGGCGGCCAATTGCACGGGGGGCTGGTCGAAGGTGGAGTTGAGCAGCTCCAGCAACCGTCCGCCAATCCACGGCGTTTCCACCCAGTACTTTACGAGCAACAGTCCATCGGGCTTCAGCAACCGGTGAACGGCCTGCATGGCTTCAGCGGTGTACACGTAATTGTCGATGCGGATGTTGGAATAGAACGGATTGGTCGTCTGGGAATCGAGCAGGGAAAAGAGGATGAAGTCGTATTGTTTGTGCGAAGTCTGCAGGTAGCTGCGCGCATCGTCCACCACAGCGTGGACGCGCGGTGAACTGTAGGGATGCTCGAAATGAAGTTCGCGGCCGAGTTTGAGGATAAGCGGATCGATCTCGATTGCGTCCACCTCTCCCGCGCCGTTGCGCAGGGCGGCGGCCACATCGTTGCCCGTCCCCGCTCCCAGGACTAGAACCGTCGGTGGGTTCGGATAGAAGTGATAAGGCAGGTTGTAAGGGTTCCATTCCGCAGAATTGTGTGCGAACACGTCGGGATGGCTGCGCACAAATTCGTCGGAAAGGTTCAGCATTTGTTGGTACCAGCTATCGTTCGTCTTCAGCTCGTAGGAAGTGATTTCGCCCTTGGGGCCCAGCGGGCGGATGCCCAGTTTTTGATAGGGCGACCAGTAATAGGTGAAAGGAGTGCCGCTGCCGGCCTGCACGGCCAGCCAGATAAGCACTGCCATGGTGGCAAGAGACGTTAGAAGCAGGCGCGGAATCCGCCAGACGACCGCTAGCAGAGCGATCCCCGCGCCGGCAAACCACACCGCGGGCGGTTGCGAGAGAAAGGCCAGCAACGTGAAGAGAAGTATTCCCGCCAGGCTAGCCAGAATGTTGACCGTGTATCCCCGGATGCCGCGACATCCGCGTTCCAGGCAGCCCCCCACCACCTGCCCGATTGGCACGAAGGTCAAAGCCACTAAGGCAAATAGCGGAAGTGCGAGCGCGACGGTGACGAGAACCCCGACCCACGCTTCCCCAGTCTGGGGCAACGAGGGATGCCCCCACGTCTCGACTTCAGAAAGCTTCCCAATGAAGCCCTGCAGATTCCCCACCATCTCCCGCACCTTCGTCCACGGTGTGCAAACCAGACTCGTCACCGCCAGCAGGGGAAGCAGGAAGGCAACAAGATTCACCCGGCGCCGGCACAGGTAGCAGCCCAGTCCGAATCCCAGGAAGCACGCGATCAACACAAAATTCTTCAGGTAAGCGAAAATTCGGATCTCCGACGACACCAGCCGGATCATCAAGAGTTCAAGATAGAGCCCGAGCAGGCTGGCCCAGGCGAGTTGTACGTAGGGGTTGCCGCCCAGCGACTCCAGCTCAAAGTCAAACGCCGCCGCGGCCAATGGGCCGCGAAACTGGCGTCTGGCCCCTTCGCGACGGTAGAAGTCGAGCAAATAAAGCGCCAGCAGACAGCCAACGAAGACAACGGTGAGGAATGGGAGATGCATCATCTCCCAGGTCCAGAGCCGCTCAATCGTATCCATGGGGCTTACGAGGAGGCTAGGTTAGCCCGGCCCCAGCGGCAATCGAAGGATTTGCAGGCCGTGGCGAAAGGGGCACCGAGATGCCGGCTCGCCGCGCTGGCGGCCTCAAGTTCGCTGCCGCTTTCCCGCGCGCACGAACAGCATGTCCGTCATGGGCAGGCCCGCGGCCCGGCGATAGGCCGCATAGACCGCCCCGTAGCTAAGGACGATAACGTCCTCGGCGCGGTAGCCCAGCGCTTCGCGCGCCCGGTCGATTGAGCCGGGCGATCCCTCAAGCTCCACAAAAATGCCTGCCGGAGTCTCGTCGAGCGAAACAAGGAGGTGCCCGAACCGGCGCGCGCGATAGGTAGTGCGAATCTTCTCGTAATAGAACGCGGGACGAAACCCCAGCGCCGCCAGAATCTCGCGGAAGTGCGCAGCGTTTGAGGTCTCAAATTCGATCTCGCGGCGCACTTTATAGTTGGCGGCTCCGGGCTGCCGTCCCTGCCGGCTAGGCGATCCCACACGCGCATCGCTCGCCGGCGGCCCCTTGAATGTGACCATCGCGCGCTGTGCCTTCCCTGCGGGAAACATCCAGGCGTCCAGCCATGCGATGCGCTCCTCGTGCGTTCGGGAAGGGAGCACGCGGCGGGCCGGCCGCTCCACGCGCACACGCAACAGCATCTCTCCCCGCCGCAACAATTCATCCGCCGTATCGAACAGCAAATTCGCCTCATGTAGCCGCTCGCCGGCTCGCGCCCCTAGCGTGCGAAGGCGGCGTCGCAGGATTGCGGCGTTCGCCACGGGCAATTTGATTTCGATCTCGTTCGCCGGATGTCTCGGCATCTTCCCAGTATAGAACGCGTTGCAGGAATCGAGCGCCCGGCGAACAATATCGAATGCATCCTGCACTCCACCATCCACCGCGCGGCTTGCAAAACCGCTCGCCCCGCCGACATAATGCGCCACAATGAGCGCCGCGGCGAGTTCCGGTAGACGCGCCAGGAGACCAGCGTGAGCGAAAACAACACCCCGCTCATGCGCCAGTACAACGCGGTCAAGCGGCAATACCCGGACGCGCTCGTCCTCTTCCGCCTCGGCGACTTCTACGAGCTGTTCTATCAGGACGCGGTTGTGGCTTCGCGCGTCCTCCAAATCACGCTCACCGCGCGTCACAAGGAAACGGGAAAACCCGTGCCCATGTGCGGTGTTCCCTATCACTCTGCCGAAAACTACATCGCCCGCCTGCTGCGCGCCGGGCATCGCATCGCCGTCTGCGAACAGATGGAGGACCCCGCCAAACTCAAAGGACGGAAGCTCGTGCGCCGCGAAGTCGTGCAGGTCATCACTCCGGGAACGGCGACGGAGGGCGCCCTGCTGGAGCCCAAAGAAAACAATTTCCTCGCCGCGATTGCCTGGGAACCGGCGGAATCAGCCGCGGGACTCGCCTATGTTGACGTTTCCACCGGCGAATTTCGCGCCACCGAATGGCGCGGCGAAACCGCTCAGGGCGCGCTGCTCGATGAGCTGGCCGTGCTTCACCCCCGCGAGATTCTGCTGCCCCGCCCCGCCGGCCTCTTTGCCGACGCCCACGCCTTCGATGCCGCGTTGCACGGCGCCGGAGCGGTCGAAACCCGCCTCGACGACTGGATCTTCCGCGAGGAGTACGCCGAACGTCTCCTCGGCGAGCATTTCTCCGTCGTCACGCTGGAAGGTTTCGGGCTCGCGGGCCATCCGTACGCGACGGCTGCGGCCGGCGCCGTGCTCCATTACCTGCGCGAAACCAGCGGCAAGGGCGGCCGCACCCTCGCGCATCTCGATCGTCTGGCGTTCTATGACGAGCCGGGGGCCATGGTGCTCGACAGCGTTTCTGCGCGCAACCTCGAGCTGCTTGCCCCCGCCCTCGGCGAATCCCCCGAACGCGGCGCTCCCACGCTCTACTCAGCGCTCGACGAAACCGCGACCCCTCTCGGCGCGCGCCTTCTCCGCAACTGGATTCTCCGCCCCTCGGTGGCCCGCCAGGAAATCGAATCGCGGCTCGACGCCGTTGCAGAGCTGAAATCCAAAACCGTAATTCGCGAGGAAATCCGCAAGGACCTCGCCGGCGTCCAGGACCTCGAGCGCCTCACGAGCCGCGTGGCGCTGGCCACCGCGACTCCGCGCGACCTCCTGGCCCTCCGGAATTCCCTCGAACACATTCCGCTGCTGCGTGGATTTCTCACCGGATGCTCGGCGCCGCGCCTGCGCGAACTGCACGCGCAACTCGACGAGCTGGCCGACGCCCGCGAGCTGGTGGCTCATGCCATCGCCGACGATCCGCCGGCCATGAAAAGCTACGGGCCCGCCGCTCCCGGCGTGATTCGCTCCGGCTACAACGCGGAATTGGACGAGCTCCGC
>JASHRU010000345.1 GCA_030037225.1 Candidatus Acidiferrales bacterium | reverse complement strand
CACGTTTCACGAGGGATGGGCCAGTGGGCGAGTAGGTCTATAATCGGCGCGCCCTGGGAGCTTGCCGTGGCTCCCCAACACGATTCCAGCGCGAGGCGCCGATATGCAACCACGCACATTCTCATTGCGGGCGATTGCCATGCCATTTGCATTGGCCGTTGCGGCCGTTTGCGGCATTGCGCTGGCCCAGGACCGATATGACGTTGTCATCCACGGGGGCCGCGTGGTGGATCCGGAGACATCACTCGATGCGGTGCGCGATGTGGGCATTCGCGGCCGGCAGATTGTGGCGATCAGCGAAAAGCCGCTGGCAGGCACGCGCGTAATTGAAGCTTCCGGTCTGGTGGTCGCTCCCGGGTTTATCGACCTCCATCAGCACGACCAGTCGGCGGAAGGATATCGCCTGAAGGCGATGGACGGCGTAACCACAGCACTTGAACTCGAGATTGGCCCGCCGGACGTGCGCACGTTTCTCGACCAACGCCGTAATGGCGCGCTCATCAACTATGGCACCTCAGCAAGCCACCCCTGGGCGCGCGCGCTGGCGTTTGGCGTTGCCGGCGGAGACGGGGCGCTGGTGCCGCCGTCGGGCCCGGCCACCAACAACCCCGCCACGCCGGAGCAGATCCAGCGGATGCAGCAGCGCCTGCGCGACGAGTTGAGCGCCGGCGGCCTAGCGGTTGGAATGGGGATTCAATACACGCCCGGGGCCACGCGCCAGGAAATCATCGAGATGTTCCGAGTGGCGGCGGAACGCGCGGTGCCGGTGTTCGTGCACAGCCGGGGCGACCGCGTGGAATCGGTGGGAGAGGTAATCGCCGCCGCTGCCGTGACGGGCGCGCCCCTGCATATCGTGCACATCAACAGCAGTTGCCTTCCCGAAGCCCCCGAATGCCTGCGGATGGTGGCCGGGGCGAGGGGCCGCGGACTGGACGTGACCACCGAAGCCTACCCGTACATTGCCGGAATGACGCAGATCAACTCCGCGCTTTTCAATCCGGGGTGGCAGGAAAAGGAGGGCATGACCTACTCCGATCTGATGATTCCGAGCACCGGGGAGCGGCTGACCAAAGAGCGATTTGAGGAGCTGCATGCATCCGCACGGCCGCAGACGATCGTGCTGTTCAACAATACGCAGGCCATGGTGGACCAGGTGATTGCCAATCCCCTGGTGATGATTGCCAGCGACGGAGTGTCCGGACATCCGCGAAACGCCGGAACTTACGGCCACGTGTTTTCGCTATACGTCCGGGAACGGCGTTCGCTCACGCTGATGGATGCGATGCGCAAAATGTCGTACATGCCGGCGCTGCGCCTGGAACGATCGACGCCGGAGGCGCGCAAGAAGGGACGCCTGCAAGTTGGAGCGGATGCGGACGTAGTGGTTCTGGATCCCCAGACGTTCCGCGACCAATCTACATTCGAGAAACCCTCCGTGCCGAGCACGGGCGTGCGCTATCTGCTGGTTGGAGGAACGCTGGTGATTGAAGATGGCGCTGTGGTTCCCGGAGTGGCGCCCGGCCGGGCACTTGTCGGTCCTCCGCTGCAATAATTGACGACTGCCCGCCGCGGCGGATTGGCCGAGGTGGTGCGAAGCCTCGTAGAGAACTTGACGAAGGACGAACAAGCCGCCATCCAAGCCGTCGCCAGACAGTTCTCGGCCAGATGGGAAAACGCCGCCGAGGCTCATCGCGCTTTTCTGATCGCCGCCGGCAAGCGGGTCGGCGTTGACCTGAGAAGGCTCGACCCGCGCGGAGGTGGAGCACGGCACGCCGCCAAGCCTCATTTGCGTTTCGATAAGGTCGTCGTCCGGCTGATGGGGCGTCTCCATGCCACTGCGGACAAATGTGTGCCGGACGGGATGAGCGTGTTGCTCGCCGTGAGCGCTCCCATCCGCCGGGCGTCAAAAACCGGTGAGGCCCTCGAAGTAAAAATACGGTCCCTGGCCGGGTCGCGGTCAACGGGGCGGGATTTCCAGGCCACAATTCACGGCAATCGCATCCGCATTCGACGTTTGAAAGACGCTTCTGGCCGCGCGCCAAGACTGCTCGGCTTTGTCCACAATCCCGGCACAGACCCTGTTCTCCTCTTCAACCTGACCGGTGAGTTGCTCGAACTATCGAGCGCCCCGACCCGCACACGTGCCCGCCGCGCCGGTCGCGGCACTGGTCGCTGGCTCGTTCTGCTCAGCCCTCGCCCGAGCTCCTGCCTCGAGGCCTATCGTTACATCTACTCGCAACTGAGCGGGGCGACCGGCTTCAAGAAAATTCTGATTGTCTTCGTCGATGGGCGCCTTGGCCTGCTGGCGAGTTCAGACTAGGGGCCGCGCGAGATTCAGTCCGCGGCGGCGACCTCGTGGTGAAGGACGAGGAATTGGTTTTCGCGGAGGGCCAATGTCGCGTAGGTGCGGCCGTCGTTATCGCTGAACTCGACCTCAAACACGCCCGTGGCGAGCGACTCTACAAGGGTGCCTACCTGCCCGCGGACCAAGGAGCGCTCAGGCAGATCCTCAAGGAGTGCAACCACATCGAGGATTTTGGGCTCTGCCATCGTTGTTCTCCGTCTGCTGCCGCGTGTTCGCGCGTTTCAAAGGACAAAACAGGTGAGGAAACGCGGAAAGTCTTCGCCTCTCCTGATGATCCATGCGCTTCGTAGCTGGGCCGTCCCGTGCTGCGTGGTCATCTGGAAGTCTAGCACGAAGCGCTTCCCATATCGGTCCGTCTCCCCCGGGCTTCCCTCCAAACGCAACACGGCATTGAGGAGAGCGCGGCGGAGAGAGTCTGCGTCCGCAGCAGTCAGTCCGAGCGCCGAGGCGAAGACTCGGGCTTTGTGCCGGCCGCGCGAGTGTGAGCGGCTCAGGCAATATTTCCGCAACTTTTCCGCGTCCACAACGGCACGGTCCGGGTTTGGGATTTTCATGAGGCTGCGGGGAGTCTACACCTGCGGGCGAGACATTCAGGAGCGAGGAGTGGCACAGAGCGCAGACCTTAGGCTTTCACTGTTTCTACCGTCATGCTTCCGATAGAGCTCCAGGCTCCGCCCCAGAGCGCGACGGCGATCCACATGCTGGACCACTCATCGGGATCATGCAGGCCTCCGCCGCCGAGGAAGCCGAGGACGCGCGGCAGGTGGAGCGTCAACACCCAGATACCGAACATCAGGCCGAGGCCGGCCGCTCCCCAGCGTTCGAGCAGACGGAATGCGATGCTCACCGCCGCAGCGATAAACGCCACACCGAAAAAGGCCGCCCAGAACGTGTGCCAGGGAAGCCACCAGGGCACGAATGAAGCGTGGAAATTCAGTCCGATGAGATGATCCGCACCGAACACGACGAGCGAGATGGCGAAAACGTAGCGGCCCGCTGAGGCGAGCCAGCCGGGAATCGCTCCGGGAGCGGGGATGAGCCAGGCGAGGCAGCCAATGGCGACGGGCTCCAAGAATACGGTGCGGAAGGGAATGCTTTCGAGATGCCAGACAAAGCGCGGGAGCACGATGGTGAGGGCGCAGAAAACGAGCAAGGTTCCCAGGACCAATCCTGCCCGGCCGGCGGACCGTTGGGCGAAGAGCGCCGCGCCGCACACGATCCAAATTGCGCCGCCCAGATAGGCGAGCCAGGGAATCGCCGGGAGCCAGGGGATTAAGTTTAGGGCATCGTAGCCACGGCCGAGCGGATGAGCCGTCGTCTGTGCAATGACCCAGGTCTCCACGCCGATTCCCACGATGGCGAGAACGTAGATTGCCCGGCCCGCGGCGGAGAGTGCATGGAACAGGCGGTCGAGCAGGGATTTCCCGGGCGAGGCGGGAGCAGTCATCACCGACGCCATTCCGAATTCCTTTGGCTTAGAAACATTTTTAATATGGCGACCTGGCGCCCACGCTTCGGAGAGCAACTGCCGGGCCACCCACGCTTCTGAAAGCGAAGGGAGGGCCACCCGACTGGCTGCGTGCTGTGATGCAGGGAGGGAGGAAGAGGGTGTCTGGTGTGAAGTGGGCGTGGAAGAGAGCAGAAGAAGCACGGTTCAACGAACGAAGGGTGGGGCCCTGCACCATACGATGCAAGGCGGGCCCTGTACCAGACGGTACAGGGCGGAGTATGCTGGCGCCGGTTTCTTTGTTGCGGGGGAATTTATGAAACTCATAGATGGAAAATTCATGGCAGCGATTCTTGCGGTGTGCGCGGCGGCAGCGGGGGCGTCCGCGCAGGACATCAAAATCGGCGTGAACTACGTGTGCAACGGGGAACGCATCCTGATCGATAGCTGCAATATCCGCGATACCTCGGACACTTCCAAATGCATGGTGGGCCATCCGGAGACCACGCTGCCCAACGGGCTGATGAAATACACCTGGGAAACCCGCGGCGACCTGAAAAAACTGCTGCCGACCTGCAAACAGCCCTCGGCCGATGAAGTGAAGAGGGAAGACGCGTTTCGCAAAAAGATTCAGGACCAGCAGGACGCAGCGATAAAGAAAGCGACCGCGCCGGCCCCGCAGGTGTCCGCGTCTCCGGGGGGCGGCGGGGCGGGCGGGACAGGTGCGGGAGCCCTGGCGGGCTCGCAGGATCCGCAAACGCGCCAGATGCGGCGGTGCGTGACGGCGGGACGGCTGCCGGCGGCGTGTCTGGGCAACGGACTGATGGGATCGCTGATGGGCGGAGTGAATGAGCTGCTGAGCTCGGTGGCGCCCGGCGTGGTGGGAAAAGAAGTGACCGGCCCGCAGATGGCGGGGATGTTCCTCGGCAACGGCCAGTGGCGGCTGGAATTCAGCGAGAATTCGGTGGCGGTGAGTTGCGCGGACATGCGACCCGACTCGCATGCCTACACGATCGCCATGGTGAACGGGCGCGCGGTGCTGACGATTGCGGCCACGCCGAAAGATATTGTGCTGGCGGTGAACGGAGAGACGCTGAGCGGGCCGGGCGCGGTGGTGGTGGACGGAATCGTCTCGCTCGGCGTGCACGCGGGCTACGACTACACCACCGGAAAACAGGCGGACATTTACGAGTATCAGCACGTGCGGCGAAACTGCGTACGGCCCGAGCTGACCTCGAAGGGCGCGGGGCCGGGAATCGTGGAGGGAGAGAAAAAGATTCTCGAGGGCATATTCTCCGACGGCGAGACGGGGCCGCCTACGCCTCCGGGCCTGCGGATGAATGGAACGTACGCGGCGCCGAGCGGATTCAGCGTGCAGTTCTTTCCCGAGTCGGTGATTCTGGGCTGCGGGCCGGATGTGGCGCGGGCGTATCCGTACACGGTGATCGCGGACGGCAGGCAGGTGGCGGTGAAGGTGGCTGCGCCGAACCATCCGTTGAGCCTGGCATTCGGCGCGAACAACACGCTGGACCCGGGAAGCGGCGCGTACCTGGTGGAGGGACGGAGGCTCACGGGACAGAACGCCAACGGCGACTACACGTTTGCGCCCATGAATGCGACGTGCAATCTGGCCGTGCTCGCGCCGGGGCCGGTGCCGGGGGGGATGGTGCCGGTTTCGTCGGGGGCGCCGACGGCAACAGCAGGCGCGCCGCCAGCGGCAGGCGGGCCCGCAGCAGCGGCACCAGCCGGGGCGGCGGTTCCCCCTGTGGCGGCGAAGCTCTCCACGCCGGAGGCACCCACGGGCAATGCGGTGCTGATGGTGATCAGCGGATTGGCGGGCGGCCCGGGCGCGCCGAACGCGCTGGCGGGCCATCCGTACATCTTGCTGCGCGACCAATTCGACAAAGTGGTGGCCAAATCGGGCGCGGCTATGGCGCCGGGGACGAGCGGCGTAAAGACCATGGTGAACGCGTGCCGCAACCGCGCGCCCGATTGCCAGAAGATATCGGACAGCGTGAAGAACGAAAGCGCTTCGGCGGTGCGCGCCGACGCCGCGGGAAAAGGAGTGCTGCCGGGTGTGCCGCCGGGGACCTACTATCTGATGATCTCGGGGGTCTTCAACAATCAGCCGCTGTTTTGGGGATTCGCGGTGAATCTGAAACCGGGGCAGAATTCGGTGACTTTGGATCAGCACAATGCGACGCCGGTCAATTGAAAGCGCAGAGGGAACCGCACACTTCGGAACGCGACGAGCGGGGCAGGCGAACTTTGCGCGCAGCGCACCGGGCGGGGTATTCTGACGCGTTTCATTCTCTTACGGGGGATTCATGAAATTCATCCGGGATTTGACGGGTAGCGCAGGGCAAAGCCCTGCGGTTTGTTCCGGCAAGAGCGCGGTTGTGGCTCTGCTGGTCTGCGCAGCAGCGGTCCTGGCTTACTCCGCAGCGGCGCAGCAACCGGCGCCTGATTCGAGTTTTTTCTCGGAGATGCGGTGGCGCAACATTGGCCCTTATCGCGGGGGGCGCACCGTGGCTATCGCTGGAATTCCCGACCAGCCCAGCGTGTTTTACATCGCGGCGTGCAACGGCGGCGTCTGGAAAACGACGGACGCGGGACAGACGTGGACGGCGATCTTCGATGAGCAGCCGACAGGGTCGGTGGGCGCACTCGGAATTTCGCAGTCGAATCCGGAAATCATATACGCGGGAAGCGGCGAGGGATTGCAACGTCCCGACCTTTCCGTGGGCAACGGCATGTACAAATCGACCGACGGCGGGAAGACGTGGAAGCATCTGGGGCTGCGCGATGGGCAGCAGATCGCGAGCATCCTGGTAGACCCGCGCGACCCGAACCGGGTGTTTGTGGCCGTGGTCGGCCATCCCTACGGGCCGAATGCGGAGCGCGGCGTCTTCCGATCCACCGACGGCGGCGAGACGTGGCAGAAGGTGCTCTATCGCGACGAAAATACGGGCGCGGCCGACCTGGCCTTTGACCCTTCGAACCCGCAAACGATTTACGCCGATCTGTGGGCGGCGCGCGTGGCGCCGTGGGAGGTGCGCAGCGGGGCGTCGTTCTCTGTGGCAGGCAGCGGCTTGTATAAATCCACCGACGGCGGAGACACCTGGAAGCCGCTGACGAAGGGCCTGCCGGGCGCGGCGGAAGGGCTGGGGCGGGTGGGCATCGCCGTGGCGCCTTCCGAACCGCGGCGGCTGTACGCGTCGGTGGCGGCTTCGAGAAAGGGAGGCGTGTATCGCTCGGACGACGGCGGCGAAACGTGGACGCAGGTGAATGACGACAGGCGGATTGGAGGACAAGGGCCGGGGGGAATGGGCATCGCCGTGGCGCCGGACAATCCGGACACGGTGTATGTGGCGAACACGTCCACGTACCGTTCGACGGACGGCGGGCGCACGTTTACGGCCATCAAAGGCGCGCCGGGCGGCGACGATTACCAGCACGTGTGGATCAATCCGCGCATTCCGCGCATCATCGCGCTGACGAGCGACCAGGGGGCGACGATCAGCCTGAACGGCGGCGCGACGTGGAGCTCGTGGTACAACCAGTCCACGGCGCAGTTCTATCACGTGACCACGGACACGCGCGTTCCCTACCGCGTCTACGGGGGGCAGCAGGAGAGCGGATCGATTGAAATCACCAGCCGGGGCGACGACGGCGAAATCACGTTCCGCGAGTGGCATCCCGTGGGCGTGGAGGAGTATGGCTACATCGCGGTGGACCCGCTGGACCCCGAGATTTTGTTCGGCGGGCGGATCACGCGAACCAACCAGCGGACGTGGGAAGTGGCGGACGTGTCGCCGGAGCCGCTGCGCCGCGGGGAGTATCGCTACGTGCGGACGCTGCCCATCGTGTTTTCTCCGCTGGAGCCGCACACGCTCTACTTTGCGGCCAACGTGGTGTTCAAAACGACGAACGGCGGGCGAAGCTGGGAGAAAATCAGCCCGGATCTGACGCGCGAGAGCTACGAAACTCCGCCGAGCCTGGGCGCGTTTGCCGCGTCGGACCCGGAAAAGGGAAAACATCGCGGCGTGATTTACACGCTGGCGCCTTCGCCGAAGGACATCGCCCTGCTGTGGGCGGGAACGGACGACGGCCAGATTCAAGTGACGCAGGACGCGGGAAAAACGTGGAAGAACGTGACGCCCGAATCGCTGACGCCGTGGAGCAAGGTTTCGATTCTCGAAGCGTCGCATTTCGACGAGCGAGCAGCCTACGCGGCGATCAATTGCATCCGCCTGGACGATTTGCGCCCGCACGTGCTTCGCACGCGCGACGGCGGCAAAACGTGGAAAGAGATTATCGCGGGGCTGCCGGAAGACGAGCCGGTGAACGCCGTGCGCGAGGACCCGAATTACGCGGGGCTGCTGTTCGCGGGAACGGAAGGGTCCGTCTATGTGTCGTTCGATGACGGGGACCAATGGCAGCCGCTGCAACTGAACCTGCCGCACACGTCGATGCGCGACCTGACGATCCACGGCGCGGATTTGGTAGTGGGCACGCACGGGCGCGGGTTCTGGATCCTGGACGACATCACGCCGCTGCGGGAGATGGCTGCGGAGCTTTCGCGCCATTCGAACGGGATATTTTTCTCGGAAGGCGGGCTGGTGCGGCCGGAGATGGCCTGGCGCTTCCGGCGCGACCGCGCAACGGACACGCCGCTGCCACCCGAAGTGCCCGCGGGGAAAAATCCGCCGGACGGCGCGATCATCGACTACTACCTGAAGGACGCGGTATCGGGGCCGGTGACGCTCGAGATCCTGGACGCGCGCGGCGAGGTGGTGCGGAAGTACGCGAGCACCGACGCGCCGATCGATATGGCAGCGACGGCGAAGGAAAATCCGATTCCCATGTACTGGGTGCAGCAGCCGCAAATCCTTCCCGCCACGGCGGGAATGCACCGATTCGTGTGGGATCTGCATTACACGGCGCCCGCCTCGCTCGAGCACGATTACCCGATCTCGGCGATCCCGCACGACACGCCTCGCGAACCAGAGGGCGCACGGGCGCTGCCCGGCAGATACACCGTGAGGCTGAGCGCAGCGGGCAAGAGCTGGACGCAAGCGCTGACAGTCAAAATGGATCCGCGAATCAAGGCCACGCCGGAGGAACTAGCGCAGCAGTTTGCCGTGGAGCTGGATGCGGTGCGGGGGATGAACGAATCGTTTGCGGAGCTGAGGACGATACAGGCTTTGCGCGGGCAATTGAAGGACCGCGCGGAAAAAGCGGGCAAAGGCGCGCTGGGCGACGCGATTGGCGCGCTCGACAAGAAGGCCGAGCAACTGGCGGGCGCGGCGCGGCCGGCGTTTTTCGGCACGCCGCCCACGGGAAAAGAGAAAGAAAACCTGTCCACGCTGAACCAGCATTTTCGCGGGCTGCTGCACACGGCCGATAGCTGCGACTGCGCGCCCACGGCGCAGGCCACTGCCGTGTGGCGCGAATTGCAAATGGCGCGGACGGCGCTCGCAGCGGAAACGAAGGCAGTTCTTGAACACGATGTGCCGGCTGTGAACCAGCAACTGCAAAAGGCCGGGCTCGCTCCGCTCTCCACGAAGCCAGTTTCAGGTTCCGATCAACAACCAGACGCCCAGGAGGATGAAGACTGATGAAACGCACATGGATGGCAGTTCTAATAGCACTGGCCGCGGTCGCGCTGGCCGGCGCGGCGAGCGCGCCGCAGTCCCGCCCGGCGGGGCCGCACAAACAAGTGATCGTGCCGAAGGGAGCGCCGGCACTCGGGCTTCCCTTCTCGCCCGGGCTGCTGGTGGGCGACACGCTTTACCTTTCCGGCGTGATCGGAAACGACGCGAGCGGGCAGCCGGTGGCCGGCGGGTTCGAGCCGGAGCTGCGTCAGGCGTTTGCGAACGCACAAAACGTGCTGAAAGCCGCGGGAATGGATTTTCCGGATGTGGTCTCGGTGACCGTCTATTTGGCGGACATGAAGGACTATGCGCAGTTGAACCAGATTTACAAGGAGTACTTCAAAACGGAGCCGCTGCCGACGCGTTCGACCGTGGCCGTGGCGGCATTGGCGAGGGGCGCGCGCATGGAAATCACCATGACGGCCGCGCGTACTGCCAACCAGTAAACACTGACCGTAAGTACCATTGAACCCGGGCGGCGCGCATGCCTAGGATGGCGGGAAGCAGGAGGAAGTGCGTGCAAACCCACCGATATTGGCCACTGAGCATGGGGCTTGTGGCGGCGCTAGCGATTGCCGGCCCGGCGCGGGGACAGGGGCAGGCGCAGCCGCCATCCAGTCCCCAGCCCGCCACCCAGCAAAACCAGGATTCCGTTGCTGACGCGGCAAGGAAAGCAAAGGACGCGGCCAACAACGGGACGACGAACGGCGAGGCGCCGAAAAAGGTATATACCAACGAAGATTTGAGGCGAATGGATTCGAGCGACGTGTCTGTAGTCGGGAACACGAAGGGGGCCGGAAAGGCCGGCCAGACAGCCTCGAACGATCCGAAAGACGAGAAATACTGGCACGACCGCATGCAAAAGCTGCGCGACCAGATGGCGCAGGTGGACCACCAGATCGCCCAAATCGAAGGTGCGAACCAGGACCAACACTCGGCGACGAGCGGCTCGAATCCGCCGCCCCCGCCGACGAGCGCCTATACCGTGGGGGCTCATGCGCACGGCGGCAATGCGACACAGCTCGAGAAACTGAAGGAACGGAAGGCCCAGATCCAGCAGCAGATGGAGCAGCTCGAAGACGAAGCGCGGCGGGCGAACGTGCCGCCGGGCTGGCTGCGATAGAACGGAGGCGGGAGGCAATCATGCAGATGCGAACCAAAGCCGGCTGGGCCCTAGCCGCCTTTGCCGCGGGACTGGCGGCGATTGCTCCGGCGGTACGGAGCCAGACTCAACCCCAGCAACAAAATCCACCGCAACAGCAACCCGCGCAGCAGACACAGCAGGACACGGATTCCGTGGCGGACGCGGCGCGGAAAGCCAAGGCGGACAAGCCGGCGACTCCGGCGAAGAAGGTGTACAACACGGAGGACCTGGCCTCGTCCAGCGGCTCGGGCGGAGTGTCCACAGTCGGCGACACGAACGCCGCAAAAGACGACGCAAGCGCTCCGGCGGACAAGAGCGCCGGAGCAAAAGGCGGAGAGCCGGTAAAGGACGAAGCTTACTGGCGGGGGCGAGCGCAGACCCTGCGCGAACAAATGGCCCAGGTGGACGCGCAAATCGCACAATTGCAGGACGAGATGAAAAAGGGCGGAAATGCCGGCTTCAATGTGCAGTCCGGAGTGGCCTCGAATACGATTTATTTCGAGGACCGGGATACAAAACTGAAAAAGCTAGAAGAGAAGAAAGCGCAGATTCAAAAACAAATGGACGATCTTGAAGAAGAGGCGCGCAAGGCGGACGTGCCCGCGAGCTGGGTGCGCTGAACCGGTTTTTTTCCCCCAGGAACTACACCAGAGACCGAGAAGTGAGCGCAGGGTCCTGCCGGTTGAGGATGCGCTCCACTGCAGACCTGCCGAGCGGAGTGCGCCTGCCCGACGAGCAAATCAGCGATGCGGTTTGGGAGCGGGCGCCGAAGCCTGTGCGGGCGCTGCCGGGGCGGCGCCGGAAGGGGCCGGCGATTCAGTGACGAGCTGCTGAGGCGTGGGGAGTTGCGAGGCGTCCCAGCCACCGCCAAGCGCTTCGACGAGTTGCACCGTGGTGGTCATCTGAGAGGTGCGCAAAGTAATGTCGGTGACCTGGTTGGTGAGCAGGAGTTCCTGGGCGGTGAGAACGTTGAGATAGGGATCGATGCCGAGCTTGTAGCGGTCGGTGGCAATCGTGAGGTTCCGCGTGGCGGAAGACACCGCAGTGTCCTGCTGATCGATCTCGACGGAAAGGATGCGCAGGCCGGCGAGATTGTCTTCCACCTGCTGGAAGGCGGTGAGAACGGTTTGGCGATAGTTGGCCACCTGTTCGTCGTACTGCGCGCGGAATTGCTGGACGGTGGCGCGGCGAAGACCGGCGTCGAACAGGGTCTCGGCGAGAGTCGGGCCGACGGAAAAGAAGCGGCTCGGCCAAGTGAACCAGTTGGCGATGCTAGTGCTCTGGAGACCGAAGGTGCCATCGAGCGAGAGGGTGGGGTAGTACGCGACCTTGGCGATGCCAATCTGGGCGTTGGCCTGAGCGACGGTGCGCTCGGCGGCGGCGATGTCGGGGCGGCGCTCGAGAAGCTGCGAGGGGACGCCGAAGGGGACGGCAGGAGGCTTTGCGTTCAGCGGCTCCTGCGGAATTGAGAAGGAGGAAGCGGGCTGGCCGATGAGCATGGCGACGGCGTGTTCGAACTGGGCGCGGGCGATGCCGACGGCGGTGGCCTGGGCCTGCGTGGTCTCCAGTTGCGTTTCGGCCTGGGCCACGGCTTCGTCGTTGGCGATGCCAGTCTGGTAGAGCACTCTGTTGAGGTCGACGGCGACCTGGTAGTCCACGACGGTGCGATCGAGCAACTCGCGGAGAGCGTCCTGTCCGCGCAGCGAGAAGTAATCGGAAGCCAGCTCGGCCTGCATGGAGAGGCGAACGTTAGCCAGGTCCGCGGCGCTCACCTGGGCCGCGGCGATATTGGAGAGGACGGTGTTGCGGACGCGGCCGAACAGATCGGGCTGCCAGGTGGCGTCGAAAGGAAGCGTGTAACTGGTGTACGCGGGTGACGCGGAGGAAGTTCCCGGGGGAAGGGTGGCCGTGTTGGTGGCGGAAGCGCGCTCGCCGATGATGGAGGGGCTTGTGGTGACGGTGGGGAAATACTGGCTGCGTGCCTGGCGCACGAGCGCGTGGGCAGCAAGGAAAGCCGAAGCAGAGGCGGCAATGCTCTGGTTGTTGACGTTGACCTTCTCTTCGAGGTCATTGAGCTGGGGATCGTTGAAAATTTCCCACCACTTGCCGCGGAGGGAATCGTCTTTCGGCTGGGCTGTCTTCCATCCCTCGGTCTGGGGAAAATCTTTCGGGGTGAGCTCCTTGTAGGCCTCGGGAGTTTCGACGGCCGGGCGGTTGTACTTGGGACCGACGGTGCAGGCGGAGAACAACAACAGGCAGAGCCCGAGGGCGAGTGCGGCCGAACCACTCGAAGTGAAGAACGACTTGACTAGACGGTGGTGGCGTTTCACGCCGTTCATCCTTCCCATTCCTCAATCTCCCGGCTGGTGCTGTGAACCGGCGTGCGCAGCGCCGTGGCGGAACTCATCCCACCAAATGCGCATCGAGTCGAAGCAGAGATAAACAACAGGCGTGGTGTAGAGCGTAAGCATCTGGCTGACAATGAGGCCGCCGACGATAGTGATTCCTAACGGCCGGCGCAGCTCCGCGCCAGTGCCCATGCCGATGGCGAGAGGCAGGGCGCCGAGAAGTGCGGCCATACTGGTCATGGTAATGGGGCGGAACCGGAGCAGACAGGCCTGGTAGATGGCGTCGCGCGGGCTCTTCCCTTCCACGCGCTCAGCGACGAGCGCGAAGTCAATCATCAGGATCGCGTTCTTCTTGACGATGCCAATGAGCAAAATCATGCCAATGATGGCGATGAGGGTCAGCTCCATGTTGTTGGCAACCTTCAAGGCCAAAAGAGCACCGACCCCAGCCGAGAAAATCGTAGAGATGATGGTGACCGGGTGCACGTAGCTTTCGTAGAGAATGCCGAGCACGATGTAGACAGCGAGGACAGCGGAGATCAGCAGGAAGGGCATGGTGGCCAACGAGTCCTGAAAGGCCTGAAGGGTACCGGCAAACATTCCGTGGATCGTAGGCGGCATTCCGATCTTCTGCTCCATTTTCAGGATGCTCTGTGAGGCATCGCCCAGAGCGACGCCAGGGCCGAGATTGAACGAAATAGTCACCGAGGGAAACTGACCCTGGTGGTTGACGGCCAATGGGGCGGTGGTGGTCTCGAGATGGGTGATGGCGCTCAGAGGAATTTCGCCGCCGGTGGAGGGATGAGCGTAGACGTCATCCAATCCCGTAGGGTTTTGCCAAAATTGTGGAGCGGCCTCCATGACCACGTGATACTGGTTGAGGGCCGTGTACATGACGGAGACCTGAGCCTGGCCGAAGGCAAGATAAAGGGTGTTGTCGAGGCTCGAGGGGGTAATTCCCATACGCGCGGCAGTGGAGCGATCGTAAACGAGAGTGGCTTGGAGGCCGGCGTTCTGCTGATCGGTATTGACATCGGCAAGACCGGGAAGCTTTCTCATTTCCTGCAAGAGCCGAGGCCCCCAGGCGACCAGATCGTCGATGTTTTCACTCTGAATGGTGTATTGATACTGCGCGTTGCTCATGCGGCCGCCGATACGGAGATCCTGTCCGGCCTGTAGAAAGACGGAGGCGCCGGGGAGGCTCATGAGCTGGGGGCGAAGCCGACGGATAATCTGATCCGCGTTGGCCTTGCGCTCGGATAGCGGCTTAAGGCTGGCGAACATGAACCCGCCATTGGTGGCGCCGCCGCCGCCGACAAATGCCATGGCATTGTCCACGGCATGATCGCTCTTAATAATCTCGACGAAACGTTGGACGTCGGTCTGCATGGCCTGGAAGGAGATGTCCTGCGCCCCTTGAATGCCGCCGTAAATGATTCCGCTATCCTGCTGCGGGAAGAAGCCTTTGGGGGCAGTCCAGAGCATCACGCCGTTGAGGATGATGGTGAGAACGAGCACGGTCATGGTGAGGGCCGGGTGGTGCAGGACCCAGGCCAGGGAATGTTAGTAGAGACTCAAAATCCACTCGAAGGCTCGCTCGCTGGCCCTGTAAAGCCGTCCATGACCTTCGGGCCGCTCGTGCTTCAACATGCGGGAGCACATCATGGGAGTGGTGGTGAGCGAAACCAGCATGGACACGACGATGGCTGCTGAAAGCGTGACGGCGAACTCGCGGAACAGACGGCCGACGATCCCGCCCATGAGAAGAATGGGGAGAAAAACGGCAACCAGGGAGAGGCTGATCGAAACGACGGTGAAGCCGATCTCCTGGGCACCCTTGAGGGCGGCCTCCATGGGTGACATACCCTGCTCGAGATAACGGGCAACGTTTTCAATGACCACGATGGCATCGTCCACGACGAAACCGGTGGAGATGGTGAGGGCCATCAGCGAGAGATTGTCGATGCTGTAGTGAAACAGATACATGACACCGAAGGTGCCAACAAGGGAAAGGGGTACCGCGATGCTCGGGATGAGGGTGGCACGCACATTCCGCAGGAAGACGAACACCACGAGAATCACCAGAAAGATCGAGAGGAGAAGGGTGCGCTCGACGTCGTGGACCGAAGCGCGGACGTTTTGAGAGCGGTCGAGGACCGGCTTCATGTCGATGGCGGTGGGGATGGAAGCCTTGAGGGACGGCAGAGCGGCCTTGATGCGGTCGACGGTGTCTATGATGTTGGCACCGGGCTGGCGATAGATGAGGAGCAGAACCGAAGGATTGCCGTTGACGTAGCCGGCGGCGCGAATATTCTCAGTGGAATCCACAACGTCCGCAATGTCGCTGAGCTTGATGGCGGCGCCCTTGTTGTAGCCAACAACGAGGTCCTTGTAGTCGTCGGCTTTAAGCAACTGATCGTTGGCGAGAACGTCCATGGTCACATCGCCGTCAGATAACTGCCCTTTCGGCGAATTGGCGTTCTGGCGGCTCAGGAGCGCGCTGACGTCTGAAAGCCCGAGGCCGAAGCCGTGCAACTGGGGGGTATTCAGCTCGACGCGAACGCCCGGAAGCGAACTGCCGCCGACAGTGACCTGGCCAACGCCTTCGATCTGGGAGAGGCGCTGGGCGAGGATGGTGGACGCGGCGTCATACAGTTTGCCGCGCGGATAGACTTTCGACGTCAACCCGAGGATGAAAATGGAGGAATCGCCAGGATTAACCTTCTTATAGCTGGGATTGGCGGGGAGGTTGATGGGCAGATAACTGCGCGCGGCGTTGATCGCGGCCTGGACGTCGCGGGCAGCGCCATCGATATTCCGGTTCAAATCGAATTGAAGCGTGACGCCGGTGGTGCCGAGATAGCTGGCAGACGTCATTTCCGTAATACCGGCGATGCGGCCGAACTGACGTTCGAGGGGTGTGGCGACGGAGGAGGCCATGATCTCCGGGCTGGCGCCGGGCAAACTGGCGCCGACGGAGATGGTGGGGAAATCGACCTGAGGGAGCGGCGAGACGGGAAGAAAATTGAACGCCACCGCACCCGCGAGGGCGATGGCGATGGTGAGCAGCGTGGTGGCGACCGGCCGATGGATGAAAGGTGAGGAGAGGCTCATGGCTAATCCGCGGCCGCGGGCGAAGGGGATTGTTCGCCGTGCCTGATGGCCTCGCCACGATGGGCGAGACGGTCAAAGAAAATGTAGATGACCGGCGTGGTGTAAAGGGTGAGGACCTGACTAAGAATCAGCCCGCCGACCATGGAAATGCCGAGGGGACGGCGCAGTTCTGAGCCGATTCCACTACCCAAGGCAAGGGGAAGGCCGCCGAGAAGGGCAGCCATGGTGGTCATCATGATGGGACGGAAACGGAGCAGGCAGGCCTGGTAGATGGCCTCTTCGGGGCTCTTGCCATCCTTGCGTTCGGCTTCGAGCGCAAAGTCGATCATCATGATGCCGTTTTTCTTGACGATGCCGATGAGGAGGATGATGCCGATGAGAGCGACGACGCTCAAATCGGTGCGGCAGATCATCAGGGCGAGGCAAGCGCCGACTCCGGCGGAAGGCAGCGTGGAGAGAATGGTGATGGGGTGGATGTAACTCTCGTAGAGAACACCGAGAACGATGTAAACGGTGACGAGGGCGGCGAGAATCAGCAACGGCTCGTTGGCGAGGGAAGCCTGGAAGGAGGCGGCGGTGCCCTGGAAAGCGGCCTGGACGCTGAGCGGAAGATTGATGCGCTTCTCGACGGCCTGGATGGCGTCAGTGGCCTCACCAAGCGAGTAGCCGGGGGCGAGGTTGAAGGAGAAAGTGACCACCGGAAACTGTCCCTGGTGGTTGACGGCGAGGGGCGAGGGACGCGTCTCGAAATGAGCGAAGGCGCTCAAGGGCACGGCGGCGCCATTGACGGTCTGAACGGTGGGCGGGTTGGCCGCTCCCTGGGTGGCATTGGCAGCCGGACCTGAAGGACTGGAGTTCGCCGTGGAGCCGCCGGCTGAGGCGGTGACCACGGGGCTGCTGGTGGTGGCGAGCGTGGGAGCAGTCACCGAACGCAAATAAATATCGTCGAGCTTGCGGGGATCGAGCTGGAAATCGGGCTCGGTTTCGAGCACGACGTGATACTGGTTCAACTGTGTGTAGAGGGTGGAGATTTCGCGCTGGCCAAAAGCGTCGTAGAGGGTCTGGTCAATAATCTGCGGGGTGATGCCCATGCGCGACGCGGTAGCGCGGTCAATCACCAGAGTGGCGGCGAGGCCCTGATTCTGCTGATCGGTAGCGACGTCGCGAAGTTGCGGAAGCTTCTTCAATTCCGCGAGGAGGCGGCGGGTCTCGCGGTTCAGCTCGGTGGGATCGGGATCTTCCAAGGTGTACTGGAACTGGGTGCGGCTGACACGGTCTTCCACAGTGAGGTCCTGAACCGGCTGCATAAAGAGGGTGATGCCATCGATCTGTTCGAGTTGCGGCTGGAGGCGGAGGATGACGTCGGAGGCGCTCATGCGGCGCTCATTGAGCGGCTTGAGGTTGATGAGGATGCGGCCGCTATTGAGCGTGGTATTGGTGCCATCGATGCCGATGAAGGAAGACAAACTGTCGACGGCCTTGTCGTTGAGAATGACCTGAGCCAGCGCCTGCTGGCGATCGGCCATTTTGGCGAACGAGGTGGTCTGAGGCGCCTCGGAAATGCCCTGGATGATGCCGGTATCCTGCACGGGGAAGAATCCCTTGGGGACCCAGATGTACATCAGCACGGTGAGGACGAGAGTGCCGAGGGCGACGAGGAGAGTGGAGGTCTGGTGCTTGAGCACCCAGCGAAGGGTGCGCGCGTAGAAATCGATGATGGCTTCCCAGCCGCGTTCGGTAACCTGGTAAAAGCGACTCTCCTTGGCCTCCGACTTATGGTGGAGCAGACGGGAGCACATCATGGGAGTGAGGGTGAGGGAAACGACGGCGGAGACCAGGATGGTGACGCTGAGAGTAACAGCGAATTCACGGAAGAGGCGGCCGACGACATCGCCCATAAACAGGAGGGGAATGAGCACGGCGATGAGGGAAATGGTGAGGGAAACGATGGTGAAGCCAATTTGTTCGGAACCTTTGAGGGCGGCCTCGAGGGGGTGATCGCCCTCCTCGAGGAAGCGGTGGATGTTTTCAATCATCACGATGGCGTCGTCGACGACGAAGCCAGTGGAAATGGTGAGGGCCATGAGAGTGAGGTTATTGAGGCTATAGCCGGCGAGATACATGATGCCGAAGGTGCCGACGAGAGAGAGCGGAACGGCGACGCTGGGGATGATGGTGGCGGCGAGATTGCGGAGGAAGAGGAAGATCACCATCACGACCAAGGCCACGGTGAGCATGAGCTCAAATTCCACATCCTCGACCGAGGCGCGGATGGTGACGGTGCGGTCGGTGAGGACGATGACTTCCATAGCGGCCGGAAGGTTGCTGGTGAGCAGGGGGAGGCGGGTCTTGATGCGATCCACCACCTGAATGATGTTGGCGCCGGGCTGGCGCTGGATGTTCATGATGACCGCGGGACGCGTGTTCATCCAGGCGGCCTGCTTGACGTTTTCCGGGGCGTCGATGACGCGGGCGACATCGGAAAGAAAGATGGGAGCGCCGTTGCGGTAGGCGATGACTACCGGCTTGAACTCGCTGCTGGTGAGGAGCTGGTCGTTGGCATCGATCTGGTAATCCTGGCGCTCGCCGTCGAAATTGCCCTTGGCCATGTCGACGGTGGTCTGCTGGAGCGCAGTGCGCACATCCTCAAGATTGATGCCGTAGTGTGAGAGCGCCGTGGGATTCACCTGGACGCGGACCGCAGGCTTCTGGCCGCCGCTGATGCTGACCAGGCCGACGCCGGGCATCTGCGAGATTTTCTGGGCCAAGCGGGTATCGGCCAGGTCCTCGACCTGGGTGAGGGGGAGAGTCTTGGAAGTGAGCGCGAGGGTGAGGATGGGGGCGTCGGCGGGATTGGTCTTGCTGTAAATGGGCGGGGTGGGCAAATCGGGCGGCAAATAGGTTTGCGCGGCGTTGATGGCCGCCTGCACTTCCTGCTCCGCCACGTCGATATTGAGCTCGAGAGTGAACTGGAGAACGATGATCGAGCTGCCGTCGGAACTGGTGGAGGTCATCTGGTTGAGGCCGGGAACCTGGCCGAACTGGCGCTCGAGCGGGGCGGTGACGGCGGAGGCCATGACGTCGGGGCTGGCGCCGGGATAGGCGGTGACCACCTGGATGGTGGGATAATCCACCTCCGGAAGCGCGGAAACAGGCAACTGCAAGTAGGCAACGAAGCCCGCGAGCAAGATCGCGGCCATCAGGAGGGAGGTCGCGACCGGACGAAGAATGAACGGCCGGGACGGACTCACTTCTTTGTTGCCTCCTTGTCCGCCTTGCTCCCGGAGGGGGCGGGAGCGCTCGAAGAAGGAGTAGCGGAGGAAGCGGACGCGGCCTGGGCGTTTGAAGAGCCACTTACGCGAACCTTGACGCCATCCTGCAGCTTGTCGAAACCGTCGGTGGCAACCACATCGCCCGCCTGAAGTCCATCGACAACGGTCTGTGAGCCGTCGGAGGTACCTTCTTTAACAGAGCGCAGAGTGGCCTTGAGATCCTGGCCGATGACGTAGACGTAAGCCCCTTGCGAATTCCGCTGGATGGCTGGATTGGGAACCAGGACGACATCGTGGAGGGTGTTGACAAGGAGCTTGGCGTTTACAAACTGGTTGGGGAAGAGCGCCAAATCCTTGTTGTCGAAGATGGCGCGGAACCTAACGGTGCCGGTGGTCGGATCAATCTGATTGTCCACAGTGAGGAGCTTGCCCGCGGCCAGTTTCTTCTGGACCGCGCGGTCGAAGACGTCCACTTCAAGGGTTTTGCCCTGGCGAAGCTGGGACTGAATGTCACCGAGGTAGTCCTCGGCAACATTGAAGATGACGGTGATGGGCTCAAGCTGGGTAACCACGACGAGCGAGGTGGTGCTATTGGCCTGGACGATGTTGCCGGGGTCAACCAGACGCAGACCGACGCGCCCATCGATGGGCGAGGTGATGTGGCAGTAGACCAGATTGACCCGGGCGTTGGCGAGCAAGCCCTCGTCATTCTTGACGGTGCCTTCGTCCTGCTTGACGGTTTGCTCCTGGTCGTCGAGCTGCTGCTTGGCGATGGCATTGCGATCATAGGCGGCCTTATAGCGCTCGTAATCAATCTGCGCTTCCTTGAGGACGGCCTGATCGTGAGCCAACTGGCCTTCCGCCTGGGTGACGGCGGCCTGGTAGGGGCGCGTATCGATTTCGAGCAGCGGATCACCCTTGTGGACCATCTGGCCTTCGCGATAGAAGACCTGCATGATCTCGCCTTGCACGCGGGCGTTTACGGTGACGGTGTAAACGGGGGTGACGGTCCCGAGAGCAGAAACGTAAACGCCGATATCGCCCTGGTGGACGGTAGCGGAGCGGATGGGCACATCGGTAAGGGGCATCCGGTTCCGGCCACCGCCGGTACTCTGAGCTTGCGAATTGGGACCGGAGGGGGCAAAAATCCGCCAGCCGACATATGCCAAGACTCCGAGGATCAGGAGGGCGATGATCCAGGTCTTACGGCCGGACCTCGAGGATGGTGGGGCGCCGTGAGAATCGGAGGCGAAGCTTCCCTGAGTGGGTGATGAGGACATTCACACGCTCCTTATGATCCCGTCCAAACAACATCGCCGCAAAAGTCCGCAGCTATGAGAACCGATGCCACCACCAGGGCACACCTATGCGCGGCCAAGGCCAAAGGGCTGGACCGCATTACGATAAAGATAAGACGATATTGAACGCCGTAGAGTTACGCCTTCCTGGACCCGACTCGCTCCACCCCTATCCCATGATAATCCGAAAAGCGCCCGGAATGGCAAGGGACACGTGCAGGCACGAAGGCCGCGGGTCCGAAGGCAGGCTCCGACAAACATTCAGGGCGCTCCCGGGGCTGATGTTGCGCCGGACGCGGGCCTGGAGACGACGAATTGAAGCGAGGCCGCGTCCCACCCTCCGCCCAGGGCTTTGATCAAGAGAACGCAGGCCGTCATGCGCCGACCCTGGATTTGAACGGCGGCGCGCTCGTCGAGGAGCGCGGTGGACTGCGCCGTGGTGACTTCCAAATACGAGGTGACGCCGCCGCGATAGCGCGTGTTGGAAAGGGCGAGGGAATGCTCGGCGGCATCCACGGCGACGCGCTGCGTGTCGGCTTCCCGTTCGAGGACGCGGAGGGCAGCGATATTGTCTTCGACTTCCTGAATAGCGGTGAGGACGGTCTGGCGGTAGTCGGCGACAGTTTCGTCGTAGGAGGCGCGAGCCTGTTCGGTGGCGGCGCGGCGCTGGCCGCCCTCGAACAAAGTCTCCATGGCGGCCGCACCGAAGGACCACATGCTGCTGGGCCCCTGAATAAGCGTGGTAATGATGTCACTTTCGAAGCCGCCGGTGACGTTCAGACCGATGGCGGGGAAATAGGCGGAGCGGGCCACGCCAATATTGGCGTTTGCGGCGGCCATGCGGCGTTCGGCAGCGGCGATGTCGGGGCGGCGCTCGAGCAACTGCGAAGGCAGGCCGAGGGGAACCGCGGGGGGTGAGGCGGAGAGCGGAGAAACGGGGAGAGTGAATTCGGAAGCCGGCTTGCCGATGAGGGCAGCCACAGCGTGTTCGAGCTGGGCACGCTGGACGAGCAGATCGATGGCCTGGGCGCGCGTGGTTTCCAGTTGCGTCTTAGCCTGAGCGACATCCACCTGCGAGGCTACGCCGCCTTGATAGCGGCTTTCGGTGAGCTCGAGGGCGCGCTCGTAGGAAGTGACGGTGGAGTTGAGGAGCGCAATCTCCGCGTCGAGGCTGCGCGCCTGGAGATAGTCGAGAGCGAGCTCGGCGTGGAGGCTGAGGCGAACGGTTTCCAGATCGGCGGCGCTGGCCTGGGCACCGGCACGAGCGTTTTCGACGGTGCGGCGGATGCGACCCCAGACGTCGGGTTCGTAGGAGGCGTCGAAAGGAATGATGTATTCGTTCTGCGTGACGCCCGCTGTGACGGGCCCGGCGAAGGGCTCGTTGCCAGACTCGCGGATGCGGGCGGCAGAGGGAGTAACGGTGAGGGTGGGATAGTAGCCGGCGCGAGAGAAACGGATGAGGGCGCGAGCCTGGAGGAATTCCGCTTCCGCGGCCTTGAGGGACTGGTTCGAAACGTTGACTTGTTCTTCGAGGGCGTTGAGAGAATCATCGCCGAAGAGCTCCCACCATTTGCCGCGGATGGCCGTGTCGCTGGGCTGAGCGGGATGCCAGTTGGAGTCTTCCTTGTAGGAGGCGGGAACGGCGGCGGCGGGGCGTTTGTAATCGGGACCGACGGTGCAGGAGAAAAAAAATGGCAGCGCTGCCAGCGCCAGTGCTGCCGGAATGAGGACGCGGCTGCGCGTGCAGCACAGTCGCCGCTGGGAAGAGGAGTTCACGGTTTCTCCGGGACTTGGGCTTCGGGAATCACGCGCACGAGTTCGCCAGGCACAACGGAATCGGGCGGGTCCTTGATGACCTGCTCGTCGCCCTTCAGGCCAGTGATTACCTCGACTTCGTTGCCAAAATCGCGGCCCAGGGTGATGGGCATCAGAACGACTTTGCTGTCCGGGCCGACGGCGACGACGCGCAGGCCTTCCGAGCGAAACAGCAGCGTATTGACGGGGAGGATGTAGGCCGGCTGGTCGGCGGTGAGCTTGAGGTGCACTTCGGCATAGGCGCCGGAAAGGAGCTCGCCGGAGGGATTGGGAACTTCAAACTGGGCCAGGAGCGTGCGCGTGGCCAGGTCAATGGCGCTAGCTGTGTTGATGAGCGTGCCGGTGAAATGACGACCGGGAAATTCTGGGAGACGCAGTTCCGCAGTGAGGCCAGGACGGGCGGCCTGCGAGTAGGGCTGGGGAACATTGACGTAAACCCGAAGGCGGCGCGTCGCTGCGAGGTGGAAGAGTTCACGGGCGGGAGCGGGGCCGCCACTCGAGCCGGCGTCAATCAGAGCGCCGATGTCGATGTTGCGCGCGGTGATGACGCCGTCGAAGGGGGCATAGATTTTCTCGAAGGATTGCAGCTCTTCGAGGCGCTTGACGTTGGCTTCGGCGGACTGAACGATGGCGCGCTTGGCGGCGTAGTCGCCTTCCGCGTTGTCGGCATCCTGCTTGGAGACGGACTCTGTTTTCAGGAGGTCGCGATAGCGAGTGGCGGTGATGCCGGCGAGCTCGAAATTGGCCTTGGCCGTGGCGAGATCGGCGCGGGCCTGACTGAGTTGCTGGTCCAGCTCGGGCGTATCAATTTCGGCGAGGAGCTGGCCAGCGTGAACCTGGGCGCCGATATCGGCGTACCAGCGGCGGAGATAGCCGTTGGTGCGGGCATAAATGGGAGCGTCGGTCCAGGGGAGGATGGTGGCGGGCAAAACGACTTCCTGGGCGGACTGGGAGAGCTTAGGACGGACGACGACGACGGAAGGGGTAGCGAGCTGATCCGTTTCCGAGCGCAACGCGGCGCGCGAATTGAGCCGCGGGATGATTCCAGCAGCCACGAGGGCAGCGACAACGATGGCGAACACGACGAGCCAAAGGGCGAAGCGGCCGCCGCCGATGGCGCGCTGCGCGTCACCGCCGGCGGCGTGATTCTGTTCGGAATCCATCCATCACTCCTTTGGACCCTGCTTCGAAATCCGTCCTCCTAAACCAGTTCCCTTCCCGTGAGCGCGGGGCTCAAGCCGGGGAGCTCTCCCGCTGGAGCCAGCCGTGAATCCAACTGAAAACCACGGGCACAAAAAACAGGGTGGAAATTGTGGCGAAAACCAGTCCGCCGATGACCGCGCGGCCGAGCGGGGCGTTCTGCTCGCCGCCTTCGCCCATGCCGATGGCCATGGGGAACATGCCGATAATCATGGCGAGAGCCGTCATGATGACGGGGCGGAAACGAGTGAAGCCGGCTTGAAGCGCCGCAGCACCAGCGGAGTGACCGCCGCGGAGCTGCTCCTTGGCAAAGCTAATGACAAGGATACTGTTGGCGGTGGCGACGCCCATGCACATGATGGAGCCGGTGAGCGCGGGAACACTGACGGTTGTGTGGGTGATGAACAGAATCCAAACGATTCCGGCGAGTGCGGCAGGCAGCGCGGAAATGATGATGAAAGGGTCGAGCCAAGACTGGAAATTGATGACGATGAGCAAATAAACGAGAACGATGGAAAAGACGAGGCCGCCTAGCAGGCCGACGAAGGAGGAGTGCATGGTACGAATTTGGCCGCGAATTTTGAGTTCGGTGCCCCTGGGCTTGAGCGCCTGGCTTTCGGCAACGATTCGATCAATGTCGGTGGCGACGGCACCGAGGTCGCGGCCCTGGACGTTGCCGTAGATGTCGATTACAGGGGCGATGTCGTAGTGAGAGACAACTCCCATTTCCTGTCCGCGGCCGATGTGCACGAGGTTGGAGAGAATTTCGGCGTGGTTACCGGGGGCGCCGGTGACGGGGATGTTGCCGAGATCCTGGAAGGATTGCATGCGGTACTGCGGGGACTGGGTGACGATGGCGTAGCTGACACCAGTCCGGGGCTCGAGCCAGTAGCTGGGCGAGGTCTGAAAGCTGCCGCTGAGGGAAATGAGCAGGTCGTTGGCGGCGTTGAGCGCGGTGTAGCCGACGTTGCTGGCAAGGGTGCGGTCCACGTCGATCTGCAGCTTGGGCGCGTCGAAGGCCTGCTGAATGTGCATGTCCACGGTGCCTGGAATGCGCTTGAGCCGGTCGAGAAGGTGGTCGGCGAACAGGCGATTGGACTCGAGATTGTAGCCGACGACCTGGATGTCGATCGGAGCCGGGAGGCCGAAATTGAGGATCTGGCTGACCATGTCTGCAGGGAGAAAAGAAAAGACGACGCCGGGAAATCTCTGGTTGAGCTCGCGGCGGAGTTCTTGGACGTACTCGCCGGTCGGACGATGGCCCGCTTTGAGGCTGACGAGGACATCGGCGTCAGAGGGGCCGATGGGCGCGGAATTGGAATAGGAGAGATTGATGCTGCTGTAAGGCAGGCCGAGGTTGTCGATCATGCTCTCAATCTCGCTGGGCGGGACAACATGGCGAATGGCTGCCTCGACGCGGTCGCAGAGGCTGGCTGTTTCCTCGATGCGCGTGCCGGTGGGAGCGCGGAAATGAAGTTTGAACTGGCCGCTGTCGACCGCGGGGAAGAAATCCTGGCCGACCCAGGGGAGAAGCGCGAACGAGGCAAGGCAAAAGCCGAGGAAGCTGAACGCAAAGACGCGCTGAGAAGCGATGCAGGCGTCGAGCAGGTCATGGTAACGGGCGCGCAATCGTTCGAAGGCAACCTCAAACCGGATCTGGAGGTTCCAGAACCAGTTTTTGCCGACGGTGTCATAGAGACGTTCGGCATGAATGTGGCCACGCAGGAGGAATTTGGCCATGGTGGGAACGAGGGTGCGGGAGAGCAGATAGGAGGCGAGCATGGCGAAGACAACGGCCTCCGCGAGAGGCACGAAGAGGTAGCGAGCCACGCCGGTGAGAAAGAACATGGGCACAAAGACGATGCAGATGCTGAGCGTGGAGACGAAGGCGGGAACGGCGATCTGCTGGGCGCCGTCGAGGATGCCTTGTTCGGTTTCCTTCCCGAGAGCGAGATTGCGATTAATGTTTTCGATTTCGACGGTGGCGTCGTCCACGAGGATGCCGACGGCGAGGGCGAGGCCGCCCAGGGTCATGATGTTAATAGTCTCGCCGAGAGCACTGATGACAATGATGGAGGTGAGAATCGATAGCGGAATGGAAATCGCGATGATGAGAGTGCTGCGCCAGCTGCCAAGAAACACGAGGATCATGAGTCCGGTGAGGCAGGCGGCGATCAAACCTTCGCGCACGACACCGCTGATGGCGGCGCGAACGAAGATGGACTGATCGGCGAGGGGATGGATTTCCAGATTGGAGGGAAGGCCGGCAGCGATGATGGGCAGCAGGTTCTTGATGCCCTGAATGATGTCGAGCGTAGAGGCGCCGCCCGTTTTTTGAATGCTCATTAGAGTGGCGCGCTGGCCGTTGACGCGAACGATGTTGGTTTGCGGGGGGAAACCGTCGCGGACGTGGGCCACATCGTGAATGTAGATGGTGGCGCCATTCTGAGACTTGATGGGCAGGTCGTTGAGCTCGGCCACAGTCTGCGGAGCGCCGTTCATTTCGACGGCGTATTCGAACGGGCCGATCTTGGAGGTGCCGGCGGGAAGGATGAGATTTTGAGCGCTAACGGCGTTGACGACATCGAGGGGCGAGAGGCCTTTGGACTGGAGCGCCGGAAAATCGAGGTCCACCTGGACCTGGCGTTGCTTGCCTCCATAGGGATATGGGATGGCGGCACCCTGGACGGAAACGAGGCGGGTGCGGATAAAGTTGACGGCGAGGTCGAAAAGCTGCTGCTCGGAGAGTCCCTGGCCGGAGAGACCCAGCTGGAGGATGGGCACGCTCGAGGCGGTGTAAACGATGACAAGGGGCGGAGTAGCTCCGGGAGGAAGGAAACGAAGGATGGTCTGCGAAATGGCTGTGACCTGAGCCACGGCCATG
>JASHRU010000344.1 GCA_030037225.1 Candidatus Acidiferrales bacterium | reverse complement strand
TCCGAGGTTTGAGTTTCACGGCGGGCGGCCCGCGCTGGGCGCGCTGGGCGGACGGGGGACGCAAGAACGAAGGATTGCGAGCCGGCTGGGGCGAGCGATTGGCGAAGCGTGGACCAGCGCGCTGGTGAATTACGTGGGATTGCTGAATAGCTGGTGCGCGGGGGTGGTGCGGCAGTGGATGGCGCGCTTTGAGGCCTACGCGGAGGGCTACCGCGCGCAGGCACAGCGTACCGCCGGCGGAACGGCGCTGATGCAGGGAGAGGCGGAGGGGATTGCCGCGGATTTGGAAGCGCTGGGCGGCCGAAGAGCGGTGGCCGACAGCGGAGTACCGGCGGCCACGCCGAATCGTTGATCTGGCATAGAATTAGGCCTTTCTGAACCGATTCGAGGGACATTTGAGGATTTTTTTAATCGCCGTAATGGGAGCGGCAGGAACGCTGACGCGTTACGCGCTGCAGGGCGTGGTGCAGTATCGCACGGGCTCGGCGTTTCCCTACGGCACGCTGGTGGTGAACCTGAGCGGGTGCCTGCTGCTGGGATTTCTGGGGCAATTGACGCTGAACCGGATGGTGATTTCGCCGGAGTGGCGGATCGCGATGACCATCGGATTTTTCGGCGGGTACACCACGTTCTCGAGCTTCGGTTGGGAGACAGCGAAGATGCTCGAGGACGGGGAGTGGATGCACGCCGCGACGTATGTGACGGCGAGCATGGTGGCGGGGCTGCTGCTGACACTGGTGGGGATGCACGCGGCGAACCGGATCTGACGGCCCCCGAACCATTCGGTTCGGGGCGGCGCCTGCACCATACGATGCAGGGCGGAGGGCGCGATGGAGTACAAGCGATTCGAAGGGGACCGGACGCTCATGCGCGTTCACATCGGCGAGTCCGACCGGTTCCACGGGAAGCCGCTGTATCAAGCCATAGTGGAACTGTTCCGCGCGGAGGGCGTGTTCGGGGTGACGGTGCTGCGGGGGATCGGCGGATACGGGTCGGGGAGCGTTTATCACACGGACAAAATCCTGCGGCTCTCGCAGGACCTGCCGGTGGTGATCGAGGTGGTGGAGTACACAGAGCGGATTGACGCGCTGCTGCCGAAACTGGACGAGATGATTGAGGGCGGGCTGATCACGCTGGAGAAGGTGCACGTGATCATGCACAGGACGAAGAAGTAGAGACCTGCGAAGAACGATCCCGATACCTCGGGACTCGGGACGAAAATCGAAAAATGGGAAGTGGGGAGTGGAGGCCGACGCGTCGGACACGATCGGCCTGCGCAAGATGGGGCACGATCCCGCAGCGGCGGGACGTGCCCCTACCCTCACTGCAGGGATGCCTATAGAATCGGCGGGCCAGGAGTGAATGAGCAAGATGGGACTGCCGGCAGGAAGCCGACTGGGCCAATACGAAATTAGAGGGTCGCTGGGCAAAGGCGGCATGGGAGAGGTGTACCGCGCGACGGACCCGAAGCTGGGCCGGGACGTGGCCGTGAAAGTGCTGCCCGCGGAAATGGCCCACGATCCGGAACGGCTGGCACGGTTCCAGCGGGAGGCGCGCGCTGTCGCGGCGCTGAATCATCCCAACATCGTCACGATTTACTCGGTGGAAGAATCGGGCGGCGTCCATTTCATCACCATGGAACTGGTCGAAGGGCAGGCGCTCGACGGTGCGATCCCGGAAGGCGGGCTGCCGATCGAAAGAATCATCGAGATTGCGGGCGCGCTGGCCGATGCGCTCTCCGCGGCGCACGAGAAGGGAATCATGCACCGCGACCTGAAGCCGGCCAACGTGATGATCACGAACGAGGGCCGGGTGAAGGTGCTCGATTTCGGGCTGGCAAAGGAAACGCGCGCCGAGGAAAACGAGAACACGCTGTCGCTCGCCGGGCGCACGCAAGCGGGCGTGGTGATGGGAACGCCGGCGTACATGTCGCCGGAACAGGTGGTGGGCCGCGCGCTCGACCATCGCACGGACATATTTTCGCTGGGCGTGATGCTGCACGAAATGGCGACGGGGCAGAGGCCGTTCGGAGGCCATTCGTCGGCGGAGCTGACGTCTGCGATCCTGCGCGACACGCCGCCATCGGTGACCGACGCGCGGCCGGAACTGCCGTCCGATCTGGCGCGCATCATCCGCCGCTGCCTGGAAAAAGATCCGCGCTACCGGATGCAGACGGCGCGGGATGTAGCGAATGAGTTCCGCGACCTGGCGCGGCAGCCGGCCGCGAAATCGCGGATGACTACTCCCGCGACGGGGCGCACCGGAGCCACCGCAGACTCAGGCGCATCGCGAGCGGAGGAAAGTTTCTGGGTGGCGGTGCTGCCGTTCAAGTACAGCGGCGCAAACACCGAGCTCATAACACTGGCCGAGGGACTGACCGAGGCCATCGTGACCGGGTTATCGCGCTTTTCCTACCTGCGGGTGATCGCGCGCAGCTCGACCGAGCGATTCAAGAGCGACGCAGTGGACGTGCGAGCCGCGGGGAGGGAGTTGGGCGCGCGGTACGTGATGGAGGGAAGCCTGCGACAGGCGGGCACAACGCTGCGCGTAGCCGTGCAGCTCGTGGACACCGCTTCCGGGGCAAATCTGTGGGCAGAGGCGTACGACCGGGCGTTCAAACCCGAAGCAATCTTTGAACTCCAGGACAACCTCGTCCCGCGGATTGTCTCCACGGTCGCCGACTCGCATGGCGTCTTGCCGCAGAGCATGAGCGAAGCGGTGCGGAGCAAGGGCTCCGACCAACTGAGCCCATACGAAGCGTTGCTGCGCAGCTTCCGTTACGTGGCGCGCGTCACCGCGGAAGAGCACAGCGTGACGAGGGCGGCGCTGGAGCGAGCCGTGGAGCAGGCGCCCGGAAATGCGGATTGCTGGGCCATGCTCGCCATACTTTACGTGGAAGAGTACACGCACGGGTTCAACGCCAGGCCCGATCCACTCGGACGAGCTCTCGATGCCGCCCGGCGTGCGGCCGACGCCGCGCCATCCAATCACCTTGCCTATCACGCTCTGGCCGCGGTCCTGTTTTACCGGCGCGAATTCCCTGCATTCCGGCATGCGAGCGGACGAGCCCTCGCACTCAACCCCATGGACGGATACACGGCCGCCTATCAGGGCTTCCTGACGGCCTACTCCGGGGAGTGGGAACGTGGGTGCGCGCTGGCCGAGCGGGCCAGAGAACTCAATCCTCACCATCCCGGATGGTTCTGGATGCCCGCGATGTTCGATGCTTACCGCAAGGGCGACTACCGCGGCACGCTGGGCGTGGCTAACAAGGTAAACATGCCGGGCTTCTGGCGTTCCAACCTCGCACTCGCGGCGGCTTATGGGCAGCTCGGGGAACGCGGCGCGGCGCGCAAGGCCCTGCAGGACTTACTCGCAGTTAAACCGGAGTTTGCCCTGGCGGCGCGCGCGGAGCTTGCGAAGTCTTGGGATCCAGAACTCGTTGAACAGCTGATGGACGGACTCCGCAAGGCGGGGCTGGAGCTGGCCGAGGAGAGAGGGACGGCAGGCGCCGTGGCCGCGCCGGCGACGGCCATGGGAACGCGTGCCGCGGCCGGCGCAGACTCGGGAGAATCGCGAACGCAAGAAGGCTTTTGGGTGGCCGTGCTGCCGTTTACACACACGGGCGCGGATGCAGAACTGGAGACTTTTGCAGAGGGTCTTGCCGGGGACATCATCGCGGGACTAGGGAAGTTCCCGTATCTCTCCGTCATCTCGCGGAACTCCACGCTCCGGTTCAAGGGGCAGACCACGGATGTGCGCGCCGTGGGGCAGCAACTGGGCGCGCGCTACGTGCTGGAAGGCGGGATCCGAAAAAGCGCCTCCGCAATCCGCATCAACATGGAATTGATCGACACGCAGAGCGGCGCGCACCTGTGGGCGGAAACGTACAACCGCGATCTGAAGAATTCCGAAATCTTCAGCCTCCAGGACGATATCACCGACCGCGTGGTGGCCACGGTCGGCGACTCCTATGGCGCGCTGGTGCGCTCGATGGTCGCCAGCGTGGAGCAGAAACCGGAAGAGGAGCTGACGGCGACCGACTGGGTACTCCGGCACTACCGCTACCGGCAGTTCATTTCCGCGGAAGAACACGCCAAGGTCCGCGACGGACTGGAGCGATTCGTGGAGCGCGAGCCGAGGCATGCATCGGTTTGGGCCTGCCTGGCTCAGATGTACGTCCATGAATACGGCCTGGTTTATAACGAGCGCCCGGAGGCCCTGGAGCGCGCGCTGGAAGCGGCGCAGCGCTGCCTGCACCTTGACCTCACGAACCAGCACGGCCGCTACATGCTGGCGTATGTTTATTTTTTCCAGCGAAACATTCCGGCGTTTCGCGTCACCGCGGAACAAACCATGGAAATGAATCCGCGTGACACGGACACGCTGGGCCTGGTGGGCCTGCTGCACATGTACATAGGGGAAGTCGAGCGCGGGGCGATACTGATCCGGCGCGCGATGGATCTGAACCCACATCACGCCGACTGGATGCATTTTGCGCTGATGTGGGAGCACTTCCAGAAGGCGGATTACGAGAAGGCGCTCGCCCAGGTTTCACGAATGAGCATGCCGGGACTCTACTGGCAGCCGCTTTCCATCGCGGCCTGCTGCGGACTTCTGGGGCGAAAGGCCGAGGCATCCCGGGCCGTACGCGAGTTGCTGAAGCTGGGCAAGGACTTCGAGCAGCACGCATGGAAGAAGATTGATCGCTGGCTCGAGCCGAGCGGGCTCGAGGAGCGCTTCCTGGAAGGGCTCCGCAAGGCGGGGCTGGAAATTCTGGAGGCCCCGGCGCCGGCAGTCCCGGAAGTTTCTGTTTCCGCAGGCGGGTCACCGGAGAGGGGCGACTCGGGGGCAACTCGCGCCGCCGAAGGCTTCTGGGTTGCGGTGCTGCCGTTCCACTACGCAGGAAAAAACGAAGACCTGAAAGCCTTGGCCGAAGGCCTGGCGGAAGAAGTGATTACCGGACTTTCGCGATTTTCGTACCTGCGCGTGATCGCGCGGGGCTCGACGGCGAAGTACTCGAGCGAGTCGGGCGATGTGCGCGCGACCGGCAAGGAACTGGGCGCGCGCTACGTGATGGAGGGCAGCCTGAGGCAGGCGGGGAGCAAGCTGCGCGTGGCGGTGCAATTGGTGGATACGGTCTCCGGCGCGCACCTTTGGGCAGAGACCTATGAGCGTGCATTCAGCCCGGAAGCGATTTTCGAATTGCAGGACGATCTGGTGCCGCGGATCGTCTCGACGGTTGCGGATCAATATGGCGTTCTGCCGCACAGCATGAGCGAGGTGCTGCGCCAGAGGGGCGAAGGCAAGTTCACGCCCCATGAGGCCGTGTTGCGGTCATTCGGTTGGTTTGAACGCCTGACTGCGGAGGAACATGCCGAAGTGCGGCAGATTTTGGAGAAGGCCGCGGCCGAGGCACCGGGTCATAGCGACTGCTGGGCGATGCTGACCGTTCTCTACTGGCACGAGTATGTGCATGGGTTCAACACGCGGCCCGATCCGCTGGAACGCGCGCATGCGGCGGCGCGGCGGGCCGTGGAGGCTGCGCCTTCCAGTCATCTGGCCCACTCCAGTTTGGCGGCCGTCTTGTATTTCCAGAAGGATCTTCTCGCCTTTCGCCGGGAGGCCGAGCGGTGCATCGAGCTGAATCCCATGGACGCCTCGAACACTTCATTCATGGGAATTCTGCTTGCGTATTCGGGCGAGTGGGAGCGGGGATGCGCCCTCGTTGAGCGCGCATCGCAGCTAAATCCGCATCACCCCGGCTGGTATCACTTTGCTCCCTTCCTGAACGCCTATCAGAAGGGCGACTACGCGGCCGCGCTGCGATATGCCGTCAAGATTGACTTGCCTACCTATCACTACAGTTTTGCCGCGCGCGCGGCGGCCCTGGGACAACTGGGCGAAGTGGCGCGCGCGAAGGATGAGTTGCGAAAACTGCTGGCCTTGCGTCCAAACTTCGAGTCCACGGTGCGTGAGGAATTCAACAGGTGGTACCAGCCGGATCTGGTGGAACATTGGATCGAGGGGCTGCGCAAGGCGGGGCTGGAGATTCCGGAGGAGGGAGCCGCCACGTCTGTCGAGAGAGCCGCGCCGGCCGCCTCGGTTTCTTCAGCAGGCAGAAAAGTAACCACGGACAGCGGTTCCGCGCGAGTCCAGTCGCAGGCGTTCTGGATTTCGGTGCTTCCCTTCAC
>JASHRU010000343.1 GCA_030037225.1 Candidatus Acidiferrales bacterium | reverse complement strand
CGCATTAGATGCGGCAGTCTGGTCTCGATGGACACGGCCATCACGATTTTGGACGGGGAAGCCACCGCCGGCCTCGGCGAAATCCGCATCCATCATCCGCCCGGAACCTTTGCGCCCACGCCGGCCAGCCTGATTTCGCTTCGCGCCATCGGCGCGCATTCGCAATTGTTGCGAGGCATCGGAATCGACTGGGGCAGCGGCACGGGATGTCTGTCCATCGCCGCGGCACGGATCCCGGCGGTCGAGTCAGCACTCGGTCTGGAGATCGTGGCGGAAAATGTGCGCGCCGCCTCCGAGAACGCTCTCCGGAACGGCGTGGCCGGAAAGGTCGCTTTCCTCATTTCCGATTCTTACGTGCCGCTCTCGCCGCGAGACCGCGATCGCCTTGCCGCCGTTCGTGGCAAGGTGAGTTTTCTCCTGGCCAATCCGCCGGCCAGCGGCTCCGGCGACGGATTCGAATTCCGGCGCCGTGTCCTGAGTGGTGCGCGCGACTTTCTCTCCCCGGGAGGGGTCGTGTTTCTCAGCATTTCTTCGCAATATGGCGAGCAAAGGATCCTCCGGCTCGAACGCGATGCGCCCGGATTCGTCTATCGCTCGCTGCTGGCCAGCACCGGCTGGGTGCCTTTCGATCTCGCGCGTCCCGATTTGCTCGAATGTCTCCGGCTGTACGCGAAGGTGGAGGAAACGGGCGGGCAGCCCTATTCCTTCAAGTCTCCCGAGGGCCCAGAGCCAGGCGTGCTCGATGCGCGCAGCGCCTTGCGCCGGTTCCAAGCCACAGGCGAAAGCCCGCTCTCTCGCTGGCAGACCCATCTGTTCCAGTATCAACCCCGGTAAGGCCGCTACGCCCGCGGGTCAGGGTGCGACGAAATCTTCCAAGCTAAAATTTCGCGCGCAGAAATTCCACCAAGGCGTATCCGATCAGCGCCGCTATCGTGGCGATCACCAGATTGGATGTGGTGAAAATATCCGACAGGGCCCAAAGCAGACCTTTTTTCTGTCCCACGCTGGATCGTTCGAACTCTCCCATCAGCAGATTGGAATAAAACAGAAAAACGATAAACCCAACCTCGATCAACCCTCTCCACACGTTCCTTTTCATGGCCGCGGATTATAGACCCGCAGCCGGGTGATTTGTCCTTTGCCGGGGCTGCTCAATGCGCTCCGGCATTTTTCTTCCGGCCGGCAGATTCGACGGGACCGTCCGGGCTCGACCCGCTTCCACCGCTCGCGCTACTATGCTGAAAATGACCGATCGCACTGATTCCAGCCCCGAGCCCCGCGGCGTCGAACTGAATGCGGAGCAATTGCGCGCCGTGGACCATGGCGAAGGGCCGCTGGTGGTGATTGCAGGCGCGGGCACGGGCAAGACGCGTGTGATTGTCGAACGCATCCGCCGGCTGCTGGAATCGCGCCCGGAGCTGGACGCCGGGCAAATCCTGGCCCTCACCTACACGCGCAAGGCCGCTGGCGAAATGGCCTGGCGCGTACGGAAATCGCTCGGCGAGCGCGCCAAGGGCCTCGTCGCCACCACATTTCACGCCTTCTGCAAAGAAGTGCTCGAGGCGGCGATTCCCGGACTCCGTCAGATCGATGAGGTCGAGCACTGGATCTTGCTGCGGCGCAATCTCGCCCGCCTCGGACTCGTCCACTATCGTCGCCGTTACGAGCCCGGCCAGTTCCTCACCGATTTCACGAAGTTCTTTTCGCGCTGCCAGGACGAGCTGGTCACCGCGGAAGAGTACCTCCGCCACGTGCAGGGCGAGGCCGCCCGTCTCTCCTCGGGCGCCGATGACGATGCGCGCCGGGCCGCAGAGGAACAGCTTGAACTGGCCCGCGCCTATGCCGAAAGCGAAGGGCTGTTGCGCGAGAAAAATCTGCTCACTTTCGGCGGCAGCCTGATGGAGACCGTCCGGCTGATGGAACGCGATGCGGCGATGCGGGAGGCGTTGCGCGCGCGCTTCCGCTTCATCCTGGTGGACGAGTTTCAGGACACCAACGTCGCTCAAATCCGCCTGCTCGGACTTCTCGCCGGCGCGCCGTGCAATCTCTTCGTCGTCGGAGACGACGACCAGGCGATTTACCGTTTTCGCGGCGCGTCGTTCGCCAGCTTCCGCATGTTCGAGCGGGAATTCCTCCCGCGAACAGGCCACTCGCGTCTGCTGCTCACGCGCAACTACCGCTCCACCAAGCGCATTCTGCGCCTGGCGGACACAGTCATCCGGAACAATGGCGACGCGAACCGCATGTTCCCCGATAAACAGCTCGTCACCCACAACGCGGATGGTGACGCGATCCGCATCGCTGGGCTCGCCAGCGAAGCGGCCGAAGCGGAGTGGATTGCCGCGCAGATCGAGACGGAGAGTTCCCGCGGCTATCCCTGGTCCGCCTTCGCCGTGCTCTACCGCGCGCACGGCCATCGCGAAGAAGTGGTGGCAGCGCTCGAGCGCCACGGAATTCCCTTCGTCATCCGCAAGCTTTCCGTGTTCTCAAATCCCGTGGTGCGCGATCTGGTCGCCGCCCTTCGCTGGCTCGACCGTCCCGGCGACAACGTGGCCTGCGCACGCGTGCTCGCCGTCCCCCGCTGGGGATTTTCACCCATTGAGTTGGTGCGCGTGGCACAACGTGCTGGAAAGCACCCGCGCAAGTCGCTGTGGAGCGCGCTGGACGCCGAAGGCGCTCAAGAAGCACCCGCGCGGCCCGGATTGCAACCGGAGGCTTTTCCGCCGGCAGTCGCTGAACTCGTGGCGGTTCACGCGCGCCTCAGCCAGATGGCTCGCCGCGAGCCGCTCTCGGCTGTCTTCAACGAGCTCGTCGCCGCATTCGCTATGTTCCCGCTCGCCGCGGAGGCTGATCGCCGCGCCTTCGCCGCCTTCCGGAGATTCCTGGACGAGTGGCAGGCGGCGCATCCCGCCGAGGGCCTTCGCGAGTTTCTCGAATACTTCCGCTATTTCCAGCAGGCGGGAGGCAGCGTGACCCTGGACGAAGAGCATCGCGGCGAAGCATCCGCGGAGACCGAGATGTCCGCGGGCGAGGCCGTGCAACTGATGACCGCCCACGGAGCCAAAGGACTCGAGTTCGACCACGTCTTCGTCATCCGCCTCTGCCGCGGAAGATTTCCCGTGCGCAATCAGAAGCCCATCTTCGAATTTCCCGTCGCGCTGATGAAAGAAGAGCTGCCTACAGGCGATCACCACATCCTCGAAGAGCGGCGCCTGTTTTACGTCGCGCTCACACGCGCGCGCAAGCGGCTCACGCTCACCACCGTCACGCGCGAGCGGATGAAGCCCTCTCCGTTTCTGGAAGACATCGAGCAGGAAATGGGCCGGCTGGGAAAAGACGTGGAGCGTCTGACACCGAAGGTGAACACGGAATCGCTCGCTCGCGCCCCGGGACCTGCGGCGCAGCCCACCGGAACGGAAAACGAACTGTTCCCCGGCGCCACGAGCGGCAATTACGAGACTTCAGCCATCGGAAAGTGGGCTGGCTCCTATCGTCCGCCACTCGCCGTCCCGCTCGAGCTCAGTCCAGAGTCCATCGACACGTATCTTCGCTGCCCGCAAAAATACCTGTTTGGGAATCGGTGGCATGTGCGCGAGCAGCCGGGTGCTGCGATCACCTTCGGGAACGTGATTCACACCACAATTCAACATGCCGTGGCCGAGATGCGGGAAGGCCGTCCGCCAACGCTCGATCGCCTGCTCGCGTTGTTCGAAGAAGAGTGGCGCGCACGCCGCGGCGCGGGCTTCGAAGACGAGTACCAGGAGGCCACACTTCGCGAAGCCGGCCGCGAACAGCTCCGCAAGCTTCACGCGCGTCTCGCCGCGGCTCCGCCTACGGTCCGTGAGCAGGAGAAAACCTTCAGCCTGCCTCTTGCGAACAATATCGTGCTCACCGGCCGCATCGACCAGATTAATTCGCTCGGTGGCAGCGCCTCAGAAATTGTGGACTACAAGACGGGCACGCCCCGCGACGAGAAGTACGTAAAGAAGAGTCCCCAGCTGAGTTTTTACGCTCTGGCCGCGCGCGACGCGCTCGAGCTCGGCCTTCCCGCTGTGGCCTTCCATTACCTCGAAAACGACTCAGTCGTCTCCAGCCGGCGCGAACCGAAAGATCTCGCAGAAGCGGAAACCATCGCGCAGGAAGTGGCCGCGGGGATTCGCTCCGGACAATTCCCTCCGCGCCCGCAATGGAACTGCAAGTTTTGTGACTATCAGTTGATTTGTCCGGCCTTCGAGCGGGGCTCGGAAACGCCCGGCGAAACGGCCGACGAGTAGGTCAAATGAAGTTAGGCGCGCCACGCAGGGTCGCGCGGCGCGCCTCATCCGGACTTGTTGAATGGTTTCCCGGAATGGAGCTACTTGAGCACCGTCAGCATGACGTCCACTTTTACCACGTGGCCCGTCACCGGATCCGTGATTGAAGCCGTTTCCCCCGGGCGCCCATCGTGCAGGAGAAGCTTCTCATTGAAGCGCAACTGCTGATTTACAGGCGCGAGACTGGGTACGGGATCTCCGGGCACCCAAGCCCGGCCCTCGATCTTTCCATCCTTATTCTCTTCGCGAACATATAGCGAGGAGCGCTCAAGGGTCAATTCGAGCTCGTAGCGCTCGTTGTCCACACGCTTCACCCTGAGGTCCAGATTCGTTCCGATGTCCATATACTGAACCGCGCTATCGCCCGACTTGGTGCCCGTATTTACCGGAACGCGAATGCCGACGCGCAGCGAGCCTTGGGCTCGTGGATCGCCGCTGACCGCCACAGGGACGGAGTACGGAAGGCTGCTGATTTTTGTCGCTCCATCATACTCGGCAACCACCACCTGCACGCGGTAAGCGATCGCCGAATCCGGAGCGGCGTCCGCAGGCTTCTGCTGAGCCCGAGATGGGGTCGCGACCACAAACGCGGTCGCCAAAACCAAGGCAAGACTCATGAGTTTCATGGATTCATCCTTTCCGGGTCTTGGGATCAAGTGTTCATATCAAGGACGCCGCTGCGGAAAGGCTTGTTCAATTCTGATCGCCATCATCCGCGTTCGCTGCCTTCATCGCTTCCACTCGCGGATAAGGAGCCGCGAGAGGCTCTATGTCCAGGGCTCTCCATTCGAGAGGTTCGGCGCTCCGCTCGGCTAGTCGCGCGAGTTGCACGCCATCGATCTTTCCCGTGCTCACACCCTCGCTCAACACCAGCGCCGCGGCCATCTGGCCTCTGGGAACCAGCACCTCTGTCGAGAAGAAGTCCGGTCGACCGTGTGCGCTCGCCCCACGGTGGCGGCGCGAGGCGTTGCCGTTCGCGGAAGTGTTTTCCAGCGAAGAGACTCTCGATACTGGACTTTGCTGCCCAATCTTCGTCAGCGTGTTCACATCAACCGAAGCCGGCCCGTGTTCGTGCTCGGCCGTACGCACGAGCAAAATCGCAATTGTCGCCGCCGCGGCGGCCAGCGTGGCCAGGCCAAATTGCCGCCATGCAAACAGCGGCCACGCTGACGGGGTCGGCTCCTCGGCGATTCTCGCGCGCAGCCGCGAGACAAATTGGGCAGACGGCTCGCCAGCTACCATCGCTTCCACTCCGCGATCCACAGCCACGACCAGCGCGCGTATTGTCTCCCACTCGCTGCGGCAGTGGCTGCAGCCGGCAGTATGGGCGCGCAGCTCCGCCATCTCCGCGTCGCCAAGCGCTCCGAGCGCCGCTCCCATCAGCCAATTGGAGTATTTTTCACAAGACATCGCAGGCTTTCCGCCAATTGTTTGCGCGCCAGGAACATCCTTGAGCGCACCGTTCCTTCTGGAATCTCAAGCAGCGTCGCCACCTCGCGAGTGTTGTAGCCCTCGATTGCCGCCAGCACCATCACCTGTCGCAATTTCTCCGGCAACGCGTCCATTGCATCTGCCAGGCGTCGCTGGAATTCACGCGACGCGACCAGGTCCTCGACTTTCGCCTCGGAGCTGCATTCTGCGGCTGCACTCTCGCGTTTTTCCCTGCGCCCGGCGGCTCGGAGGCGGTCGAGCGCCAGCCGCCATGCCGTGCGTGCGATCCAGCCCCGAAAGCGTTCGCGGTTGCGCAGACGATGGAAATTCCGGTAGGCGCGCAACATCGCCTCCTGGGCCACGTCTTCGGCATCGGCCCCGTTCCGCAACACACCCAGCGCCACGCGGTAGGCGAGCTTCGGGCAATCTGCCAGGCACGCGTCAAACTCGCGCGCCAGTGCGGCATCGTCGTTCACCGCCGTTCCGGGCAGGCTGGCAGCCAGGGCGTCCATCTGCGTCCCATACAGAGAGACGCCGCGAATGCAGTTTTGGCTCAGTTATTCTTGAGCTAGAGTGGCCGGAGGGAACGGACAGCCGGCTGATCAGCCCATTGAGGAGACGCGCTCGGGCTCGATCAGGTAGCGCACGCGCACCTCGCCGGCTCTGCGATACGGATATTTGTCCTTATCGAGGTATTTCTTGGCCATCTTGTCGATGTGCTGGTCCGCGCCCTGCTCGGTCACTTCCACGACTCGTCCGCGCACTTCCAGGTAGCGGTACGGATTATCAGGATCAATCACGGCGACCGAGACGCGCGGGTCGCGCCGCATGTTCCTGTCCTTGACGCGGCCCTTCGCCGAGTTCACCACAAGCCGTCCTCCCTCCAGATCGATCCACACGGGAGTCACTTGCGGCCTGCCGTCGGGCATGAGCGTCGCCAAACTGCCGAAGGCGCGCTTCCGGAAGAGGTCGAGGTAGTTCTCAGGAATTTTCTCCGACATGAGTTTCTTCTCCTGCGACTAGATCCCGCTGCGATGCGAGGCCCAAAACAGAAGCGGGGCGGCCCGTCTCCGGATCGCCCCGCTCACATTCGACGCGCGCCTGCGGGCTCTGCGCCTCGCCTCGCGGTCTTGCTTGGGCCTGCTTACGTTCCAAGTACGCGCATTGCTTTTCAGGACTGGCCCGCGTCGCGCTCCCCTCTAAGGCGCGCGGCGCAGCGGTCACATTCATCTATACGAGCGCGGCAATTCGATGTCAAGAAAAAAGATAACGCACGGGCAAAAGAAAAACTTATCGCGGCCATTGTTCGCGCGTATCGCGCTGGGTGGCCGCGGGCGCTCGCCTCACTTTTTCGCGACCAGAACGTAATAGCCGTCGCGCGCCTTGACCTTGAGTCCCGGCCGCTCCACGCGCACTTCGATGGAGTGAAACTCCTTGGAGCGGTCCGTGCCTTGCGGCGTATAGGCGAGCGTGTAGCGGTTGCGCGATTCTTCGAGGATGTGCGTGTAGTCCTCTTCGAGCGAGTTGCGGCCCGCAGCGTAAAAGATGTCGCCGCCGGTCGCGTCCACGTACTTGCCAATCGCGGCGCGTTTGCGGTCGAGCACAGCCTCGCTGACGCCCACGCCGTAAACGGAAACATCCGAAGAAAGCAGCGCGCGCAGCGCCTGCCCGTAACTCGCGGTGTTGTTGTGCGAATTGCGCCCGTCGGAAACGATCAGCAGGAGTTTGCGGCGGTCGCGCGGCCGGTCGTGGAGCATCTGCGCGCAGTAGAGCACAGCGTCGTCCAAGTCTTTCGAGATGCGGCCCCGGATTTGCGCGGACTCCGGCACGCCGACCTCGGAAGCCGGGCTGTTGGCCGGGGTCGGAGCGGAGGTCATTGCCTCGCCCGCGGGAACGGTGAAGTGATGGCCCAGGTTCGTGCGCTTCAGCACCTCGTGCAGTTTGTCCTGGTCCGAGCCGAAGTCCGCGACCGTCCGGGGAAATTGCGCGAACAGCACTACGGCCATTTCGTCGGCGTCCGCCATGCCGCCCAGAACGGCACCCAGGCTGCGGTCCACCATGTCCGCGACGTGTTCGGGCAGATCGTCGTCCACCAAGAAGACGACGGACAGGGGAATCGGCTCGTTGGCAAAGCCGGTGATCTTCTGCTCGACGTCATCCTCGAGAATCCGAAAATCCTTGACACCAAGATTGAGCACGGACTCGCCCGAACGGTTGCGCACCAACACGGGCACGAGAACTTCTTCGGCGCGGACGTGGAAAACCGGGGACGGCTGCTGGGCAGGCGCCTGAGTCTGCGCCTGCGAGGCCGTCTCCTGCGACGGCGCGGACGAATTCTGGCCGGCATAGGCCAGCGCAACACAAGCGGCGGCCAGCGCCGCGCCGGCGCACGCGCGGCGAATCATTCCGCGCGTTCGTTTCTCAGCTTTCGTTTTCGCTTTCATCCCGTACAATAGATGCCTGCCGCCGGACAGCGGTTGGGCCGCGGGAGGCATCCTAATCCTCGCATAGAATGGACCGGAGAACCCACATGGCCATCGGCACAGCGCATCGTGCTCTCGCAGCGGGCCTGCTCGCGGTCCTTTTCGCCGCGTATCCTGGCGCGCGGGCCCAAGCCCCGCAACTGAATCAGCCTCCGCCGCAGGAGCAGGAGAAGCCCGAAAAGATCCAGCAGCCGTTCAAGATTCAAGCCAACGTGGTGAACCTGTTCGTGACCGTTCGCGACAAGCGCAACGCGATCGTGCCGGACCTCAACAAGGAAGACTTCCACATCTTCGAGGACGGCGCGGAACAAAAAATCGAATTCTTCAGCAAAGAGGTGAACCTGCCGCTCACCCTGGGCCTGCTGGTGGACACGAGCGGAAGCATGGAACGCATGCTTCCGGCCGAACAGTCGACGGCGTCGATGTTCCTCGAGCGCGTGATGAAGAAGGGCGACCTGACCACGCTGATCAGCTTCGACCAGGACGCCGATCTGCTGACCGATTTTACGGGGAGCATCGCAGAAATCGAACGCGGGCTGAACCGGGCGCGCATCAACGAGCCGTTCGCTCCGGTAACCCCCGGCACGGTGCCCGACACGCATCCGCGCGGGACGGTTTTTTACGACGCGGTGTATCTGGTGGCGCGGGAAAAGCTGTCGACCGAGGTGGGACGCAGGGCGATCATCGTGCTGACCGACGCGGTGGACGAAGGCAGCCGGGTGCGGCTGGAAGAAGCGATTGAAGCGGCGCAGCGCGCCGATGCCGTGGTCCACATCCTTCTGATTGCTGATCCGGGCTATTTCTTTGTGCAGGGTTCCGGCGCCGGCGTGGCCCACAAAATGGCGGACGAAACGGGAGGGCGGATGATCGAAGTGAAAGGCGCCAAACATCTGCCCGAGGCATTCGAGCAGCTTGCCGAAGAGCTGCGCAGCCAGTATTCGCTGGGCTACTACTCCTCCAACCAGTCTCACGACGGCCGCTACCGCAAAGTGAAAGTGGAAGTCGGCCGATCCGACATGAAGGTGCTGACCCGCAAGGGCTACTACGCGCCCAGGGACTGAGAACGCAGCGGCGAGTGGCGAGCGACGAGTCCCGAGGGATCGGGATCTCCGCCTCGAAGACGGGGCTCCATTGGCGAGTGCCGGGATAAGAAGGAGCCGGGGTTCGGATGTCGGTTTGAAAAGCCGCAGAGCACCCCCTGGGGTATTTTTTGGATCAATGTGAAAACACGCGAGTTTAAGTTGTTTGTTTTGCATCGATGTGATTCCAATGGAGTTGTGAGTTGCGCGGCGGGAGAAGAGGCAGGTCGTCGCCCGGGTGCGCGAAAGATACTCACCCCCCTACCCCTTTTTCCGAAACGTTGTGATTCTAAAGCTACTTTAAGTCGTGTGTTTTGGAAGAGTGGCAGACAAAGGACTTGCAGACGAGATTTGCGTAAGAGTTGCCAATAAAGGAGTTGCAGCGAAACGGCTCGGATTGGTCCGGCGAGAAGCATCGAAATTAATCCACAGACATTCTATCACAGGCGCATAGCAGTTGTCAATATGTAAATATTACACTGCAGTGTTTAGGGATTAGTGGTTAGGGGCGAGCGGGGAGAGGGAGAGATCAAATTGAGACGAGGGGTAGAAGGGGCTCAAACGCCGCCCCTTCCCCTGCGACCCCATCCCGCTGCCGGGTTGGGAGGAGAAACGGGAAATTTGAGGGCCTCGCTAGAGGCTCTAGAGTGCGCAGAGTTCGCGCAAAATGAGGCGAAATGGATTCCGACTGGCCGAAACCTTTAGTTTCGGTTGTGACAAGGAATGGGAGCGATTCAAACCGGAGAACGTCGCATGATCAGGTGCGCGGAGCCAGGGGGCACTTCAAGGGCATACTGGCGCCGCAAGCCGCAGTTTAGACAGGCGCCTGCTTTCACTACTAGCACCCGGCCGGAAAGCTGTGCCATCCGCTCGGGGCGGCGACGCTGTAGTTTACTTGTTTTCATTTCAGGTTCAAGGATATCCATGGCCCCTGGTCGTTGCAGATCTGGAGTCGCGGGGGGAAGAATAGGAGCCCTATCGCAATCACGACTACTGAGGCGGGGGCCCACGAGAGAAGCGCGCACGCTACGAGTGTGAGTCCGCGGAGGCCAAGAAGGTAACAGCCGATAATGGAGGCCGCGCAGGATGCGCCGGCTTGGCACCCAAAATAGCCCTTCGCAACGGATAGCAGCGTCCCGCATTCACGGCATCGGAAGGAGTCGGTGAAGCGGATTTCTGGGATCAGCAAGATTGCATCGCACTGCGGGCAGTTCGAGACCGGCGTCTGCCAGGCGACTTGCCGGAACAACTCAGGCGGGTGGCGCATAGAATGGGTCGCCATTTCTTCTTGAGGTCGTCACACCCACCAGAGTATATCACTGGCGTACGTCCACGCAGGGTGATATGGCCGAGAACAGCACTGGGTGCCGCAGCCCTTTGCGTCGTTCCGCAAAGGGTGCGGGTGTTCCGGTCGTCCGGAACAAGCTGGAGCGCCGTTACGGCCAGAAAGAGTTGCACTTTGTCACGTTCAGTTGCTACCGGCGAGGATCACTGCTGGGAAGCGCCCGGGCACGAAACGTGTTTGTCGGGATTCTGGCGAGGTTCGTGAAAAGTACGGATTTCTGTTGGTGGGCTACGTGGTGATGCCCGAGCACGTGCACCTGCTGATCTGCGAGCCGAAGATGGGGACTCCGTCCCTGGTGATGCAGGTGTTAAAGCAGCGCGTCTCGCGGGAACTGAGGAAGAGAAAACGGAAGAGGCACCCGGCGGCACCCACAGGTTGGCTTCGCCACCCACCCCGCGCGGTGGAAAACAAACGCCGGAAAGGAGAGTTGTCCCTTGACAGCGCCTTCGCTCTTATCCACGGCACCCACACATTCGCTTCGCCACCCGCCTTGGCTATGAAGGCGGGACGATAATGCGCCTGCACGAGGGCGGTCCGCCAAGGAATCCCCAGTCGATCACGCTGGGTGGGGCGGCGACGCTGGAAGACTCCGACGGGTCGGGAACCACACTTAGCTTTAGTTGGACGCTGGCCAAGGCTGGCGATTCGAAGTCTCCTTCTGTGAAAACCGGATTGGAGAAATGCAACGTGAGGCGCATGCTGCGGAGCCGAAAGGTGCGCTCCAAGCCCCACTGGGGGTAATCACCGCATTCGCCGGAAAGCTGCTGGGGAAGAATCTGGGCTGGGCTCGTCCGGCTGTAGGGGTCGACATTCTCTGTGAGGAGGTTGAAGTCGCTACCCGGAACGAAAAGCCCGCAGACTATCCCAAGGCGGTCGAAGCCTCCGGCAGCCTCGTCGCCTGAGCAGGCAAAATCGTAAGCTCGCCGGCCCTCATCATCTACCAGTGACCAAGTGACCATTCGTGCGGGTGGTGGCATGGGACTGCCCACGGGAGCGAATTTGTAGCCCTGTTCCTGCTCCGCATCCAAGATCAGAGTCTTCTCCTGTCTAGCGATGCGCGGATATGGGCCAGAGAGGACAGCCTTGTCGAGCAGGCCATCGTTGAGGATGCCAGGGACGTGCGCGGGGACGACGACGCGGCAGTCCGGATGGGCGTTCCACGGGTCAAGGGGCTCCTTCCACCGGGGAGGGCCGATGGGAACGGGCTGACTGATTGCCGACAGCGTGCTGGGGTCAGGGGAGACGCTGATCTGCAGTCCAAAGGAAAGCATGGTGGAAAGCGTCCGGGCTGGGGTTTGGAAGGTACGCGTTGGGCCGAAGACGACATTGGTCACTCGAAGCACGATCTTCATACCGCGCAGCCGGAAAGTTCTCTCCGAACCGTACTCCGGGTAGGCGGCGCAGTCTCCTCGCAGGTTGTCCACCCAGAATTCGCCCCGTCCATGCGGGATTCGTGCCTCCATCGGATCGTCGTTGAGCAGGGTGGGGCTTTCCAGGCCGAGGTCGGGAGCAGCGATTGGGACGAGATAGCAGCTCAGACCAGCTGCACTTTTATCGCCCTCGGGGAGTTCGGGGAGGCAGCCAAGAAGGTAGAGGGCGTCCCCCTGCGTGTCTTCGATCAGGAGATTCACCTTGGCGCGGCTCGCGACCGAAAAGCTGTAATGTTTTTCGACGGGCCGAACTGCCGGCCAGCGAAACGGAGTGGTGTCATTCCGCTGAGCAGGACCACCGCTCATCAAGAGCATCAACAGCGTCACGAGTCCGTGAGTGCGGGCGCTCATCGTGGGATGGGGAAGGCTAGGCTCAGGGGGAGTGTGCCCACAGGGCAGGGAACCGTGGGGCTTTGGGTCAGAAGTATTGTGGATTTATCGTTCGAACCTCGAGGCTCGTTGACCCCGTTGATCTCGAGTATAAATAGGCCTGGGAACTGCATCTGAAGGAGTTGCGCCGGGGTCACGAGTTGGCCATTCGTGAGAGTAATCGGATGTCCACCGATAGCATCTGTTATGCCATTGAAGCTCCTGGATGGGATCTGGCTGTTGGGGTCAAATACCACACCGGAGATGGTGCCGAGGTAGGGATATAAAGCGTCCTTTGCATCAATGTAGGACATGGTGGGATAGAACTGGGTAGCGATGATGGTGCCAGTCCCATTTGTGACAAGTATCGGGGGGTATCCGCCTGTGACTGGCGGAGTGTGGACGTTTCCCTTCCCGATGGCGCGGACTCCACCAATGCAATGGGTAACCGCTTGCTGTACCGCGCTGGATCCGCACTCTTCCGGACCCATCTCGCCGGGAAAGAGCCATTCACAGGGATCACCGGCGGACAGGCCATCACCTGGTCCCTCTGAATAGCCACCTCCGGCGCCGGGGCCCAGGAAATAATTGGCGCCTGAAGAGTCGTTTCCTCCGGTTCCCAGGTAACCTTCCAGGAGGGGAAGTAGCGGGAACCCCGATGAGCCGCCCCAACCGGAGCCAAGGAACTGTATTAGTGGCAGCCCACCTTCATCGCAAAATATGGGGCTTGTATCGCAATCGGACCCGCCCCCACAGAAGACGAGAAAGGAGGGGCAGTTCCCGCCACCGCTGCCGTTGCTGTTGGCGGGGCAGCTCGTCTGGGGCGGGGGATCGGGGTCGGCGTCCGGGTCGGAGGGGCCATGCGGCGCGTGCGCTCCCTCGCCCGTGGTGTCATCCTGTTGGTTTTCCGCCGAGATGCAGCCCATGGGGTCATTGGACATTCCCGTGGCCCTTAGTATTTCGTGCCTGTGGGGAAGGGTCGCTTCGGGAAGGGGTTGCAAACGATTCTGAGATCGCTTGGCAAGTCGGCCGAAATCTGGTAGGCACGCGCCTT
>JASHRU010000342.1 GCA_030037225.1 Candidatus Acidiferrales bacterium | reverse complement strand
ATGAATGGGTCATCTCCAGAGGCTTGAAAATGTTCTCGGCCACGTAATCGTCGAAGGGACGGCCGGAAAGCCGCTGGACGATGTATCCGGCGAGAGCGGCGCCGTAGTTGGAATAGGCAGGGACGGTTCCGGGCGGAAAAATCTGACGCGGGATGTGGGTGGACAAGTATTCGCCGAGCGGCATCAAGGGCCCCTTGCTCGGTCCAAACAGATCCTTGACGACTTCCTGAAAACCGGGAGTGTGAGTCATCAGATTGCGAATGGTAACGGGGCGGCCAAATTCCTGTGGAATCTGAAAATCCAGATAGGTGTTGACGTCGCGATCAAGGTCGAGCTTGCCCTGTTCCTGCAACTGCATGATGGAGGTCCAGGTGAACAGCTTGGAGACGGAGCCGACCCGAAACATCGTGGCTTCCGGAGAGACAGGGGCCTTTTTTGCTTCGTCGGAATAACCATATCCGCGCGCAAATATAATCTTACCGTCCTTGACGATGGTGACGACGGCGCCAGCGATGTCTCCGCGTTCGATTTCGAGAGGAACGATGCCGTCAATAAATGCGGAAATGTCGGTGGGGGTCATTTCGGGAACGGCAGGCGCGGAGGCGGGAGCCGCTGCCGGCGGGGAAGGCTGCTGGGCGTCCTGGGCGATAGAGGGCTTCTGCTGCGCGCGCAATGCCGCCACGGCAGCGAGAAACAGGAGGGCGGCAAAGACAATTGCAGGCAGCCGCGTCAGTGCGCGGCGCGAATTCCACTCCTGCCCGGTCATCAACTTTTTGCTTTCGTGCATTGGCTCTCTCCCCGCTTCCCGCCTTCTGATTGCCCGCCGCCCGCGCAAGTGAACCGGAACGGCAAGCGATGCGTAGAAAATTGTCTCCGGACGGCCACTTTCCAGAACCGGCCGGCTCGAATGCTATAACCAAGCCGGAGGCCGAGGAAGTGAGAGTGGTTCCCCGCCCGAAAACCGCAGCTTCGACTCGATCGCCTCTCCGGCTCCGAACGCGCCCTGGTGAATTCGCGCGGTTCAGAAACTCAGCTTCAGAGCGAGCTGAATGATCCGTGGATTCACGCTGGTGGATGTGATCTGGCCGAAAGTCGGATCGGGGACCAGAGCAACCCCCACCGGCGGCACGTAGGTAACGGTGCCCGCCGAGATGCCCGGATTGGAGAACTGGGGCGTATTGAAGGCGTTGAAAAACTCGGCGCGAAAATCGAGGTTCACACGCTCGGTGATGGGAGTGCGCTTGAGAATGGCGATGTCGAAATTGTTTTGGGCGGGCCCGGCGACGATGCCGGTGCCGCTATTGCCGAAGGCGGTGGCCAGGCCGTCGGCTCCGATGACGGCCGGAGCGACAAAGCAGGCCGTCTTAAAGTAGTCGGTGAGGCGTGAGGTGACGGAACCACTCGTCTCGAGATTCCCCACGCTGCAATTGGGCGCGATCTGGGCGCGGTCACCGCCGGGTGGAGTACCGAAGGCCGCGAGCACGTTGGTATCCGTGATGGTCAACCGCTCTCCGGACTGAATGGTGGTGACGCCGGAAAGGGCCCAGCCCGCGAGGAAGCGGCCTCTTAGCGAACGGGTCTGCTGGGGCCCGGGAAGGGCGTAGTAATAACTCAAGACGAAGCGCTGCGGCCGGACGAAGCTATCGGGGCCGTAAGCCGCCAGCGGATTGTTCTGGTCGCCGGTGAGGATTCCTCCGTTTGCGCCGGTGGTGAATCCCGGCGAGTCACTCAGCGCACTGGCCCAAGTGTAGGAAGCCAGGAGCTGCAAGCCGTTGCTGAAGCGTTTGGTGAGACTTACATCGAGGGCGTTGTACCAGGAGGCGCCGGTGGACTGGACGATGAGAGACTCAGCGGCTGCGAAACCCTCGATGGGAACGCGAAGGGGGACATTGCTGAAAGTATTGTCCGTTTGCCCGCGGATTGGACTCGCAGCAGTGGCCGAGAGGGCCTGGTTGAAGGATCGAACCAGCTCGAGGTCGGTGCCGCGAGCGCCTTCGAATCCGACTTCCAGCGCCCAGTTGTGGGAGAGCTGGGCCTGCGCGCCGAGCGAATATTGCTGAACGATGGGAGGCCGGAAATTGGGAGAAACGGTGAAGATCGACTCCGAAGTAGCCGGTGAGTAAGGGGCGAAGGCAGGAAACGTAGGAGCGGGCGAGAAGGGATCGGTAAACGAGAGCGGCGTCAATTGGGTGATGCCGAAACCGAGCACGCGCTCCTCGCCGAAAGGAGGATCAGTAAGAAGCTGTAGGATGGGCTGGGCCGTGGTGCGAGAGCGATAGATTCCGTAGCCTCCGCGAAGAACCAACCGGCTGGTGCCGGGAATCTGCCAGGCAAAACCGATGCGGGGCTCATAGCCGTTCTGCCCTGATTCGTTCGTGGCGGAATTGTTGGAAGACTGCGTGACACCGGCGGGGATGGGGCCGACAGAATAGTTGGAGGCCACGACAAAACCCTGGAGCGTGCCCGCGGCGGGAGGATTGGGATTGGCGAGGGCGGGATTGAAAATCGCGCTGCGGCCGAGCTCGTCCCCGATGGCTCCCAGGCGATCCCACCGGAAACCGACGTTCACGGTAAACCTGGAGGAAACGTGAATGTCGTCCTGTATATAGAGGTTGCCGTCCCATGTTCTCCAAGCACGGTCGAAGAGGCCAGGAACATCAACGGACTCATAAACATTGCCGAGGAGGAAATCGGCGTAATTGACGAAAGCGAGGCCACCGAGAAAGTGAAAGCCCTCCTCATTCAATTGGGTGCGCGTGACGCCGCCGCCGAAGCGAATCGAGTGACGCCCGCGGATCCAGGTGACGTCGTCGCGGAAGTCGAACAGGTTCTGAAAAAGATTGACGCCCTGGCCGTTGCCGCCAATCGAGCCGGCCCCGACGATGGCGATGGCGGGAAAGGGATTGTCGAATGCAGGCGCGGTAACGCCCAGGTTCGAGAAATTGAATGTGACGGGAGTGGTTTCGCCCGGGAGGGTCACCTGGGGATAGCTCTGGCTCAGAACGCTGACGGTGCGGCTGTATCCAAGCTCGGCCTGGTTCAAAAGAGTGGAGCTGAAGGTGTAGGTATGGATCAGGGAAGCGTCCCGATAGTCGGAATCGAGGTCGCGAGGAAACCCCGGAAAGCTAGGCACGGCGAGCAACTGGCTGGGAGGGAAGGTATTCGTCTGCGCGCCATTGGAGAAAAAGAAGCGGCCGGTGAAACGACTTCGCGAATTCTGCAAATAATCCCCGTTGGTTATAAATTGATTCTCATTGTAGGCGCAGCTCTGGACCAAGGAGGTGATGCCCTCGGCGCCGAAAGCTGCGGAGGGGTTGATGCGCTGCGGAGTGGGAATGAGGTAGCTGCCGTTGGGGAGCGTAGCCCCGAGAATTTCCAAGGCCACGGGACTGATATTCGACCCGTCGTCCGCGACAGTGCCGCCCAGGGCGCCCGGCTGGCCACCGAAAACCGCGCCCAATCCGGCGGCTGTCCGGTTGTTGGTGAGCGGAGGAGACAGGATCGTCTGCAAACAGGCGGCGTTGGCGTCGTAGCCATCCCGCTGGCGCGTGCCCTGATACGAAGTGAAGAAGAGGAGCTTGTCGCGCTTGATGGGACCTCCGAAAACAAAACCAAATTGGTTCTGCTTGAGGGGAGGCCGAGCATGTCCGTCCGCGTTCAGAAAGAAGTCGTTGGCGTTGAGGACGTCATTGCGGAAGAACTCAAAAACGGTGCCGTGAAAGTCGTTTGAGCCGGCCTTGGTAAGCACGTCCACATTCGCGCCGGAGTTACGGCCGTAGGAGGCATCGTACTGGCTGGTTTGGACCTTGAACTCCTGGATTGCGTCGGGATTGGGAATGGGAGCGCCGCTGCTGAGGTTGCCGGCAGACATCAAGTCATTTACCTGCACGCCATTCATTTGATAGTTGTTGTCGTTCGTTGCGGAGCCGTGAGCCGAGAAGCCGGTGACACCTGCGCTGTACCCTCCGCCACCCGGGCCCACGGTGGTTGCATCCTCGACGCTATTGGCAACGCCGGCAGAGAGACCAATGATCTGAGTAAAGTTGCGCGTGACGAGGGGAAGTTCGCCTA
>JASHRU010000341.1 GCA_030037225.1 Candidatus Acidiferrales bacterium | reverse complement strand
GGGGAGGCTTCGCGTGGTGAGGTGTCCTGAGTGCGGCGGCGTTCTCGACCTGGAAGAAGACGAGGTCGAAGAAGGCGAAATCCTGAGCTGCCCGGAATGCGAGGTTGAGCTGGAAGTGGTGTCGGTTTCCCCGGTCCAGGTCAACGTGCTTTCCGATGAGGACGAGGAATCCTCCAACGGCGACGCGGAAGACCTCGAGGAAGAGGACGAGGAGGCGGAGGAAGAGGAGGAAGAGGAAGAAGAAGACAACTGAGTTCGTCCCCTGCTTCCTCCGCCGCTTGCATCCTTCCCGTTCTTCCGACCATCCTAGCGGGTATATGAATCGAGACAGCCTGATTTCGTTGCTTTTTTTGCGAGTGCGCGCGCTTTCCGTTTTTGCGCTGGTGGCGCTCGTGGCCGCCGCGGCCATCCTGCCCGCCGCCGCGCAGGACAAAAAGCAGCCGCTGCTCAAGACAGTCCACGGCATCGTGGAGGACAAGGCCGAAAAACCCATTTCGGGCGCCATCGTCTTCCTGAAAAACCTGCAGAACAAGACGGTGCGGTCGTCGTTTGCCGACGACGACGGCAATTACCGCTTCAGCGGCCTGGATCCCAACACCGATTACGAGCTCCACGCCGAGTTCAAAGGTGATGTCTCCCCGACACGGCGACTTTCCGCGCTGGACGACCGGAAGGATATCTTCATGAATCTGGTGATTCCGCGGAAGAAGTAGTTCAGGACTACCCCTCGCTTCGCACCTGGGACTTCACCGGGGCGCTAGCACAGCCAAAGCGCCGGGCAGCACCTCGATTTCCACGGGAGTCTCGCCCAGCACTTCGCCATCGCCATGAAACATCACGGGCCGGTCCGTTTCCAATCGCAGATTGCGCGCACGCATCCGCTGCATCTCCGGCCATCGAATGTCGCCGCTGCGGAGGGCCAGAAGCAGGCCGTCGAGAAGCTGGCCCCAACGCAACGGGGCAACCATCGCTAGATCCAGATATCCGTCGTCGATCTGTGCCTCGGGAGCGATGAGGATTCCGCCCCCATAGCTCGGCGTATTGGCCACCGCTACCAGGTGCGCCGCGAAAACCCGCTGAACGCCGTCCGCAGTGACGCTCACCTGGAGGTGGTGCGATTCGCGAAATGCAGCGACAGCCGCGGCAGCGTACCGTGCGGCTCCGGGGATTCGCCGGAAGCGGGAGTTGGCGAGGCGCGCCGCCTCTGCATCTATTCCGGCGCCTCCGGCACCGGCGTAGAAACACGCGCGGCCGCCCGCATCGGAGAAGCGAAGGAGATCGATCCGTTTGATGCGGGCGGAAAGCAGCGCATGCGCCGCCTCCAGCGCGTCCGCAGGCATGCCCAGCGCTCGGGCCAGGTCGTTTCCGCCACCTGCGGGAAGGACGCCCATAGGAAAGTCGGTGCCCGCGAGGCCGTTGATTACTTCATGGACGGTCCCGTCACCGCCCAGCGAGACCACTCCGGTATAGCCTGCATCCGCGGCTCCCCGGGCTCGTTGATGCACCTCTTCGCGGGAGCCTGCCGTCAGGAACTTGGCATGTATGCCCTGTTGGCCCCAATACGATTCGACGGCATCGCGCAGGCTGGCCGCTCGGCCGCGTCCGGCCGAGGGGTTGACGAGCACTAGGAGGTGGTCGAGGGGATTCATGCAGCCCCGCTAGGGCAGAGGCCGCGGAGAACATACCTGCAACTTCGAGTTACGTCCATCCTCGGCGGATTGGGGAAAGGCCAGCGGGTGAGCAGGTCCAGACTGGTGCCGGCGGGGGGAATCGAACCCACGGCCTAGGGATTATGAGACCCTCGCTCTGCCACTGAGCTACGCCGGCACGCCGCTTTTCATGTTAGGGAGGGGCACGCAGAAGTGTCAAGCTTGGACCACAGTTTGGGGATTCTGGGTGCGACACTGGCTGGCTCCGAGCTCCGGCAAGGGAGGGGATGGGGACCCGCAATCGAGGCCAGCCCGAGGCTTCGGAGGCAGGTTGGGCCCACCCATGCGGGGAGAGGGTGCTTGGGGTGGCAGGCTAAGGGTTTGGGCCGACTGGCCGATAGTACGAATGTACTGTTGACCCTCGGGGGGAGCGGGAGGAGAATGGCGCTGATTTAGGGAGGTAGTCAGCCTGGCTCTGTGGAAGGGACGGGTGTTGACCGTTTAGACACAAGGCCGGAGAAGAGTACTAGGACTAACTATTTGGGCATATTCTGGACCCAGGCGCAGACGCGCCCTGGAGACCATGTATGCTCAAGTGGACGAAGCTGATAGTTCTAGTCCTCCTAGTGCTGGTGGCCGCGACGGTGGTGCGGCAGTTCGCGGTTCAAGCTGGAACAACGGTCGCGAACAGCGGAGCACCAGTACCGCCAACGCCGTGGTTGATCGCGAACAGCGGAGCACCGGTTCCGCCGACGCCATGGCGAACGGCTAATAGCGGCGCACCAGTACCCCCGACACCTTGGTCGCGATAGCGCTCTAAGGTCGTCCCCATAGAAGTCCAGGCCCGGCGGAAAGTCGATGCTCGGGCCGTACGATTACTTCGTGTGGATCGTCAGTCTGATGCTGGAAGTGTTTGTCGTGGTGTTTTCGGTCGGCCGGCGCCAATTCCTGCGGTACCTTCCCCTCAACCTCTACATGCTGGCGGACGCGATGTTCACCGTAGGAACCTTCTACTTCGTGATGCACTACGGACTGCAGTCGCTGACCTACCGCTACTTCTACTACTACGGCGACTCACTGCTGACGATTCTGCTCTACTTCTGCGTTTTCGGCCTGTACCAGCATGTGTTTGAGGAGATGGAGGCCAGCAAATACGTGCGCGCGGCGTCGCTGATGCTGCTGGTGGGGACGGCGGTGGTGAGCTTCGTTGTCGTCCGGCAGAGCCAGGATCACCTCACCGGACGATTCGTGGTCGAGCTGTCGCAAAACCTTTACTTCGTGGGCTTGGTGCTGATTTACATCCTGTGGGGCGCGGTGATGAAACTGCGGGAAACGCGCACGCGGGTGATTCAATTGGTGCTGGCACTGGGAATTTATTTCAGCGCGTATTCGGCCACCTATGCGCTGCGCAACCTATTCCCCGAGCTGGCGCTGGTGCGAACGATTCTGCCGCCGCTCGTCGGCACCTGGCTGCCGCTGGCGTGGGCCTGCACGCTTTGGAGAGTTCCGGAGGAGGCGCGGCTGGCTACTGCACAGCTCGCCGCGACGCACGCACGATGATAATCGCCGGAGTGATTTTGGTGGTGTCGCTGTACCTGCTGATGCTGTTCTTTGTGTCCTACTGCCGCTTGCAGGTGGCGGCGGGGCGCCGCGTGGATCTTTCTGACTCGGCGCGGGAAGCTGCCGGGATCGAAGGACAGGGCGTAAGCGGCGAGGAATTCCAGCGGCTTCGCAAGCTGGTGGAGCTTTGCCCGGAGACCAACGGAGACACCTACAAGCTCGGCGCCGTTCGCGGCTACCACGCGTTTCTAGGCATGATTCAGATGCTGTTCGGACCGATGATACCCGCTGCCGCGGCGTGGGCGACGAACGAGCGTTCGGGATGCGCGTATTACGCGGCAGTGGCGCTGGATGCGCGCATCGCCCACACGCGCCGGATATACGAGCACGACTTCCTCGGCCAGTAAATTCCCTGCATTCGTTTCCCTAGTAGATTATCGGGTGAGTTGCGCCTGGAGTTCGAGAGCCTTCTTGCGCAGCGGCAGGTTTGCGTCCGCGTCCTTCCAGAGATCCAAGAACGCCGCCAGCGTCTGCCGGGCCTTTTCGCGATCGCCGCGAGCGAGATAATCCTGGGCGAGAGCGTAGTGCGCATCCAGCCAGCGGAGCTGGGCTTCCCAGCCGAGGGAGCGGTTTGGGCCCTCGAGCAGCTCTTCGTAAGCGGAGACCGCCTTCTCCAGGTTCCCCGATTGGTGGTATGCGTGGGCCAAGGCCTCTTCGGTCAATCCGTCCCGTTTCTCTGTTTCGGACTGGATCAGCAATGCGATGGCTTTTTCGTTCTGGCCGGCGGATAAGGCAATCTCGCCTTCCGCGAGGTGCAGATAGCCCATCTGCATCTGATTGTCTTGATCGACTAGCGGCTGGATGATCGCATCAATTTTTTCCGCTTGCTCGGTGAGTCCCGCGCGGGCATAGGCCTCACCGAGATACGCGCCATAGAGCACTTTTTCCTGTATGTCTTTCAGGAATCCCGCGGCAGTATCGAGCTCCTGGCGCTGCCTGCGGGCGTCGCCTTGTCCTTCTGCGACGAGGCTGAGCTGCAAATGGAGGCGTGAGACGCTGAGCACCCCGTTTCCGTTAAGAAGCGCAAGGACCTGCTCCAGGCGGCGGCGGGCGCTCGAGTAGCGACCGTGGTAGAGGTCCAGGAAGGCCAGTGATTGCAATCCGCCCTGCCTACTTTCCGGCTTGTCCAACTGGGCGGTAAATACCTTTTCGGCTTCCTGGTCCTGGCCATTGGCCACGAGCGTGAAGCCGTACTCGCGATTGATATTGTCAACGCTGAGATAGCGGGGCTCGGTGGCAAAGGCCTTCGCGTACCAGCGCAGCGATTCGGAATATTCCCCCAGACCCTGTTCCGCCGCGGCCAGGTTGATGTAGATATTCGCGGAATCCGGCGCCACACGCGCAGCCTGCTGGTACTGGGGGATGCTCTCTCGATCCCGCCCGTTTCTCCACAGCAGGTTGGCATAGTCGTAGCGCATGAGGGAATCGTCGGGATAGCGGTCCAAATAGAGGTTGAAGAGTGCAACGGCATCGTTCAAGTGGCCGCGGTCCTGCGCGTAGCGCGTCTCGATGATCATGCGCTCCCGTTCAGTGGTCCGCGAGACTTCCGAGAGCGCCGCCTCGTATTCCTTTTGCCCCTCTTCCGGCTGGTGGAAGATGTGGCTGTAGTAGGCAGCGCCTAGCGCTTCATGGGCCATGGCAAAATCGGGATCGGCGGCGAGAGCAGCCTTGTAGAGCGTCACTGCTTCCTGATATTTCGCGTGCATCCAGAGGTTTCTGCCGTCGGCGTACTGCTGGAGGGCGCTGAGCGAGCGCGTGGTGACCTGCGGGAGCGGCTTGTCTGCCTGGTGGACCTGGTAGAGCGACTCGCCGAGCGCTTCACGAATATCGCGCGAGAGCACATCGAGGGCGTCGAGGATGTGATCTTCCCCGTAGGAGCGCTCCGTGTAAGAACGCACGGTATCTCCCGTCTGCGGGTCCACCAGCTCTGCCGTGAGCGCATACTCCTGTCCGGTGCGCGTGATGCTGCAGACAATCATCCCGCGGATGTTTTCGCGCTGGCAGATTTCGCGGCCCACGGCGGGAGTGACGCGCTGAGCGGCGGTTTTGCCCATGCGCTTGAGCACGGAATCGAGGCGGTTGCGCGGAAACACGTTCGCATAGCGGGACTGCGCGATGCTTACGGTAAAGGCTGTAGCCAGGGCGTTATCGAATCGCGGGTCGCCGGTCTGGTTTTCGAAGTCGGCCACCAGGACGGAGTCGCGGGCGTGAAACGACAAGGCCGGACGGCCCTGGAGCAGCCAATAGGCAAGGGCCAGCAGCACGGCCAGCATTCCCGCTGTCCACGCCAGGGCCCGCGAAAGGCCGCGCGACTTTCTGGCCGGAAGCGCGGGCCCGGCCGCCGGAGGAAGTGGCACAGAGCGGAGGGCTTCCGAAGCTTCCCCGGGTGGGGCCGCGGACGAAGCGGGCGCAGTGCTCGATTCGATGGATTCCACGGGCACAAGAAAACGATAGCCGCGACGGGGAATGGTTTCGATGTAGCGGGGCTTTTCGGAATGGTCGGAAAGCGCGTCGCGGAGCTTGCTGACCGCGGTGTTCAGGCCGGTCTCAAAATCGACGAAGGTGTCGTCGGGCCACAGGCGCTTCTTGAGTTCTTCGCGTGTGACCACCTGGCCGGGGCGCTCGGCCAGCGCCACCAGGACGCGCAGGGATTTTTCCTGGAGCCGGATTCGCGCACCGTTCTTGCTGAGTTCGCCGGCGCGCAGGTCTGCCAGAAAAGGCCCAAATCGAAGCGTCGAGGGACGGCTATCCGGCTGCATGCACGGTCCTTGGGAAAGACTTGGGGGCGGGCGGGAGTATAGCACGGGGCACTTGGCTCCCGTGCTCCCTCCCAGTTTCGCCCTAACTGTAGTGGAATCTTACCGCTAGCGCTTAAGATTTAATTCAGAACAAATTCTGTCGCAATCGATTGACCTCTCGCCTCTTAGCCTGCACTCTCGCGCGAGTCCCCAGTCTCGACTGGCGCCACCACGGCGGCACCAGATTCGAGGCTTTGTTGCCGCCTGAGGAGCCGAGCGGCTGGCCCCATGTCGAAAGGCTCCTACCAGGGGAGCGGTTCGGTGATCAAGGCTGACCACGACTGGCAAGTTTGGACTCCCGGCTTTTTCCAGCGCTGCGCTCTTGAACCCACAGTTTGTCGCCTCGCGCCTCTTTCCGAAATGGAGGAACAGCCATGAAGCGGATTCACCTAGTCGCGGTGTTTTTGTTGAGCGCGCTCGTAGTGCCTGGAGTGGCAGCGCAGACGAGCGCCTCGGCGGGCCAGGAGCCGGGCGCGGCGAAGAGTGCTGCGGTCCCGGCGGCCGAGCCGCAGGCCGGGGGCCAGCCGCTGGCTGCGCCGCCGCAGGTGGTTCCTGCCCTGCCCGTGCCGCGCCTGATCAAATTTAGCGGAGTCGCGAAAGACGCTTCCGGCGCTCCCCGCACAGGCTCCCTCGGCCTCACGTTTTCGATCTATCAGGAACAGGAAGGCGGAGCCACGCTGTGGATGGAGACCCAGAACGTGGAACTGGACGGCGAGGGCCACTACTCGGTGCTGCTGGGCAGCACGCAGAGCGAAGGCGTGCCGCTCGACCTGTTTGCCTCGGGCGATCCGCGATGGCTGGGAGTGAAGGTGGAGTTGCCGGGCGAGGGGGAGCAGGCGCGCATCTTGCTGGTGAGCGTGCCGTATGCGCTGAAGGCTTCGGATGCGGACACGCTGGGAGGGAAGCCGGCTTCGGCCTATGCGCTGGCGCCGACGGAGGCGAGCGCGACGACGGCAACGACGAGCGCAACGTCCACAACAGCGAGCACGACTAGCACGACGACCACGAAGGGGAAGAAGCCGGCGAGCGCGGGCACGGAAACGATGGGCTACATCCCGATGTTCATCGACACCAGCGGGGATCTGGGCAATTCGGTGATCCAACAGGTGGGGAGCGAGATCGGGATTGGAGAAGCGCCGGCACAAACGCTGGACGTGAACGGAGGAATCCGCGGCACGGGGCTGGCGACGGGCATTCGGAACACCTCGCCGGACGCGATCAACACGAATGCGTTGTTTCTGAACGGCTCGAACGCGATGGGAGTGATTGGGACGAGCAACGCGGTGTTCGCGCCCGGCGTGCTGTTCACGAAGGTGAGCTTCTACGCGGGGAACGGGACGGTGACCTCGGAACGGATGACGATCAACGGGGCGAACGGCTTCGTGGGGATCAACAACACGTCGCCGGGGCAGCAGTTGGACGTGAAGGGGGGTTCGATCCAGACGGACACGCAGTTGATTTCGACGGCAGCGACGGGGACGGCGCCGCTTTCGGTGGCATCAACGACGATGGTGCCGAACCTGAACGCCGGGCTGCTGGGCGGCGTGGCGGCCAGCGGATTCGCGCAACTGGGAGCGATGAGCAACACGTTCATGGGCAGCATCTCGGCTTCGGGATTCGCGGGCAGCGGAGCGGGGCTGACGGCGCTCGACCCGGCGAATCTGAGCGCGGGAACGGCGGGAATCAACATCACCGGGAACGCGGACACAGCGACGACGGCAGGCAACGCACTGATGCTGGGCGGAATGCCGCCAAGCGCGTTTCTGCAGACCGGGGCGACGAGCACGACAATCACGGGGCAAACTACTTTCACGGCGGCCCCGACGGGAACGGGTGCCGGCCAAGGCTCGCTCTATATCAATCCGGCATCGGCGAGCTCTGGGCAGACATTATTTGGCGCGGCGGTGGGCGGGACGCCGGAAATGGTACTCGACAGCGGAGGCGACTTGACACTCGGCGGGCAACTGAACCTGCCGCTCACGGCCGCGAGTGGAGGCGAGCCCACGGCGGGGGTCATCACGCTGGGCGGCGACAGCTTCGCGCATGCGTACGGTGTGAACGGAATCGCTTCTGCAAACACATTTGTGGGCATTGGGTCGGGCAACTTCTCGATGACGGGCACGAACAATACGGCGATGGGAGCGAATGCGCTGGCCTCCAACACGACCGGTTCGAATAACGTCGCCATCGGCGGACCGGCATCGAGCGGCAGCACGGGAGGTGCAGCGAATCGTTCGGGGGGGACACCGGCACAGGCCGTCGGGCTGGGCGCTCTCGCCAGCAACACTTCCGGTACCTATAACGTTGCAGTGGGTGATGAGGCGTTGCGCGAAAACACGATTGGTAATGCGAATTCTGCATTCGGTCACCGCGCACTGCAGGAGAACACCACGGGGGGCGGCAACTCTGCTCTCGGCGAGGTCGCGCTCAGCCTCAACACGACGGGCACTAATAACACGGCCGTGGGCATCCTTGCGGGCCAGACTTCAGACGAATCGGAGATCACCGTGGACAGCGATACCTTCTTGGGTGCGGGGGCTGCGGTCGCCACCGGGACCGATTCCAACGCCACCGCCGTGGGTGCGTTCTCCGTGGTGGGATGCAGCAACTGCCTGGTGCTAGGGGCCGTGAACGGCGTGAACGGGGGGAACTCTGTGAACGTCGGCATCGGGACGACGACTCCTGCAGCAACGCTCGATGTGGAAGGCAACGGCAACGGCACGGGAAGCACGACGCTGCTCGTAGGTGGTCCTGCAACCATTAACGGAAACTTGACCGTGGCTGGCTCAGTTACTTGCGGCTCCGGCTGCTCGGGCGGCGGTGGGGTTACCAGCGTCACGGGAACGAACGGGATTATCAGCACCCCGAGCACCGGCAACGTCACGCTGAGCCTGGATACCAGTTATACGAACGCGCTGTACGCGCAACTGGGCGCGATGAATATCTTCAACGGGCCACAGGCTGTAAACACGACGACGGGCATGCTGTGTCAGGAATGACAAACGGCTCCGGATATAACGGCCTGACGGGCATGAACACCTCCGCCTCCGCAAGCGCCGGCTCGAATGGCGTGTACGGCCAGACGAACAGCCCGGCGAGTGCTGGCATCGTGGGCCTGAATACTG
>JASHRU010000340.1 GCA_030037225.1 Candidatus Acidiferrales bacterium | reverse complement strand
GTGCTGTTCACGAAGGTGAGCTTCTTCGCAGGCAACGGCACGACGACCACGGAACGGCTGACGATTAACGGCATGAGCGGCTTCGTGGGGATCAACAACACGTCGCCGGGGCAGCAGTTGGACGTGATGGGAGGCTCGATCCGGACGGACACGCAGTTGATTTCGACGGTGGCGACGGGGACGGCGCCGATTTCAGTGAATTCCACGACGATGGTGCCGAACCTGAACGTGGCGATGCTGGGCGGCATGTCGGCCAGCGCATTCGCGACGCTGGGCGCCAACATCTTTTCCGGAGCGCAGAGCATAACGGCGAGCAACACGACAGATGTGCTGGCCGTGACACAAGACGGTTCCGGAACTGGGATCATTGGCATTACAGGCGGGACTTCAAATGCGGCAGGGGTGTCCGGAATAAACACTGCAACCACGGGCGTGATAACAGGCGTCTACGGGCAGTCAGTGAGCACGGCCGGCTCGGGCGGCTCTTTTGAGAATTTGGCGACCTCAGGCCTGACGGCCGGGGTGTACGCCACGGCGGCGAGTCCGAGCGGCGTGGCCGGGGTGTTCAACAATACGGCAGGCGGATACATCGTGGTCGGCGAAGCGAATGGGACGCCCAAATTCGGGGTGGACAGCCTGGGAGATATTACCGCGCAGGATCTGGCGGCGCTTATAGCCAACGACACGACGACGGGAACGGTGCTGAACAAACTGGCGAAGTTGAACAGCGCGTCTCCATCGGAAGTGGTGGTGACGAGCACGGCGGACACGGGCGGCGCCGTCGGCGTGGTGGTGGCAAACGCGGGGACTTCCGGGGATGCGACGGTGGCGTACGTGGGAGGGCCGAGTTGCGAGTTTGACGGACCCACGACCGCAGGGGATTACGTGCAGATCAGTTCGACCGTGGCGGGCGATTGCCACGACGCAGGGGCAACGTATCCAACTGCCGGACAGGTGGTTGGCCGGGTGACAAGCACGAACGCCTCGGCAGGGCTGGCTCCGGTTGGGCTGAACGGTGCCGAAGTGCGCGGCACCTCGGGAACTGGTGGTGGGGGAACGGTGACGAGCATTACGGCCGGTACCGGGCTGACCGGCGGGACCATCACCACATCGGGAACGCTGGCGATTGACCCGACCGTGGTGCCGGAATTGGCCGCGATGAGCAACACCTTCATGGGCAGCATCACCGCTTCCTCTTTCTCCGGCAACGGTGCGGGGCTCACCGGCGTCACCGCCGCGACCGCGACGAACTTCACCGGCAACCTGATGGGAGAGGTTACAGGAACTCAGAGCACGACAGTGGTCTCGAGCGCCGTATCGATCGAAACTCCCGATGCCATCGTGCGCAGGGACGGCACGGGCAGCTTCGCGGCGGGAAGCATCGCATTGAACGGCAACCTAGCGCTTCCGGGCACCTCGGCAGGCGGCGCGAGCGGGGTGATCACGCTGGGTGGCATGCCTTTCCTGCAGGCCCTGGGTTCTCAGAATACGTTCTTGGGCACGTCGGCCGGAAACCTGATGCTGAGCGGAGCGAACAACGCCGGGGTGGGCACGTCCGCTCTGAACGCGGACACTTCGGGCTCCAACAACTCCGCCTTCGGCGCCACGGCGCTGGATTTCAACACCTCCGGCTCCAGCAACTCGGCCTTCGGTACCTCATCGCTGGTCTTCAACACCACGGGCGGAAACAACTCCGCGTTCGGATATAACGCGCTCTTTTCCAACGGGTCGGCCAGCAACAATTCCGCGTTCGGCGCGAGCGCGCTCAAATCCAATTCGGCGAGTCCCAACGACGCGTTCGGCTACAACGCGCTCACGGCCAACACCACGGGCAGCAACAACGCCGCATTCGGCGCCTACGCGCTCGCCTCCACCACGACGGCCGGGAACAATGCTGCATTCGGCACCTTCGCGCTCGGCGCGAGCACGACGGGCGCTCAAAACTCTGCCTTCGGCGCCCTGTCGCTCGAAGCCATCACCACGGGCGGCTTCAACTCCGCCCTCGGGCAGCAAGCGCTGCTGAACCTCACGACCGGAAATAACAACATCGCGATCGGCGCGAACTCCGGCAGCAACCTCACGGCGGGCGAAAGCAACAACATCTACATCGGCAATAGCGGAGTGGCCGGGGAATCGAACACCATCCGCATCGGCGATCCGGCGGTGCAGACGGCCACTTATATTGCGGGCATGGTCAACGCCAGCGGGCAGCAGAGCTTCACCAGCATACCCACGGGCACGGGCGTGGGGCAGGGCTCGCTCTACATCGATCCGGCCTCGGCCGCCCCCGGCCAGACGCTGTTGGGCGCCGCGGTCAACGGCACGCAGGAAATGCTGCTCAACGCCAGCGGAACCTTGAGCCTGGCGGGCTCGCTGGCCCTGCCGAACACGAGCGGCGCGACGGTGGGCGTGGTCAGCCTGGGCGGCTCGCCGTTCCTGCAGAACTATGGCATCTCGAACACCTTCGTGGGCGCGGGGGCCGGCAACGTAACCATGACCG
>JASHRU010000339.1 GCA_030037225.1 Candidatus Acidiferrales bacterium | reverse complement strand
ACCAGGACATGCTGGATCACAACCACGCCAACACGAATATCCCCAAGGTGATTGGCGCGGCGCGCGGATACGAACTGACCGGGGACACGCGCTATCGGGACATCAGCGAGAACTTCTACCGCATGGTCACCCAGCACCACATCTACTGCACGGGCGGCACCAGCAACGGCGAGTTCTGGCATGCGCCGGATGCCATTGCCAGCCAGCTGGGGCCCGCGGCCGAGGAATGCTGCTGCTCCTACAACATGATGAAGCTTACTCGCCACATCTATGGCTGGTCAGGCGATCCGGCCGCCATGGATTACTATGAGCGCGCTCTGTTCAACGCCCGGCTGGGCACGCAGGATTCCGACGGCTTGAAGATGTATTACCTCTCACTCGCGCCGGGGCTCTGGAGGACGTTTGGCACGTCCTTCGGAGCCTTCTGGTGCTGCACCGGAACTGGCGCCGAGGAGTTCGCGAAATTCGGCGACTCGATTTACTGGCACGACGCGGCGGGAATCTACGTCAACCTTTTTATTTCCTCGCAAGTGGAATGGCCGGAGAAGGGGCTCACGCTGGTACAGGATACGAGTTTCCCGGAGGAGGAAGGCACGACGATCCATGTGCGAACCAAGGGCCGCGTTTCCTCGCAGATTTGCGTGCGCGCACCTTCCTGGGTCGGCTCTGGATTCGGCATCACGATCAACGGTGCCCCTCCTTCATCCATCGGCATGGGCGCAGGCCACTTTGTCCTGACTCGCGACTGGAAAAACGGCGACCAGATCCATGTGCGGCTGCCCATGAGCCTCCGGATGGAATCGCTGCCCGACGACCCATCGATTCAGGCTGCGATGTACGGCCCGTTGGCGCTCGCCGGGCGGCTGGGCAACTCGGGTCTCGTGCGCGAGATGATTTACGGTCCGCTGAGACCCGATCCGAAGCAGGGAATCACCGTTCCGGCGATCGCTCGTAGTCTGGGCTCCTCCGCAGATTGGATCGAGCCGGTACCGGGAGGGTCGCTTGAGTTCCGCAGCATCGGCCGCAAAGACCCGATCCGCTTGTCGCCTCTCTACAGCATATTCGATGAGCGCTACACCGTGTATTGGAAGGCGGCAGTATAAGCGCGCACTCCTGCCCTTGCAGGCTTCGTCAGGCGCGCGGATGCGATTTGTCGAAAACGTCCATCAGATGGCGGATTGAGGCGTGTGTGTATCGTTGCGTCGTGGAGAGCGAGCTGTGTCCCAGCAGTTCCTGGATTGCGCGAAGGTCCGCGCCTTCGGTCAGCAGATGTGTGGCAAACGCATGCCGGAAAGTGTGCGGATGCGCGTTCCATCCGGTCGAAAGCAGCCGCATGTACTTTTTCACGATGCGGTCCACCGATCGCGCGCGCAGGCGCCGGCCCGCGTAGTTCAGGAACACCGCCTGCGCTGCGCGTCCGTTCCGCGTGCGGGCCAGCAGCGCTGTGCGCACCGCGTCGTACGCTTCCAGCATCTGCTGGGCCTTCTTGCCGTAAGGCACCAGCCGTTCTTTGCGTCCCTTGCCGCGCACACGCAGCATCTGCGCTTCGCGGTCCACGTCCTCCAGGTTCAAGCCTACCAGCTCGCTCACGCGTAGCCCCGAACCGTAGAGCAGTTCGAAAATGGCCCGGTCGCGCTCGAGCAGCGGCTGGTCGGCCCCGCTTCGCTCGCCGCTCTCTTCACCTGCGGTCTGTTTGGCTCCGCGTCTCTGTCGTGCAGGCGGTTGGTACGACTTCATGTGGTCCAGAAACCGGTTCATTTCCTCCGTGCCCGGAACTTCCGGCAGCCGGCGCGCCACCTTCGGCGTGGGCACCAGCCGCGCCGGATTCGACGACATGCGGCCCTCGCGCACGCAGAAGCGGAAAAACGAGCGCAACGTAGCCAGTTTCCGTCCGATCGAGGAGCGCTCGAACTTCTGGTCGTACAGCCATCCCACGTACTCGCGGATCAAATGATGATCCACGCTCTCGAGCGTGGGCTCCGCCGCTTCCGGCGGGGTCAGGTACTCGAGGAACTGCCTCAGGTCGCTTTCGTAATTCCGCAGCGTGTGGGGCGAGGCGTTGCGTTCGGTGCGCAGATGGTAGAGGTAGCGATCCATAGCGGCTTTCATTCGAGGCCCCGGAAAAATTGTAGGACGTATGCCAGGCGGAATCGTTTCTGGGCGGGGACTCGTTGTCCAAACGATGCAGGTCGCCTCGGCGCGGGGCGCGGCTCAGGTTTTCGCGGCGCCGGCGTGGAATTCCGCGGGCTCCGGCTCCGCGGGTTTTTCCGGAGCCACAATCATCTCCCAGTCGCACTTCTCGTTGAGGCACACGCGCACCGGAGGGCCGTTCTTTGACCGTTTCTCGACCACGAATGCCGCGCCGCACTTGGGGCAGGGCTCCCCGATGGGCCGGTGCGGCGTGGTGAAATCGCACTCCGGATACCGGTTGCAGCCGTAGAAAACGCGCATGCGCCCTTTTCGCGCGCGCCGCTCGACAAACTCGCCCACCCCGCACTTCGGGCATTTGATTCCCAGCGTCTTCGACCGGATGTACTTGCACTTCGGATAGCCGGAGCAGCCGATGAATTCGCCGTACCGGCCGTGCTTGATCAGCAGCGGCTGGCCGCACTCGGGACAGTTCTCGCCCACCGGCTGGTCCGGCTGGCGGGCGCGCCGCGTACCTTGCACAATGCGCCGCGTGGTCCGGCAATTCGGATAACCGCTGCACGCCAGGAACGGCCCCCACTGCCCGCGCTTGATGATCATCTCGCGGCCGCAGTTGTCGCAGTATTCGGGCCCGGCCTCGCTTTCGACTTCTTCTCCCCTGGTTTCCGGCGCCAGGTCGCAAATGTAATCGCATTCGGGATAGCGGCTGCAGCCCAGGAAAAATCCGAGGCGGCTGATTCGTTCCAGCAGCTCGCCCTGGCCGCATTTCTCGCACTTCTGGCCGGTCGGTATCCCCGCCTTGTAGGAAGCCATCTCGCCTTCGGCTTTTTCCAGGTCTTCCACGAATGGCTTGTAAAAATCGGACACCGATTTGCGCCAGTCGATCTTGCCTTCCTCGATCTCGTCCAGTTCTTCTTCGAGCTTGGCCGTAAAGCCCACGTCGAAAATGTCCGCGAAACTTTTCACCAGCAGCGTGCTCACGCGCTCGCCCAGCATCGTGGGCGTAAAGCGGCCCTGGTCTTTCTGCACGTATTCCCGTTCGACGATGGTGGAAATGATCGTCGCGTACGTGGACGGCCGGCCGATGCCTTTGTCTTCCAGCTCGCGCACCAGCGTCGCTTCCGTGTACCGCGGCGGAGGCTCGGTGAAATGCTGCTCCGGCCGGATCTTTTCCAGCCGCAGCGCTTCTCCCTCCGTCAACTGCGGCAGCGCGCCCCCTTCCGCGCCGGAGTCTGCCTCTTCGTCGTCGCCCGCCGCAGCCTGATACACCGCTAGGTAGCCCTTGAATTTTTCCACCGAGCCGGACGCGCGGAACGTATACTCGCCCGCGGCGATGTCGATGGTCGTCTGGTCGAATACGGCGGGCACCATCTGCGAGGCCACAAACCGCTGCCAAATGAGCTGGTAGAGCTTGAACAGATCGTCGTCCAGGTAGCGCCGCACTTCCTCCGGCCGCCACGTAACGTCTGTCGGACGGATCGCCTCGTGCGCCTCTTGCGCTTCTTTCTTCGATCGGTAGAAGTTCGGCTTCTCCGGGAGATAATCCGGGCCATAGGCTCCGGGAATCAACTCCCGCACCTGCGTGAGCGCGTCGGCCGAAACGCGCACCGAATCCGTTCGCATGTAGGTAATCAGCGCGACGCTTCCCTCTTCTCCCAGCTCCACTCCTTCGTAGAGCCGCTGTGCCAGCGCCATGGTGCGCTTGGCCGTGTAGCGCAGCCGGTTGTACGCGGCCTGTTGCAGCTTCGACGTCGTGAATGGCGGCGGCGCATACCGGCGGCGTTCCTTCTGTGTCACCGCGGCCACCTGCCAGCGCGCGGCCTCGCACGCGGCCACGATGCGCTGCGCCTCCCCTTCGTTCGGGACCTCGATGTCTGAACCCTGGTATTTCACCAGCTTGGCTTCGAAGGCTGGAGGCGCGCTCGCCTCGAGCAGCGCGTGAATGGTCCAGTATTCCTTGGGGACGAACGCCCGGATTTCCTGCTCGCGCTCCACAATCAGCCGCAGCGCCACCGTCTGCACGCGCCCGGCGGAAAGCCCCCGGCGCACCTTGTCCCACAGCAGCGGCGAAATCTTGTAGCCCACAATGCGGTCCAGCACGCGCCGCGCCTGCTGTGCGTCCACCAGGTTTTCGTTCACCTGGCCGGCGTGCTCGAAAGCCTCTCTCACGGCCTTCTGCGTGATTTCGTTGAAGCTGACGCGGAAAATCTTCCTCGGATCTGCGGCGCGCGCCGGTGCCGCCTTCGCGCTCTTCTCTTTTGCCTTCGGTTCCGCGTGCTTCCCGTTCTTGTTGCCGTTCTTTCCCGCTTCCGCTGCCTCGTCGATGGTGAAGCGCGCGGGCTTGGAGAGCACCAGCTTCAAATGCGCGGAAATCGCTTCGCCTTCCCGGTCCGGGTCCGCCGCCAGGTAGATGGCTTCCGCGGTCGAGGCCGCTCGCCTCAGGTCGTTAATCACTTTCGCCTTGCCGGGAATGATCTGGAGCTTCGGTTCGAAGATGGTCTCGGGGGTCGCGGCGGGAGTCCTGGGCGATTTCTTTGCGTTTTCTTTCCCCGCGGCCTTCGCCTTCCGTTTTCGCTTCTTGCTGCCGTTCTCTCCGGGCAGAAGGATGCCGATCTCTTTGCGCGGCAGGTCCATCACGTGGCCGTAGGACGCCTTCACCACATAGTCGCGTCCCAGGTATTTGTTGATGGTTTTCGCCTTCGCGGGCGATTCGACAATGACGAGCGACCGTGCCATAAACGGATCGGTGTTCTGTGGCCTCTTTGCCCTGAATGGATGCGCGCTTCCCCCCAAAGGTTACCGCAGCGCGCCTCCCCTCATCTCGCGCCTCATCTTAGTCACACTCGGGCAAAGACTTACAAGAGGGATTTCACAAAGTGTTTCCCCGGCATCTGCCGGATCGCCCCGCGCATTTCCAGTTCGAACAGTGCGGCCAGCACTTCGCTCGAGCTCAGCCCCGAAAGTTCCACCAGTTCGTCCACGTGTCGCGCGGCGTCGGCGGAAAGCAGCCCGTACAAAGTCTTCTCCGCCGGCGAAAACGTCGTTTCCAGCAGTGTGGCGCGTTCTTCGCTGGAGACGCTTTCTGCCGGAAACAGCTCGCCGCGGATGTCGGTGGGCAACTCTTCGACCACGTCCTCCCAGCCGGTCACCAGCTTCGCGCCCTGTTTGATGAGCTGGTTCGGTCCGAAACTTCCCGCGTGCGTCACATTGCCGGGCACCCCGTACACTTCGCGGCCGAACTCCATCGCCAGCCGCGCCGTGATCAGCGACCCCGAATACTGCGCTCCCTCCACCACCACCACGCCCAGCGCCATCCCGGCGATAATCCGGTTGCGCACTGGGAAATTCTGCGGCGCGGCGAAGCTGCCCAGCGGAAACTCCGAAATCAGGCAGCCGTGCTGCGCGATCTCTTCGTGAAGCTTTCGGTTCTCCTTCGGATAGATCACGTCGATTCCGGTGCCCAGCACCCCCACCGTCGCGCCGCGCCCGCTCTGCTTCAGCGCGTCGAGTGCCCCGCGATGTGCGGACGCGTCGATGCCACGCGCCATCCCGCTGTTTACCACCAGTCCGCGCGCCGCCAGATCGCGCCCCAGCTTTTCCGCCATCTGCACCCCATACGGCGAGGGTTTGCGCGACCCCACGATGGAAATCGAATGCCGCCCGAGCAGCTCCGCATTGCCGCGAACATAGAGCACAGGCGGAGGGTCGTAAATCTCCCGCAGGCGCCGCGGATAGGCGGGATCGTCCCAGGTGAGCAGTTTCGAGCCCAGCTCCCGCACGCGCGCCAGCTCTTTTTCTGCCAGCCGCAGCGGCTGCTGCGACCGGATCGCCTGCGCCGCCTCGGCAGGTATGCTGCAAGCTTCGAGCGCCGTGAGCGACGCGGCAAATACCGCCTCCGGCGAGCCGAACTCCCGCAGCAGCTTTCCCGCCAGCCGCGCTCCTAGACCCGGCGTCAGCCCAAGCGCCAGCCAGCCCAGATAGGAATCCGATGGCATGACCCGCGCTGAGGCTATGCGGGCTTTACTGTACTGTCAAGGCTACGCCTTGTAGTAAGGGGAGAGAGCCCCGCGGCCCGTTTCTCACCCGAACCGCGAAAGCCGGTACGGCGCCAGCATATCCACGCGCGCCCCATCCAGGATTTCCGTCGTCGCAAACTGGCCGATGATGGGCGCGAGCGTCACGCCGCTGTGCGTCGCGGCGATATATAGATTGGGGCAGCTGTCCGCGAAGCCCAGAATGGGGTACTCGTCCTGCGGCATCACCCGCCAGCCCAGGGTCACAAACTCCAGTTTCGACTGCGCGAGCTCGGGCAAATAGGCCGCGGCGCGGTCCAACAGCTTCTGGCCGAACGCCGGGCTCGAATCCGTCACCGGAGTTCCGCCAAAGTCGCTTCCCGTCACCACGCGGCCGTCCGGATTCTGTTTTATGTGCGCCTGGGGCCCCAGCGCCACACGATCCAGCAGCGGCGCGACCGGCGCCGTGTGCGCCAGAACGCCGGGCGAATCCTTCAGCGGTACCCGTACGTCGGCCATGGCGGCCAGATGCGGCGTTTGCACGCCGGAAGCGAGCACCAGCGTATCCAGCTCCAGGCGGCCGTTCGTTGTATCCACCGCGCTCACTTTGCCGTTCGCGCGCACCAATCCGGTCACTTCGCAGGGAATCATCACGTCGACGCCGAGCTGCTTTGCCCGGTCCACAATCGTCTGCGTCACATGCACCGGGTCCACCGCGCCTTCGCGCTCACTGAAGCTGGCCGCGGCAAACGGCTCCGGCATCAAGAAGGGCAGCAGGCGGTGGAATTCGATCTGGTCCACGAAGTGTACGGCGTAGCCCCATTGCTCGGCGCGCGCCACGTCTTTGCGCAGCGCGTCCGCTGTGGCTCCCGCGGGATACCACTCCACGCTTCCGCCCCACTGGATTTTCAGGTCGCCGGAGAACTCGTGATCCATGCGCCGCCAGCCAAAAATTCCCAGCAGGTTCAGATCAAAGTAATTCCGCGGCTGCTTGGAAAACGTGGCATTGATCCAGGCAAACGAATTTCCCGTCGCGCCCGAGGCCGGCTTCGCTCTCTCGAGGAGCGTCACCTGCGCGCCCCGCCGCACCAGATGGTAGGCGATCGTGCTGCCGACGATTCCGGCGCCGACCACCACAATCCGAGTGGGCGCTGCGCGGGCGCCATCAGGCAGGAACGCGGCGACCGACACGCCCGCGGTCACCTCCAGGAATCGACGCCGGTTCATGGGTCCGCCTTCATTGTGCCACGAGCCGGCTCAGGGCCAGGGCGCCTCTTCCGCATCGCAAATCCAGGGCGTCAGCGCAGACGCGTCCATCCCGATGGGCTGGCCTTCTGGAATTTCCGTAGTGGGCGCGGGCTTCCAGTCCTTCGGATTTTTCTGGAACAGCCCGATCCGCGCCGCCGCATAGGCAAAGTGCTCGCGCTGTGCGGCGTCGGGCGCCGCCGTCTGCGTCCCGAGCCATTTGCGCAATTCCTCGAGTTTCGCCCAGACCACCGCGCGCACCTGAGCCGGCGCCCGTTCGTTCATCGCCAGCGCGAACAAATGTTCGAGCGCCGCGTCGTCCACCGTCCGCCCCACCTCTCCCGCGTAGCCTGCCGCGCGCGGCGACTTCCACGTCGCCGCCAGCAGCCGGTCCACGATTTCCTCGAGCCCGGGCATCTTCGCGTCTTCCGCGTGGCCTTCCACCAGACGCGCGGCGCGTTCCGGGTCGAGCAACAGCGCCGTCACATGATTTGCCGCTGCCTCCGCCGGCGCTACTGCATCGAAGGTCAGTCCCGTGTGCCCGTGGAAATCTTCGCGGTCGCGCTCATACTCCGGAGGCTTCGGCGGGATCAGCCGCAGCACCGCCTCGGGCAGCGAGAGCGCGGCCGGATCGAGCGTGCGCAGCACGGCCTCCAGCGCGCGCCGCTGCTCCTCTGCCGCCACCGGCGCCACCGGCTTCTGGCCGTCCCCGCGAAGGGCAAACGTGTAATCCACGCCGCCGATTTCTTTGATCGCCGCTTCCACCTGGTAGCGGTGCAGCAGATACAGCGGAACCAGCACGTCCTCCAGCGTCGCCATCGGCGCGCCTGCCCGGATGTTGTGCTCGGAAAACCGCTTCAAGGCCGCCGCCCGGATGGTCATCAGCCGGTTCAGCTCGTCCACCGCGTTCGTTCCGTTGTCCCACAGGTGCGCGATGGGGCTCGCGCTCCCCGGCGGGCGCGCGTCCTGATCCGTCAAATAACGCAAACCGCGTTCGCGCGCGCCCCGCAGAATTGCTTCGAGGCCCTGCTGCTCGTCGGTGCCCGGCGGAAAATCCTGGTAGCCGTAGGCGATCGCCACTTTGTCCCATTCCCCGATTCCAGTAGCGTACGCATTCGAGAGATCCGGCACGCCGTCTTTCCCCAGCGTAACGAGCGGGTGCGGATAATCCATCACCGAGGCGCGATTGTTCGTGCTGGCCGCGAAGTTGTGCAGCAATCCCAGCGAATGGCCCACCTCGTGTGCCGCGAGCTGCCGCAGCCGCGCCAGCGACATCGCCAGCATCTCCGGCGGCACGTCCTCGCCTGTGTAGGGCGCCAGCAGGCCTTCCGCGATCAGATAGTCCTGCCGCACCCGCAGCGAGCCCAGCGTCACGTGTCCCTTCAGCATTTCGCCCGTGCGCGGGTCCGTCACCGCCCCGCCGTACGACCAGCCGCGCGTCGACCGGTGCACCCACTGCACCAGGTTGTAGCGCACGTCCATCGGGTCCGCGCCTTCCGGCATCAGTTCCACGCGGAAGGCATCCTTATATCCCGCCGCCTCGAACGCCTGGTTCCACCAGCGCATCCCCTCCATCAGCGCCGAGCGGATCGGCTCGGGCGCGCCCCGGTCGAGGTAATAAACGATGGGCTCGACCGGCTCGCTCATCGCCGCGCTCGGGTCCTTCTTCGCCAGCCGGTGCCGCGCGATGTAGCGTTTCTCGACCGGCTCGCCCACCGGCGTCGCGTAGTCCGCGTACGCAATGCCGAAATACCCCGCGCGCGGATCGTAACGCCTCATCTTGTAGCCGGGCTCGGGCAGCTTCACAAACGAGCTGTGCTCCCGCACCGTTACCGCGTTCGGCGTCGGCACCACCTGCCGCAGCCAGTTCCCCGGCTCTTCCCCCGTGAACGTCAGCGTTACCTCGACTTCCGTATTCAGCGGGAAATTCCGTGTCCGCGGCAGGAAGAAAGCGCAGCGGGTAGCGTCCACACGAAAGTTGCCTTGGTGCGTGCGCCCGAGCGTGCCGGTCACATTGTGCGTATCGCGCAGGAAAAAGCTCGTCGCGTCCACCAGCACGCGTCCGTCTTCCTCCGCGGCCGCGTCGAAGCCCCACAGCACGGACTCCGCAAACGATTCCCGCACCGCGCGCCGCTCGTCCGCGCTGTCGCTCACGGCCCGGTAGCGATAATTCGCCTCCACCAGCAGCACCTTCGGCCCGCTGCGTTCCCACCGCACCACGCGTGTTTGCCCCAGTTGCCCGCGGTCGAGTCCGATGTCGTTCGAGCCCACGCCCGCCGGCAGCGACTCGATGTAGAGAAACTCCGTGCCCCAGTCCCCCGCCTCAAGCCACATCTTTCCGGCCTTTTCATCCCAGTAGAGCGGAATATAACCCGGCAATTTCTGCATCCCCGCTGTCTTCGCCGCAATTGTCGTTGGACCGGCAGTCTCAGCGGGCTTCTGAGCCAGCGCGAGGTCAACACAAGAGAAAAGCAGTAGAAAGACCAAATACATTCGCCGCATCAATCTCCTCCGCAAGCAGGCCAAGACCTTTCTCCACGCCGCTCGTTTTGTCAAGCGCCGCGGACTTTGCTTTCGTAGGGGCACGACATGTCGTGCCCCAAACACCCAGCCCGCATGTGCCTTCTTCGGAGTGCCCGCTGTGGCGGAATCCACTTTGTTCTCCTGTCTTCGTTCGCCACTCCTTTACCCTGACTCGCCGTGGCGAGGAAGGGCCATTAGCCTCTGCCCTAGTTGTCCGCCACGGTGGATTCGATCTTCGCCTTCACCTCTTTGCGGAGCAGCCGTCCGGCACCGCAGATTCCCCCTCAGCCCCCGCTCCAAACGATATAATGCGCGCGCCCATGACTCTTGCCTCCGGCGCCAGACTCGGCCCATACCAAATTGCTGCGCCCCTCGGGGCTGGAGGAATGGGCGAAGTCTATCGCGCCCGCGACACCAGGCTCGAACGCGACGTCGCCATCAAAGTTCTACCCGAATCGCTCGCCAGAGACCCTGATCGTTTGCGCCGCTTCCAGCAGGAAGCTCGTACGATTGCCGCCTTGAACCATCCCAACATTCTGGGAATCCACGATATTGGAACGCATCAGGGCGCCCCCTTCCTGGTCAGCGAGCTTCTCGAGGGCCAAACCCTTCGCGAAAAGCTCGAATCCGGCCCTCTCCCCGTTCGCCGCGCCATCGAGTACGCGCTCGGCGTGGCCTCCGGACTCGCCGCCGCCCACGAGAAGGGAATCGTCCACCGCGACCTGAAACCGGAAAACGTGTTCCTCACGCTCGATGGCCGCGTCAAAGTTCTCGATTTCGGTTTGGCCAAGCTGGTGTCGGCGGCGGAAGTTCAAGACGCTGCCGCCACTCTCACCAGTCCCGCTACCTTGCCCGGCACGGTCATGGGCACCGTCGGTTACATGTCGCCCGAACAGGTGCGCGGCGAACCTACCGACGCGCGCTCCGACATCTTCAGCTTCGGCGCCGTGCTCTACGAAATGCTCGCGGGCAAACGCGCCTTCAGGCGCGACACCTCCGCGGAAACCATGACCGCTATCCTGCGCGAAGAGCCGCCGGAGATGAGCGGCACGGGATTGCAGGCCCCGCTGGCGCTGCAGCGGATTCTCTCCCGCTGCCTTGAAAAGAATCGCGAGCGCAGATTTCAGTCCGCCAGCGACCTCGCCTTTGCCATCGAATCACTCAGCGGAACCTCGGCAACGGCCGCCGTCACCGCCTCGCCCCCGGCCCCGCTGCCGGCCCTTGATCGGCCGAAGGCCCAGCGGGCCTGGCTGCCCTGGGCTGCCGCGGTGCTGGGCATGATTGCGGTCGGAGCGGCCGCTTGGCTGCTCGCCGTTCGCTCCGCCGTCAGACCGCAGCCCAAGTTCACCCAGCTCACCTACCAGCAAGGCTATATCTCGAATGCGCGCTTCGCTCGGGATGGGCAAACCGTCGTCTACAGTGCTCAATGGAACTCCGATCCGCCCCAGGTCTACTCCGTCCGGATGGAATTTCCGCAATCGACGAAAGTCGATCTTCCCAGCGCGAGCCTGTTCGCGGTCTCTCCCAGCGGTGATCTCGAGCTCGAACTCGATACCGTGCGCGAATCCTGGTTTTCGTACGGAACCATGGCCCGGGCGCAAATGTCGGGAGGCACGCCGCGTCCCCAGGAGAACGAAGTGATTGCGGCCGATTATGCGCCCGATGGCAAGACCCTGGCGGTTGTCCGTCGAGCCAACCGCAAAGTCCAGCTCGAGTATCCCGAGGGCAAGATCATCTATTCCACCGCTGGGTACTTGGACTACGTGCGTGTTTCTCCGTCCGGCCAGGAAGTCGCCTTCGTCGAACATCCCGTCTACGGCGACGACCGGGGCTGGATTTCCATCGTGGATGCCACAGGCAGCCGCAAGCAGTTGACCGCGGATTTTGCCACCACCCAGGGACTCGCCTGGTCGCGGGATGGGAAGGAAATCTGGTTCACCGCTGCCGATTCCACCGATCGGCAACTCCTCGCCGTGAGCCTCGCGGGAAAGCTCCGCACCATCCTCGCCACGCCGCAGAATATGCGCATTCTGGATATCGCGGCAGATGGCCGCGTGCTGGTTTCCAGCGAACTGCAGAAGACGGAAGTCGACGGTGTCGACCCGGCAACCGGCAAGGAACGGCGCGGCTTGGAATGGTTCGATGGCTCCGTCATGGGCGATATTCTCCCCGACGGTAGTGCGATTGCCTATCTCGAGTATGGCGGGCCGGCGGGCCCGCTCTACCTCGTGGTCTACCGGAAACTGGACGGCTCGGCGCCGGTAGCTCTGGGCCCCGGCGGCAATCCCGATTTTTCACCCGACGGAACCACGCTCGCGGCGACGCTGCTCACGCGGCCTCCGCAAGTTGTCCTGCATCCCATCGGCGCGGGAGAAAGCCGTCGCTTGCCGGTGGGAGAGATTACGAGCCTCAAGCATGTGGCTTGGTTTCCGGACGGCAAACATCTGTTGGTCGTCGGAGCGGCTGAGGGGCAGGCCCTTCGGAGCTACCAGATGGATCTCGACGGCGGTAATTTGCGGCCCTTGGGCTCTGCCGATTTCATGGGCGTCGCCGTCGCCGCCGATGGAAAGCGCATCGCGGGACGCATCGCTTCCGGCGAAGCTGCCGTGTTGGATCTGACGACGCAGAAACTCGAAATCATTCCGGGCGTCGAGCCCGGGGAAGTATTGGACAAATGGACGGAGGATGGACGCGCTCTGATCGTCTTCTCGTCAACGCCCTGGGAGGCGCGCATCTTCCGCGTCGAACTGCCTGACGGCAGGCGCACCTTGCTCGCGGCCTTCGAACCTTCCGACAAGGCGGGCTCGACCATGCCCTTGCGGTTGGCCTACGCCCAGCGCAGCAGGACCTGCGTCTTTAGCAAGGTACGAATTCTCTGCAACTTGTACCTGGTCGAAGGCTTGCAGTAAAGGATTCGTCCGCCAGATGTCATCCCGAACCCAGTCCCGCGAAGCGGGAATGGGGGTGAGGGATCTGCTTTTCGCTCTTGTTCCTGTGTCCGCACGGAGGCCTTCTATGATTCCTTCTCTCACCACCGAACGCCTCGTCCTTCGCGGCTGGCGTGGCGACGACTTCGAACCCTATGCCGCTTTCCTCGCCGACCCCGATGTCGCGCGTTATCTCTCCGGAGAGCCCATGAGCCGTACGGACGCATGGCGAAACATGGCCATGATGGTCGGACATTGGAGCCTGCGCGGCTTCGGCATGTGGGCCGTGGAACGGAAGGAAGATCGTGCATTCATCGGCCGCGTGGGTCTGTTCTATCCGGAAGGATGGCCCGCTCTCGAAGTGGGCTGGACGCTGGGAAAGCCCTATTGGGGCCGCGGCTACGCCACCGAAGCCGCCCGCGCCGCCATGGCCTACGGATTTCTTACCCAGGGCCTGGAGCGCATCGTCTCGGTCATCCACATTGACAATAAGCCGTCGCAGGCCTTGGCCGAACGGCTCGGCGAAACGCGCGGGCCCCGCCACGATGTCGTTTTTGCCGGTCGCACGTTTCCGAGCGAAGTCTGGAGCATCTCACGCGCCGGCTGGCTCGCGCTTACTCACAAATAACGGCTATTTGTCATTCCGAACCCAGTCCCGCGAAGCGGGAATGGCGGTGAGGAATCTGCTTTTCGCCTGGTAGTCGCGCCACTTGGAGTGCGGCGCGACATTCCGCTCAAATACCCGAACGTGTGGGGATCTCACCGCTCCCTCCTTCGCCGCTTTTACCCGCCGCGCCCAAGCGCCTACATCGCGAAGGCGGGTTCCACCCGCTGCATCGGCGCCTGCCTGTCCCTTGCCCGCCGAGGCGGGCAGCCAGGCGTCTTGGCTGGCCGCAGACCCGCACCTCAGGGAGTTCAACCCCTGACTCGTCTCAACTTGCGAAACTCGCTGATTTTCCTTGACTTCCTGATACTGATATGATAATATACAATCGGGATGAATATCCATGCCCCTTATTAGATCCATCCAAGAGACACAAGTCTTGGCGCAACTCCTTTGTTTGCCACTCTTCCAAAACACTGGACTTAAAGTCCCTTTAGAATCACAACGATCCATGAAAAAGGGTGGGGGGTGCGACCGATATTCCGCCATCAAAGCAGTAGCACGCATCTTGTCTGTCCCCGGCTCGCGTCTAGTCACTCGCCCCCAGCCACTCCGAGGCTTCGGGACCGTTCATCACCGCCCTTTGTTTTCATACTCTTACACACTCAATTTTTCTGAAGTTCTTTATTCCCATGCAATTACGCATTCCCCGGGGGGGGGTGGGGGGCGATATTCCGCCTCAAAAGCAAAACCGTGGACGTCTTGCCGGGATCGCGGTTCAACTGTCAGCCCGAGGATGTTGCTCCAACACCGTCGAAACTTACGAAACTTCCCGTGTCTCCATCTGGCTCATTGGTTCCAGACACTCGCCACTCGCCACTTGTGATGAGCCATCTGGGCCACAAACGCATGCTATAGTCGAGGACGGAAAACCAATCTCAGTGGGAAAAATCCGCATCTCCGGCGTGCAGTACCTCAACACGGCCCCCCTCGTCTGGGGCTTCACCCACGGCCCCCTCGCCGGCAAATACGACCTCACCTTCACGCTCCCCTCTCAATGCGCCGAACAACTCGCCCGCGGCGAAGCGGACGTTGCC
>JASHRU010000338.1 GCA_030037225.1 Candidatus Acidiferrales bacterium | reverse complement strand
CGGAGCGCCCGGTGGTCGGCGTGGGCGGCGTTGTAATCGAAAACGGGCGCGCCCTGCTGATCCGCCGCGGCGGCGAACCGCTCAAAGGCCAATGGTCCATCCCCGGAGGCACGCTCGAAACCGGCGAAACTCTGGAAGAAGGCACGCGGCGCGAAATGGAGGAGGAGACCGGCCTCCGCGTTCGCATCGTGGAACTGATCGAGGTTTTCGAACGGATTTTTCGCGAACCGGACGAACCCAGCGTCCGCCCGCGCTACCACTTTGTGATTATGGACTACCTCTGCGAGCGCATTTCCGGCGAGGCGCGCGCCGGCGGCGACGTGACCGACGTTGCCTGGGTGGCCGAATCCGATCTCGGCGCCTATGACCTGACGCCCACGGCCACGCGCATCCTGAAGAAGGCCTTCGCGATGACCGCGGGCCGTGATGCCCACTCGCGTTCCTGAGAGCGCCCGGAAGGCTGCCAGCCCCCTCACGCCGCGCTTGCTTTCTGCCGCGGATAACGTCCGCAGAGCGCGTTCCAGCGGATGGCGAGGAGCTCCACGAGCATCAGGAAACTGTCGCGGTACACGTGTACCTTTGTCTCCGGGTGATGCGCCCAGCGCACCGGAATTTCCACGGCGCGCAATCCGTGCCGCCGCGCCAGATAGAGCAGCTCGGGATCGAAGCCGAATCGTTCGATGCGCTGCTGCTCGAACAAAATTCGCGCGTGTTCCATGCGAAAGGCCTTGAAGCCGCATTGCGTGTCCACGAAGGGAATCCACAGAACGAGCTGGACGATTTTGTTGAACACAATTCCGGCCAGCTCGCGCAACCGCGACTGGTGCACAAAAATCAGCCGGCGGTCGAGCGCCCGCGAACCGAACGCCACGTCCGCCGATTCCAGCGCGGCCAACAGTTTGTCGGCCTCCTCGATCGGCGCGGAGAGGTCGGCATCGGTAAACAGCCCGATGCGGCCGCGCGCCTCGCGCATTCCATGCCGCACGCTGTAGCCTTTGCCGAAATTCCGGCCATTGCTTAATACGCGAATCGATGCAAACGAGCTCTTGTGGTCCTCGACTACCCGCGCCGTGCCGTCCGTCGAACCGTCGTCCACCACCAGCACTTCCGCCGCGATTCCCTTCTGCGCGATCCATGCCCGGATTTTTTCCAGCGTGGGCGGCAGCCGCCTCTCCTCGTTGTAGGCCGGAATCACGATGGTGAGCGCGGGCTCCGGCGCGCTCATGCCGCTCCGCTTTCATGCTGGCCGTGCCGGCCGAGCAGAGGAACGAACCGGCAATAGTGCAGCGCCTCGCGCGTGAATTCCGTTCCCTCGCGGCGGAAGCGCAGCAGTTCCTGGCTGTCGGCGGGTCCGACGGGAATCAGCAGCCTCCCGCCTTCCGCGAGTTGGTCGAGCAGGGGCTGCGGAACCGTGCGCGCCGCGGCCGAAACCACAATCGCGTCGTAGGGCGCCATCTCTGGATATCCCCCGGAGGCGTCTCCGGCCAGCACGCGTACATTGGCAAACCCGAGGCGTGCCAGTCGGGCAGCGGCGGACACCGCGAGGCTGGGCTCGAGTTCGAGCGCAATCACCTCGCGCGCGAGCCTGCCGAGAATCGCCGCCTGATAGCCCGAGCCTGCGCCTACTTCCAGCACGCGTTCGGTGCCTTCAAGCTCGAGCGCTTCCGTCATGGCCGCGACCATATACGGCTGGGAAATTGTCTGGCCGTGGCCGATGGGAAGCGGCTGGTCGGAATAGGCGCTCTCGACGATGTCGGGCGCGACGAAGAGGTGCCGCGGAATCTCGAGCATCACGTCCAGCACGCGGGCATCCCGAATCCCGCGCGCGCGAAGCTGGTGCTCGACCATGGCGCGCCTTTGGGCCGCGAATAAATCGATACCGGTCATAACTACACTTCGGCCGGATGCCGTTCCCAGGGGCGCGTGGCCAGGATTTCCGAAATGGCATCGAGCACCAGATCGAGCTCGTCCACGCGGTTGTAGAAGTGAGGCGAGATGCGCACACCGGCCTTGGGGCGATAGTCCACCAGGATGTTGCGTGCGATGAGCGCGTTCTTCACGTCCTCCGCGTGCGGGCAATCCACGGAAACGGTTCCGGCACGCGCAGCGGGATCCGCAGGAGTGTTCACGCGCCAGCCGCGCTCGCTCGCGCCGCGAATCAGGTGCGCCGTCATTTCCATGGACTTGCGGCGGATGTTTTCGACGCCCGCGGCAGCGATGATTTCGAGCCCGGGGCCAGCAGCGTAGAGCGAAGGGATCTGGGTCGTTCCGGTCAGGAAGCGGAATCCCGTGCCGGTGCGTTCGATGGGCCGCGGATCGAAGGCGAACGGATTTTTGTGCGCGAACCAGCCGGTGAGGGAGGGCTCGAGTTTGGGCGCGAGGTCGGGACGAACGTAGAGATAGCCGACGCCGGGCCCGCCGCACAGCCACTTGAGCACGCCGCCCACGGCAAAATCCACGCCGAGCGCGGTCACGTCCACGGGAAGTGTGCCCGCGGCCTGGAAAACGTCGAGCACCACGCGGGCGCCGACGCGATGCGCCTTCTCCACGATAGCGCGCGCATCCACGATGGCCGCGCTGCGGAACAGGACGAGAGAAATGGGCACGAGCAGGGTGCGTTCGTCAATCGCGTCCAGGATCTTCTGCATCGGCGGATGGATTCCGTCGTCGCTGGGGATCACTACGACGTCTGCGCCGCGGCGGCGCTGCTCGAGGTAGAAATAGAGGATGGAGGGAAATTCCAGGTCCACCATAACGACCTTGTTGCGCGGCTTGGTGAAATCGAAGCAGGAGGCGACCACGGCCTGGGTGAGCGTCACGTTCTGATGGACGGAAACGCTGCCGGGAGGCGCGCCGATGATCCGTCCGATCTGGTCGCCCACTTCGCCGGCCAGCGTCCACCACTCCTCGTCCCACGCGCGCACGCCGCGAACGGCCCACGATTCGGTGTAGGCGGCCATGCGCTCGCGCACCGCACGCGGCATTGCGCCGAGGGAA
>JASHRU010000337.1 GCA_030037225.1 Candidatus Acidiferrales bacterium | reverse complement strand
TCGCCCAGGGGCCCACGTTGGACATTTTGCGCATGCGGATGGCTATCATCTCCCTGTAGCGGCCGGTCGTCCGAAGGGTGGCAATTCATGCAGCGGGGATGAAGGAAAACTGCAAAGGCGGCGGTAAATGCGGCCCGAGCTCCGGCATCATCATGCGCACTCGGGACCGCGGGCGGCGCAACACCACCTAGGTTCGCAGCGCGGGCGGGCGAGAGCGCAACCAGCGCGGCGAAAACGCACGCGAACTCGAGGGTTTTTCGTGCCGTGTATGTTTTCATTTTCCGATTCTCCGTGCCATTCCGTCCCCGCAGCGCGCCCGCTCACGAGCTGCGCAAATCATTAGCCCGGATGGGCAGCCGCCGGATGCGCTTTCCGGTGGCCGCGAAAATAGCGTTGGCTACAGCCGGCGCCGCGCAGGGAACGCCGGGTTCACCGACGCCGCCCTGCTTTTCCGTGCTCGGCACGATGTGCACTTCAATCTGCTGTGGGCACTCGTAGATGCGCAACATGGGGTAGTCATGGAAATTGCTCTGGACCACGCGGCCGTTGGCAAGCGTGATCTCGCCACGGAGCGCGGCGGTGAGGCCAAAGATGATGGCGCCCTCGATTTGAGCTTCGATCGTGTCGGGATTCACCACCGGGCCGCAGTCCACCGCGCAAACCATGCGGTGGATGGTGAGCTCGCCCTGGGGAGTGACAGACACTTCGGCCACGTAGGCGACGAAACTCTCGAACGACTCATGGACGGCGATGCCGCGGCCGCGGCCGGAGGGCAATGGCGAGCCCCAGCCCGCCTTTTCCGCGGCAAGTTCGAGGACATGCAAGTGCCGAGGTGCTTTGGCCAGCAGCGCGCGGCGCAGCTCGAATGGGTCTTTACCTCCGGCATACGCCAACTCGTCGAGAAAGCTCTCCACGGCGAATGCCGTGTGCGAATGGCCGACCGACCGCCACCACAGAACGGGTACGGGCAGCTTAGGGCTGTGCAAATCCACGTAGAGGTTCGGGATCAGGTAGGGCGCGTCTGCGGCGCCTTCGACCGAGGTGCCGTCCACGCCCTCTTTGACCATCATTGGCTCAAACGGCGTTCCTGCCATGATGGACTGGCCGACGACAGTTTGCTTCCAGGCAATGATGTTGCCGGCTTCGTCCAAGCCCCCCGCAAAGCGATGGAAAAAGGAGGGACGGTAATACCCTCCGCGCATATCGTCTTCCCGCGTCCAGATGAGTTTCACGGGCGCGCGAGCGGCTCTTGACACTTGTACGGCTTCCAGCACCATGTGGCAATCAGGCACGGCGCGGCGCCCGAATCCGCCGCCCAGAAACATAGTGTGGAGCTGGACCTGCTCGGGCTTGAGACCCGCGGCCTGGGCTGCGAAGACGCGGTCGAGCGTCTGCAACTGTGAGCCGGCCCAGACTTCACAACTGTCCGCGCGAACCTCGGCCACGCAATTCATCGGCTCCATAGTGGCGTGGGCGAGGTAGGGCATTTCATATTCGGCTTCGATCGTTTTGACGGCGCCGGCCAGCGCCGCTGCAACGTCGCCCTCTTTGCGTGCCACGGCGCCGGCAGTCTTAGCCAACGCCGCATACTCGGCGCGCTGTTTTTCCGTGCTGTACCCGGCCAGCGGCCCCTCGTCCCAGTCGATCTTCAGGGCATCGCGGCCGCGGCGCGCAGCCCAATAACCGTCGGCGAGCACGGCGATGCCTCGCGGAATTTCCACAACGTCTTTTACGCCGCGGATGGATTTAGCCGCGGCCGCGTCGAAGTTCTTCGCTTTGCCGCCAAATACGGGCGGGCGCGCGACGACGGCCACAAGCATGCCCGGACGGCTCACGTCGATCGAGTAGGTTGCAGCGCCGTTGCACTTCGCCGGGGTATCGAGCCGGTGCACAGACTTGCCGATGAGTTTGAAGTCCTTAGGGTCTTTGAGCGCCACTTGGGCAGGAGGCTTGTCCTCCGCGGCTTTCGCAGCGAGCTCTCCATAGGAGGTGCGGCGGCCCGAAGCGTCGTGAATCACAAAGCCGTTCTCCGTTCGGCAGGCCACGGGGGGGACACCCCAGCGGTCCGCCGCGGCCTGGACGAGCATGGAGCGCGCAACGGCTCCTGCTTTACGGAACTGCTCGAAGGATGACCAGACGCTCGTGCTGCCGCCCGTCATTTGAATTCCGAATACGGTGTGGTTGTAAGCGGGATCGACCGGGGCGAATTCGCAGCGCACCCGGCTCCAATCTGCGTCCAACTCTTCCGCCAAAATCATCGGCAGGGAGGTGTAGACGCCCTGGCCCATTTCGGATTTTCCGATAATCACGGTTACGGCGCCGTCCGCCGCAATTTTTACGAACGCATTCGGGACGAATTCGGATGCTGGCGCGGCAAGCGCCGCTTCGCTTGGCGCGAGAGTGGAGAAATGGAGCGCAATCACGAGGCTGCCGGTGGCGGCAGCGCCGGTCTTGAGAAATTCTCGGCGGCTAACTGCGGTCGCGGCGCTCATCGGGATTTCCCTTCCGCCATCAGCGCGGCGGCGCGGTGGATGGCGCGGCGGATGCGCGGGTATGTGCCGCAGCGGCAGATATTGCCAGCCATTCCGTCGTCAATCTCGGCGTCGCTGGGATGAGGATTCTCGCGCAGCAGGACGGCTGCGGCCATTAGTTGGCCCGATTGACAATAACCGCATTGGGGCACCTCGATCTCGATCCAGGCGCGCTGCAGCGGATGAGAGAGATCAGCGGAGAGGCCCTCGATGGTGGTGACGTTCTTTCCGGTGGCGCGTGAAACAGGTGTGACGCAGGAGCGCACTGCCTCCCCATCCAGATGCACTGTGCACGCCCCACACTGCGCCATCCCGCATCCGTATTTCGTGCCGGTGAGGCCTAGGTGCTCGCGAAGCACCCAGAGCAAGGGCATATTGGGGTCCACGTCGATCGACGATCGATTGCCATTCACGACCAGATTGAGCATGCCGCACCTCCGCGCGGGAACTGCAGGTCCGATGCAGGAGATTCTAACCGGATTGAAAATAATTGGAAGTTGAGGAGAGCCCTGCCTGGGCGGTACGTTCCCGAGGAAGCCTTAGAGTGTATTGCGCCTGACTGGCCTGCCTGCGAGTTCAGAAATCTACAGAAATGCTGGCGCGCTGGTCAATCTCGATTGTGCGATTATCGCGTCACTGTACAGTCTGACTAGTACTATCGCGCGTTACCGACCGCAACCCTTTTCGCGCCTCATCTTTCGTGCGACTATCGGCCTGCCCCAGTTCCGAGGGATGAGGCTCGACTGTGAGTCAAGACCGTGCGATCCGTCGGCACCGCGCGCGGCTGGAGCGCCGCAAGCACGCCCATCGCATCCGAAGGGACGGGCCTGCCAGCGAGATGGCGTACGAAGGCGCCCTGGTGGGGAATCCGGATTTCGTACTGTCTTTGTCACGCGGGCTCCGCGTCATCGAAGCCTTCGAATCCTGTTCCAAGGGTCTTTCCGTCTCCGATGTTTCTCAGCACACTGGACTCTCACGCGCGGCAGTGCGGCGACTGCTCATCACGCTGGAAACTCTGGGATACGCCGAATCTGACGGGCATGTGTACAGCTTGAGGCCGCGCATCCTGCGTCTGGGCTATTCCTTCCTTTCCTCGAACTCCCTGGCCATCCTTGCAGAACCCATTCTCCATCGCGTCGCAGATACGCTGCGCGAAGCGGTCGCCCTGGGAGTGCTAGAGGGCGGGCAAGTCTTGTATATCGCGCATCACGGCGTGCGGCGCGTGATGTCGGTCGGCGTGTCTGTGGGTACGCGGTTGCCCGCTTATTGCACATCAGGCGGTCGCGTGCTGTTAGCGGCGCTTGCGGAAGAGGAGTTCGGCGACTTCCTCGACGGCATCACGCTACGGCCCAGGACCGCGAAGACGATTACGGAGAAGCCCGCCTTCGCAGCGATGATCGAAAAGGTTCGGCTTGAAGGGTTCGCGTTGGTGGACGAAGAGTTTGAGCCGGGACTCCGTTCCATGGCCGTTCCGGTCCGTTCGCGGCAAAATGCCGTGGTGGCTTCGTTGAACACCGGCGTGCATGCCGCACAGTTCTCCTGTGTGGATATGATGGACCGTATCCTCCCCGCCTTGAAGGAAGGCGCACGACTCCTGGGACAACAAATCGGCTGACTCCGCGATTCGCCTGGGTGCCCTGGGTTGAAAGTACCCGAAGCAACCTTTGCCTGCCATTCCGTTCGCCCAGGGTGGGCCAAAGGGCTTGACTGCGGTCTGCCAGGTCTCCACACTCGCTGTATGCGTATATCGCAGAGTTGCGCGGTATTCGCACACAATGGTTAGCGCCCGGATGTGGAGAGCGAGTGCTCCGCAGGCAGGGCGCAGCTTGCCCACATGAGATTGTCCACAGAACGTGATTTGACCCAGGCCACCCCTGGCTATGAGCGAACGCTCGTAACGTTGCTGTTTTTCACTTGGGGAACGGTATTTCTCGACCGCATGGCGCAGCTTTATCTTGCGCCCTATTTCGAGCCGGAGTTCGCGCTTACCAGCGAGCAGATCGGGATGCTGGCTTCGGTGCTCGCCATCACATGGGCACTCTCAGGGTTTTTCTTCGGCGCGCTCTCAGACCGCTACGGCCGGCGACGTGTGCTCCTGCCGGCCGTGTTTGTGTTTTCCGTGCTCTCGGTTGCCTCGGGACTGGCGCGGACATTCGGGGAACTCCTGGCAGTGCGCGCGTTGATGGGTGTCGCCGAGGGGCCCTGCTGGGCGGTGATTACGGCGCTCGTCGAGGAGTCGTCTCCAGTGGACCGGCGCGGAAGAAACGTGGGTATCGTGGTGAGCGCGGCCGCGCTGGTAGGTCTGGCGGTGGCGCCGGTGATCTCAACGCAGGTGGCGGCACGGTGGGGCTGGCGCGCCGCGTTCTTTCTCACAGGGATCCCGGGAGTCTTGCTCGGCGTGCTCCTCGCGAAAATCGTGCGCGAGCCGGATGGCAGCCAGCGGGCTCGCGGTGGTGCGCACGGAATCCAGGGAGCACGCGATTACCTGAAGCTGTTGCGCTACCGCAACGTCTGGCTGTGCGCGCTGGCCGCCATCGGATTCATGACCTGGTTGTTCTCGGAAAACGTTTTTGCGCCGCTCTATATCACCAAGGTCGCGGGGCAGAGCGGAACAACGGCGGGATTCCTGCTGGGCGCGAGCGGGCTGGGTAGTTTTGTACTGGCGCTGATTTTGCCGGGAGTTTCCGACCGCGTTGGCCGCAAACCCCTGCTGATGGGAGTTGCGCTGCTCTCCGCTGTGGTACCGATCGCTCTTCAGATACCAGCGCTCTACGCCCATTTGTGGCTGTTGGCGGGGATCATCTTTCTCGCAAACGGCGGCCAGTGCATGCCAGCACTTGTACTTGTGCTGGTGCCCACGGAGAGCGTGCCCGCCCGATTTGCGGCCACGGCGATCGGACTGGTGACACTGGTAGGAGAGGTGATCGGGGCCACGGCGGCGCCGGCGCTTGGCGGTCGGCTTGCGGAGCGATACGGGCTCGGCGTGCCGCTATGGTTGTCAGCAGGCGGCACGGCCATCGTGTTCCTTGCCGGAATATTCTTGAAGGAGACCGTAGGGACGAAACCGGTGGAAAGGGAGTGGGAACCCGCGCTGGCGAGCTAACACGGCGGAGGTCCGCGCAAAGGAAACAACGGAATCGCGAGCATGGCTGAACTGACCTCATTGCGGATGGCAGTGGAATCGCTCGTCCGGGACGGCGACTTCGTGGCCATGGAAGGATTCACGCACCTGATTCCCTTCGCCGCGGGCCATGAGGTGATCCGCCAGCGACGGAAAAATCTCGTGCTGGTGCGATTGACTCCGGACTTGGTTTACGACCAGATGATTGGGGCCGGTTGCGCGAGGAAGCTGATTTTCTCTTGGGGCGGCAATCCGGGAGTTGGCTCCCTGCACCGGTTGCGCGATGCGGTGGAGCATGGCTGGCCGCAGCCCTTGGAGCTCGAAGAGCACGGCCATGGCGACCTTTCCAATGCCTACGTTGCTGGAGCATCGAATTTGCCGTTCGCGGTGTCACGAGCCTATGCCGGATCCGATCTTCCGCGTCATAGCGATGCCATTCGGTTTATCGAGTGCCCCTTTACGGGCGAACGCCTCGCGGCTGTGCCCTCGGTGCGGCCAGACGTTACTGTGATTCACGCGCAGAAGGCCGACAGAAAGGGAAACGTTCTGCTGTGGGGGATCCTGGGCGTACAGAAGGAGGCAGTGCTTGCGGCGCGGCGGGCCATCGTAACTGTGGAAGAGGTCGTGGACGAACTAGAAGCGTGGCCGAATGCTTGCATCCTTCCACACTGGACCGTATCGGCGGTTTGCCGGGTTCCCGGCGGAGCGCATCCCTCATACGCGCATGGCTACTACGAGCGCGACAACCTCTTCTATCAGGCGTGGGATGCAATTTCGCGCGACCGCGAGAGCTTTCTCGCATGGGTCAAGCGGCACATCCTCGAGACGGATAGCTTTGAGGAATTCAAACGTGTTTTGCAGGAAGGTCTGGCCAAGGAGGTCGGGTGAGCGCGCAGCATCCGTTTACGGCAGCGGAGATGATGACCGTGGCGGCAGCTCGTCTGCTCCGCAATGGCGACGTTTGCTTCGTAGGCATCGGGCTTCCCTCTGCCGCCGCCAACCTCGCTCGGCTGACGCACGCCCCCGACGTCGTTCTGATCTACGAGTCCGGACCCATCGGGGCAAAGCCGGAGGTTTTGCCGCTTTCCATCGGTGATGGAAGCCTCGCGGAAACGGCCGACACAGTCGTATCGACGTCAGAGATTTTTCGATACTGGCTGCAAGGCGGGCGCGTGACCGTAGGATTTCTGGGTGCGGCGCAGATCGACCGCTTTGCGAACATCAACACGACGGTTATCGGTGACTACGCGCGCCCGCAAGTTCGTTTGCCCGGCGCAGGGGGAGCGCCGGAAATCGCCACGTGCGCCGGTAAGGTGATTCTAGTGCTTCGGCAGTCAGCGCGAGCTTTTGTCGAGCGGGTTGACTTTATCACTTCCGTGGGACATCTGGATGGAGGCGATGCGCGAAGTCGGCTTGGATTGCCTGGACAAGGTCCGGTGGCGGTAGTGACGGACCTGTGCCTCATGACACCCGACTCCCTGACGAAGGAACTGACCGTCACTCACCTGCATCCCGGTGTGAGTGCGGAGAAAGTACGCGCCGCGACCGGATGGAATATCCGATTAGCAGAGTCTTTGGAGGAAACTGCCGCTCCCAGTTTTTCTGAACTCGAGACCCTGCGGCAATTGCAGCGGCGGACGGCTCTGGCCCACGGGCGTGCACCGGAGGCATGAGTCCTTCGCGCACGCATCCCTGTTTTCCCGAGTAGCTGGCCGCATCCCGTCAGCAGTCGTCGAGGAGGGCCGGAATGTCGGGAAACAGAAATTGACCTATGCCGATATCCAATTGCAGGGAGTGGTAGCGGTACCGGGAATCGAACCCGGGTTTCCAGATTGAGAATCTGGCGTCCTAACCCCTAGACGATACCGCCTCTCGGGATGCGGAAATTGCAGGCGCCAAAACGAGTACCCGGCTGCGGACAGCCCAAATAGTATAGCAGGGAGGCGCGGGACCGACTTCAGCCCAAGTATTCCACTCCCAAGGTTGCGAGTTTGGCGCGAAGCCCATATATGTCCAAGCCAAGCTCGCCGGAGCGGAGGCGCTCGCGCGTGCGTTCTTCCTTTGCAGAGCGCTGTTCGCCCAGTTTGGCGATCTCGGCGGTGCGTGAGCGCGGCACCACCACCACGCCATCCTGATCCCCGACGATCACGTCGCCCGGGTGGACGATGGCACCGGCGCAGACCACGTCCACGTTTACCGATCCGGCCGTCTCTTTCACTGTTCCCTGCGCGGAAACCGCGCGTGACCACACTGGAAAATTCATCTCCGTGAGTTTCACGATGTCGCGCGAGCCCGCATCAATCACCAATCCCGCCACACCGTGGGCGCGCAGCGAAGTCGCCAGCAGCTCGCCAAACATGCCATCGGTCGATTCGGCGACCACCGCAACCACCATTACGTCGCCGGGACGGCACACTTCGACCGCGGCGTGAATCATCAGGTTGTCGCCGGGATGGCACAGTACAGTGACCGCCGGCCCAGCTGCCTTCGCCGCGGGATAGATCGGACGCAGGTATGGCTTCATCAATCCGCGGCGGCCCTGAGCCTCGTGCACCGTGGCCACGCCCAGCTCGCCCAGCAGGGCCACGTCCTGCGCCTCAGGACGTTCGATTGTGCGAACGATGGTTGGTTTCATGTCAGCTCATCCGTTACCTGCGGGTAGAACCGCTGGTAGGCCTCCGCGTATTTGATTCCTGATTTCCCTGAATTCCGTGCGGCCTGAACGCCGCGGCGCCGGGCCAGATCCGTGTAGTACTCCCAGAGATGTTCCTGCGCCTCCATCGCCTCCATGGCTTGGCGCTTGCGGTCGAACACGGAAGTGATGTCGAGCAGGACTTCCGGTTTGAAGCCACACTGTTCGGGCTGATGCGGTTCAAAGGCGAAAACTGGCGGGGCACCCAGTTTTTTCCCTCCTGCCGGATAGCCCGCTGCCTGGGCATACACCCGTGTGCGCAGCGTGATTTCGCTGGCGTCGCCGTGGTCCATGTTGTACGGATCGGAGGAAGAATGGGTCAGCACAATTTCCGGCTGGCAGCTGCGGAACTCGGTCACCATTTCCTCGGTCAGATAGCTGGTAAGTTGCAGGGGATAGTCGCCGGCGTCAAAAAAACGGATTTCCGCGCCGAGGATTGCCGCGGCCTTCTCCGATTCGTCACGGCGCATCTGTTTGACTCGCTCGAGGGTCATTCCCGGCATCTTCCACAGTCGTTCGGATTCGCCGCGCTCGCCGAACGAAAGGCAGAGAATGCGCACGCGGCACCCTCGGCCGGCGTAAAGTGCGATGGCGCCGCCCGCGCGCCAGACGAAATCGGCGGCGTGGGCGCTGATCACGAACAGGGTCTTCTTCTGGTTGTCCATGGGCTTCCCTCGAGTGGGCTCTCACCCGACAAGCGCGGCCGGATTTTCAACGGCCATCCGGTGGATATCGCCGGCGCCGAATCCGGCATCGAGCAAACGCTGCGCAAACATCGCGAATCCCTCCGCCACCGGCGGATTGATGGTTTGCCCCAAATCGGTCGAGAGGATGCAGCGATGCGCGCCGGTGCGGCGGATGCTTTCGAATACGCCCTCCCAGGAAGCCTTGCCGGTATGCATGGTGGTAAAGCAGTGCTCGATAAAGGCGCCCATCTCCGCCAGCTCGCGCTGCTCAGGGGGAGTGAGATTTTGCGATGGAAACTCGGCGTGGGTGACCACCACTTTGCGGACTCCCATCGGCTTGGACGCACGCACGAGCGCGAAGATCTCCGCGCGGCCCAAATGTCCGGTGGCTAGGATCATATCGTGCCGCGCGATCAGGTCCATGCAGCGGCGCGTGGCAGCGGTAAGCTCGCCGCTGGCCTCGAGCACGGAGAGCGGAGGCGGAGAGATGCCCATGCCGGCGAGTTCCCGCTGGATTTTCGCCCAGAAGGGAAGCTTTGTGCCGGGCCCATCCGCTCGTCCCGCGGTTTCGTTTGCTGCGTCCACGGTCGGCATCCACACAATCTTCGCGCCCGAGCGCCCGGCGAGTTCCACGGCGACAGGATTCAGGCCGCCGACGCTGTGATTGAGCGTCAGCGCGCCATAGGCCGCGATTCCCGGCACGGCTTTCGTCACCACTCGTGCGCGCTCCGCGGTGGACATGTAATGAGATTTCAGAACGAAGCCGCGCAGGCCGTGCGCCAGAAATTCGCGCGCGAGATCGATATCGTCGATGCGGCGCTCGATCACGTCGGGCGCGACGTGCACCTGCAAATCGCAGGCGCCTTCCAGGGCTTTCCAGGCGGAATCGGTAACCGCCGGGCCGGCGGCGGGGGTTGTATGGGAACTCATGGCTACTCCGGCTCGATCCGCAGAATTGCCGGGTCGGCGTGCGAACTGTACAGCGACTCGACGAGTGCGGCGCGGCGTTCAAGCACGTTGCGCTGGTTGATCGAGCCCTTGTCGGTGATCTCGCCGGAATCGATTGAGGGCGGTTCTTCGAGCAGCAGGGCGCGTACCACACGATTCGAGCTGCCCGTGGCAGTGAGCGCAAAGCCGCGCAGCAGTGCGCGAAACCGAGCACGCACCACTTCGTTGCGCAGCACGCTCTCCGGCGCACAGGAGGCGTCCAGCGATGGACAAAGCGCACGGCAGCTTTCCAGATTGGGGAAGATCATCATTGCGAGTTCGTCGCGGTCGTGCCCGGCAATCACCACGTCGCGGACGAGCGGCGCGAAATGAGCCATCGCGCGCGCCCGCAGCGGGCCCACACTCACCCACGTGCCGGTGGACATCTTGAAGTCCTCCGCGAACCGGCCGTCAAAGAGAAACCCTTGGTTGACGTCCTCGGGATCGATGAACTTTATGGCGTCACCGAACTTGTAGAATCCCTCCTCGTCGAACGCGCGCGCTGTGAGCTCGGGCTGGCGCCAGTAGCCGGGAGTGACGTTGGGACCGCGGACGCGGGCCTCCAGTTTGTTCTCGCGCGGCGCTAGTTTTAGTTCCACGCCCGGAACCGGGATGCCGATAATCCCGGGATGGTCGGTCTCCCAAGTAGTCTGAATGGCCATGGGCGCGGTTTCCGTGGCTCCCAGGCCTGTGACCATGACGATTCGTTCCCCGCACACCTCTTCGGCCAGCGCGCGGTAGGCGTCCCAGATAAATTGCGACATTCCCGCGGCGGCATAGAACAGCATGCGCAACCGGGCAAAAAAGGTCTCACGAAGCTTCGGATCCGTGTGCATGGGCGTAAGCAGATCTTCATAGGCCCGCGGCACGCCGAAATACGCGGTGGTCGAAATCTCGCGCAGGTTACGGATGGTTTCGCTGAACGAAGATGTGCCGGCCTTGCCATCATCGATGTAAAACGTTCCGCCGTTGTACAGGGTCACGCCGATATCATGGTTGCCGCCGAAAGTGTGGTTCCAGGGCATCCAGTCCACAATCACGGGCGGCTCGTCCTGCAGAAAACGAAACACCTGGCAGATCATCTGCTGGTTGCTGCACAGCATCCGGTGGGTGTTTATGACCGCTTTGGGTTTATCAGTCGAGCCGGATGTAAACAGGAACTTCGCGGGGCTGTCCGGATCGATGCGCGCGTGGGCGTCGTCAACGGCGCCTGTGGGCGTAGTGGCAAGCAGTTCGGCGAGAGGCGTGCATCGCCTTCCTTCCAGCGGCGAGTGCGTCACGACAACCTCCGTCTCCTCGGGAATTGCCGATTCGATCGCTCGCGCGAATCGTTCGCCGCTTGCAGAGAACACCAGACCGGGCGTGAGCAGGGCAAGGGAATGGCGCAGCTTGGAGAGATCCGCTGTAACCAGGGAATAGACGGGCGAAAGACTGGCCGTCGGAACACCCGCATGCTGACCCGCGAGCATCAGCAGGAAATGTTCCAGGTCGTTTTCGGAGAGGATGGCGAGGGGCCTTTCGGCGGAGAGGCCGCGGTCGAGCAGCGCCTGGGCGAGACTGCGCACAGCGGTGAACACCTCGCCATAGCTCAGCCGGCGCCATTCTCCATGCCGGTCGCGTTTGGCGACGCAGGTTCGATCCGGCACGGTCATAGCCCACTGCGCGACGCGGTCCGTGAGTACGCGTGGATATGACTCAAGGGCTTCTTCCGGGCGAACGAGCATTGCGCCGTTCGGCAGATGTTCCAGCGTTGCGCCCGAAGTGCGCATGCGCGCCTGACGCACACAGCCCGGTGTCGCTCGCGATCGAGTCTTCGAGGGCGCGACCGCGTTATTCGCAGGAATCGCCGATTGCAGGTTTGCAGGCTCGCTCATGCTGCGGCCGCCGGGCGTCTCGGTTTACTGCGTACGGTCACAGTTCACGCGCCCCCAGATGCGCGAGCAAGGTTCGAGAGGTGACGCTCCATCCGAAAAACGACTCCACATTGTACAGCGTGGCCTCTTGAAGGCTCGGCGGGCCTGCCTGCATGGTGCAGTCGCCCACGAGCACAGGCCAGTATTCAAGGAAGTAAGCGTCGCGAAGTGTGGACTCGACGCAAACGTTGGTGGCGATTCCCGTGAAAAACAAGTGGCGTACGCCGCGGGCGCGCAGTTGTGCGTCCAGCGAAGTGCCCGCAAACCCGCTGTACCGGGTTTTTACCACAACGAGGTCGCCGGCATGCGGTGCGAGCTCATCCACCAGCGCAAAGTCCCATGTCCCTTCCGTGAGCAGCTTTCCTTTCCATTCTTCCCGCCGGCCCATCATGCACATCGCCAATTCTTTTCGCGGATTGGGGGAGGCGGCGCCCCCGGCGTTCGAGAGGTCGGGTTTGTAGCCCATCTGCAGGTAGGTCACGCACATTCCCGCCGTGCGCGCGGCGTCCAGTACAACACGGATCGCAGACACCACGCGCCCCGCGCCCGAAATATTCACGCCCGCCAAGTCCAGCATACCTCCCTTGGAGGCAAACGCGTTCTGCATGTCCACAACGACGAGGGCCGCGGCCTTGAAGTCCACTTCGATGGGTTCAGGTTTCGCGTCGAGCTTGGGCATGGCATGGACTGCCGAGGTTAGCCTTCGTAGAGCTTTTTGACCAGTTGTCCCTTCATCTCAAAGCGGGGCAGCGTGCCCGGCGGTACCAGCCGCACCGAAGAAGATACCGTGAGCACAGCTCTAATTCTGTGCTCGATTTCTGCTTGCAGGCCGCTGGAGGGATCAGTGCCGTCGCCGTACTCCGCCACGATTTGGAGCGGAGGCTTTACGCCGGGGCCCGGCGCCTCGAGCAGGATTTGCACTTCGCCTGTCGTACGCGGGCGAAAACTCGATACCACGTCGCGCACCGCGGAAGGGAAGATGTTGACGCCAAGCACGATTAGCATGTCGTCCGTACGGCCCAGGCAGCGCAGTTTGAATCCCGTGCGGCCGCACGCGCAGGAGGTGCCTAGAATCGTCACGCGGTCGCGCGTGCGGAATCGCAGCAGGGGCACACATTCGCGCTCCAGGCTGGTGTAGATCAGTTCGCCCGAAACGCCCTCTTCGATCGGCAGGACCTTCCGGGTGTCGGGGTCGATGATCTCGCAATAGACATATTCGTGTGCGTTGTAATGCATGCCGCTCTGGTCGGGGCATTCGGAAAAGATGATGGGCAGCATGTCGGCGTTGCCCAGGCCCTCCGTGACTCGCGCGCCCCAGGAATCCTGGATCTTCGCGCGGACAGCAGGGATGCCGCCACCGGGTTCTGCGCCGCACACGATTTTCTGGAAGCCCAGCGCGCGCGGGTCCATCTTTTCTTTCTGGCGGACGTGGTCGGCCAGGTAGATAGCGTACGATGGCGTGGAATGCAGCACGTTGGCGCGGAGCGTTTTGGCGATCATCACCAGCTTTTCCGACGCGCCGGTTCCCACCGGCACAAAGGTTGCCCCGATGCGCTCGATCGCGTCCTTTACCGGCAGCCCGCCAGCGAACAGCGTGAGGCTCGCGCCGTGCATCACGATGTCCGTCGAGCGCACGCCCTGCGTATAGAACGACCGCGCCGTCACTCGCGTCCAGCCATCGGCATCCTGCCGCGTGAGGCCAACCAGGCTGGGACGCCCGGTAGTGCCAGTGGACGCCTGGATACGGATCACCTTCTCAAGGCCAACGCAGGCGTGAAGGCCGAGCGGAGGCGCGGCGAGCTGGCTCTCCCGCAGTTCCTCCTTCGTCGTCAATGGGACGTTTGCCAGGTCGGCCAGCGTTCGCAGATGGTCGCGGCGGATTCCCGCGGCCTTCAGTTTCTCCTGATAGAAGGGAGAGCGTGCGAACAGATAATCCAGTTGCTTTGTGAGCTTCTGCTCCTGCAGGGCCCGCACCCGTTCCGGTGCCATGGTTTCGATTTCCGGATCGAAGTATTCTTCAGGACTCATAGGGAGCCGGGGATGCGATGCGCATCACGAGACCCGATATCCGGACGTGGCAACGCACAGATACACTTCCGCTGCGATTCCCGTAGCCAAAGCATCCGGGATCTGCGGGGCAATTAAAAAGAAAACTTCGCCGAGAACTGGAACTGCCTCGGGTTCAGCATCGTTCGGGGTGTCCCAAAAGTCGTGTCTGGATTAGCCGGGATGAACAAGCACGTCGTGCTTATGGTTGGCGGGAAGCACGTCGCGCCTGGCGTAGCGTCGGTTATTGGCGTAGCGGCAAAGCTCCCAACTCCGGGAATGACTAAGCCGTTCGTCGACACCGGGCAAGCCGTGGACGCTGCTCCATGTTGGATGGCGCGCGTGGTAGCGCCGTTGTAATGTTGTGGAATAACGCCGCCACAAAAGACCGGTGAGCCATAAACCGATGAAATCTGATCTACGTTGGGGCGGTTGAGGAAGTTGAACGCGTCCACTGCCACGTCGAGCTTCACCTTTTCGGTCAGCTTGAAATACCGCCCGATGCGCAGATCCCAGGAATAGAGCGGATCGCTAACGTACGTATTCCTCGGAATCATTGTCGAGCAGTCGTTGGTCGATGGACACGTGCCCACAAACGGCGCGCCGCCCACACGGTCTGTCGAGCTGCCGGCGAAATCGTTTAACGTATCGGCTCCGTAGTACAGGGTGAATGGCCGCCCGGATTGGAGCGTAACGATGCTGCTAAAGGAAAACTGACGGGCAAAGGAGTGGTCCGGTGCATTGGCGGTGAAGTTGGCCACGAAGCGGTGACGAACGTCCTGGTTGGAGTTCGCACGCTCTGCCGGGTAATCAAACTGATTGACCGGAAGGTTGATAAACGTGGTGAAATTTCCGTTATCCAGTGTATGCGAGTAGGTATAGTTGGCCGTAAGGGTGAAGTACTTTATCCTCTCTCTAGCCGTGAGTGTTCCAGCGTTATAGGCCGCATTGACAACACCGTTGTTGTAGTCGAGTAGCCCCGCACTGATCGTTTGCAGACCCGAGTTCTCGACGCCGGCAAAGAAGGGCCCCAGGCCAGCTAGTGCTCCAGTCGCAAGCGTCGGTGTGCCGTTACTGCAGCTTGAAAAGCTGCCGTTTGCATGGAGCAACCCCTCGACCCAATCTCCCAGCGGGCTCGTGGGACCCCCGTTCGCCGCTAGCTCCGAGGCCGTCCAGGACGTACCGACTGGGCATGGAACGTTGATATTGTTTCCCCGCACCAGCCTGTGCGCCCCAACGAAGAGGTAGCCTGCGTTGATCGAGAAGCCATGGCCGATCTCCCGGTCTATTTCCATGCTGGCTTGCTCGGCGTAAGGAATCTTACTCACATTGTGGTCCATCCCTCCTTCGCCAATGCCGCACTCGGCGCCGGGAAAGAGACCCAAAAAAGGACTCCCGAGCCCGGAGAGTCCCCCCGTACCGGGTATGGTGCCGGTGAAGCACGTGCCAACCAGCGAAACCGGGTTCAGACTGTCATAGCCGCCGGTCGCGAGAACGCTCGCCCCGAAATTGGCTGCAGTCGGGGCAACAAATCCTGCCAGTTGGTAACCCTGAGCTGCCTGCCCAGCCCCGAGGTACATGGGAAGGTTCTGTGGCAGGACTCCCGCGGAGGCGCAAGCGGCACTCACGTTCGCCGGCGGATTATTCCCGCAAAGGTATCCAGGCACGGCCTTCTGTGTATTCGGCACGAAGAAGAAGGTCAGGTTATAGCGATCATCGAACATCCCGAATCCGGCGCGAATCACCGTCTTCTTGTCCGGAGAGTAAGCAAGTCCGACGCGAGGCTGCCAACCCCCATAATCCGGCTTCACGAACTGCGACAAGCCCGTCTCGACATCCCACCGCAGGCCATAATGCACAGTCAGATTGCGAGTGACTCGCCATTGGTCCTGGATATACCCGCCCCAATACCCGTGATCAATGACCTTGGTATAGTTTGGAAAAAGCGATGGAGGGTAAGCGTTCGCCCAGGTCGAAGTATTCAGATTCGTTCCGTTGGAAGCCAGCACAAGCGGCGCACCGGTCTGAAAACTGGTACTGGTAGGGAGGGGCACTCCAGCATACGCCACCACGACGCCGTTATCGCTAGCTACTGGGCAAGTTGAGGCTAGGCCTTGAAGCGGTCCCGCCCCCGTGGTTTCCCACGCTGCCCCGTACGTATAAAACTGAGCGAAGGCATAGAGGCAAGGGAGGCCGGCAGGTATGATCAACCGCACTGGGGTAAAGCCGGGGAAAGTTTCGAGACTCGTGAGCCAATTGCCATCGGCCCCGAACCTCACCAGATGGTTCCCCTTGATCCAGGACACGGAGTCGGAGAGTTCTACGCGGGTCTCGTAAAGTCTGTCATTGGCTCCAAAGTTGTGGCCGAACTGAAGATCGTTGGCCAAGTCCAAGTCGGGCTGGCCGGTCGCACCGGGGAAGTTATAGTGCCGCCGGGCGAACTGTCCCAGAACAGTATTGACCAGATTGGGTCCCAGTATCGAGTCTACGGTGGCGACGACCGATTGATCCCGCGTGTAGAGATCCCGTCCTGCGCTGGGAACCGCGAGGCCGCCGTTGTCAAGGGGTTGTCCAACAAGTTCGCCAGTCGCTCGCACGTCTTCCACGTTATAGCGCACTGCCAAACGGTTGTTTGCCGTAATTTGATCATCGAACCGGACAAAGCCGATGTCGTCGTTCTCGGTCTGCAAGAAGTTTTTGATATAGGCGAAGGCCTGCGCCGGAGTCAAATCGGCGCCGCATACCGCGAGCGATTGAAAGCAACCTTCAGGAGCGAGTCCCAATTGCGCTTTCGCCTCATCAACAAGAGACAGGTTATCGATGAAGTCCGGTGCATAAGTCGGGGAGCGCGCGCTCCTTTTGCCTTCATAGTTGGCGTAGAAAAAGGCCTTGTCCTTAACGATGGGGCCGCCCAAAGAAGTCCCAAACTGATTTTGACGCAATTCGTCAGGCAATGGCGCCGGTTGTATCAGCGAACGTGCGTCGGTGGCATTGTTTTGCAGATAGTCGTAAACATTGCCATGCAGGCCGTTTGTGCCCGACTTGGTGACAATGTTCACGATGCCGCCCGACGCACGGCCGTATTCGGCGCCGAAGCTGTTGTTCACCACGCGAAATTCCTGCACCGACTCCTGCGGGGGAGTCGACCGCTGGATGCCGCTCGCCGAATTGACGAAGTCCGCTCCGTCCACCGTGATTTCGTTGCTGAACGAGCGCATGCCGCCAAAAGAAATCTGCGTGACCTCGAATTCGGTGAACACCGTGCCGAGGCTGGTGCGGCTCGTGGCTACCCCGGGTGTCAGCAGGGCGAAGTCCGTAAACACCCGTCCGCTGATCGGCAGCGCATCGATTTGCTGTGATTCCACCACTTGGCTGACTTCTGTCTTGGTTGGCTCAATTACCGGCGCCTCCGTCGTCACGACCACCTGCTCGCCCCTCGCCGCCACTTTTAGCGTTACGTCTATCGTCGCCGTCTGCCCAACCGTCAAAACGATTCCTGTCTGTGTGGACTTCGAGAAGCCCTTTGCTTCCGTGGTCAACTCATAGCGTCCAGGCGGCACGTTGGCCAGCACGTATAGCCCATTTTCGTTGGACACAGAGGAGTAAGTAAGATTCGTTTCACTGTTCTTCAGCGTGACGGACGCCTTTGCCACTCTGCCCCCGCTCGCGTCCTGCACGGTCCCGTTAAGCTGCGCCGCTCCCACCTGCGCGAAAAGCGGAGTTGCTGAAGTCAATGCCAGGACCAAAACCAGCATCGTTGCTACGATGTGAGTTCGGCGCATGCGCCACCCCTTTGTCGAGGATTCCCCCGGAATATCCAACAATCGAATCCGATGGATAGACGAATCCCCGGTGACTCGTACCTGTAACGCGGGTGTAAGGGGAAGTCAAGCCTCTAATCGGGCAGCCGTGCGGTTATCGGCCCACTCCCCCCGGCCGGACCTGTCTGTGTTAGAGTACGCACGCGTGCGGCTGCTTTCCGCTTTTCGCTCCGCGTTTCCTCTTGGCGCGCTCGCTTCGCATTCTTGCGGGATTTGCTCCTGGCCGGCGGCATTCCTAACACTTTGTCGCAGATTCTGTTTGCCATCCTCAAACGGTCTCCTCTTTCTCGCTTTCCTGGCCGTCGCGGCCCCTCTCTCGGCGCAATCGACGCGCGTGGATGGCATTGTCCGCGACCCCTCCGGGGCGCCGATTGCCGGGGCTAGCGTCATTCTTCAGATTGGGGCCGAACAGAACCGTGTCAGCACGGATTCGGCAGGGAAATTTCTGTTCCCGGGCGTCACGTTGAAGACCGGAAAGTTGCTCGTGTCCGCCCAGGGTTTCGCCTCGGTCACGCGCGATTTCGATGCCACGGACGGACAGCCGATCCATCTCGATATCGTCGTTCCGTTCGCCACCAGTGAGGAGCGGGTCGTAGTCACGGCTACGCGCATCGAGTCACGCCTTAGCGACGTGGCCGATAGCGAGGTGGCGCTCGATTCTGATGATCTCCTCGCGACGCCAGCCCTCGCCACGGACGATAAGCTGCGACAAATACCCGGCTTTTCGCTGTTTCGCCGCAGCGGAAGCCGGACCGCGAATCCCACAACCCTTGGCGTCTCGCTCAGCGGGTTGGGCACTAGCGGAGCGAGCCGCGCCCTGGTGCTGGAAGATGGCGTTCCGCTGAACGATCCCTTCGGCGGCTGGATTTACTGGGACCGCATTCCGCAGCAGGCCCTGGATGGCGTCGAACTGGTTCGCCGTGGCGAGTCGAGTTTGTATGGCGGCGATGCGCTCAGCGGGGCCGTGCAATTTCTCACTCGGCAGCCGCTGGGGCCCGATGTCGCGCTCGAGGTCTCCTACGGCTCTGAGAACACTCCGGATCTATCGCTCTGGACTGGATCGCGAATAGGTCCGTGGGATTTGTCCCTCGCTTCGGAATTGTTCCACACCGGCGGCTACATTCTTGTGCCCGCGTCGATTCGGGGCCCCGTCGATACACCCGCGAACTCGCAGGATGCCGTGCTGGATTTCACCGTCGGCCACCGCTTGGGAGAAAAGGGGCGTATTTTCGGTCGCACCTCCTATTTTACCGAGGACCGCAGCAATGGCACCAGGATCCAGACGAACGATACGCAACTCGGCACCGGCGTCGTAGGAGTAGATGCTCCTTTAGGCACTGCCGGCTTCCTTTCCGCCCGCGCCTACGGCAGCACCCAAAGCTACAGCCAGAATTTCTCGTCTGTTGCCGCGAACCGCATGACCGAATCGCTCACCGACCGGCAGCACGTGCCTTCGCAGCAGGGCGGCGGCTCCGTGTTTTGGTCCCGCGCGGCCGGCTCGAGGCAAACCTTGGGTCTCGGCGCTTCGGCAGACGAAGTGATCGGCTCGAGCCACGAAGATTTCTTTTCCTCGGGCACCCACACCGCTTTCCAAACGTCCGGCGGCCGCCAGCGCTCAGTCGCAGCCTACGGCGAGGACATCTTTCGGATCACCTCGAAATGGACGGCGACGGCCAGCTTCCGGTTTGACGACGTGCGAAATTTCGACGCTGCGACCGTGCGCACGCCGCTCGCCCCTCCCGGGCTTCCCGTGACCACACTCTTCCCGGACCGGACCGACACAGCCTTCAGCCCTCGGCTTTCCCTGCTTTATGCAGCCAACAAATCTGTGTCACTCACGGCTTCCGGATATCGGTCCTTCCGCAGCCCCACGCTGAATGAACTCTACCGCTCGTTCCGCATGGGCGATGTGCTCACGGATGCGAACGCCGCTTTAGTCCCCGAACGGCTGACCGGCGCGGAGGCGGGCGCCAATGTGCGGGCGTTCCGCGAAAAGCTCACCCTGCGCGGCAATTTCTTCTGGAACGACGTGACCGATCCGATCGAGAGCGTCACCCTGTCCACCACGCCCACGCTGATCACCGAGCAGCGCGAAAATCTTGGCCGCACGCGCTCCCGCGGCGTGGAGCTCGACGCGGAGAGCCGGCTGAATAAGCACCTGGAAATTTCCGGCGGATACCAGTATGTTGCCGCGACCGTAGTGAGCTTCCCGGCCAATGCGGGGTTGGTAGGGCTCGATGTGCCGGAGGTGCCGCGCAGCCAGTTCACCGTGCAGGCGCGCTACTGGCATCCATCCAGCTTTGTTCTCAGCGTCGAGGGCCGTTTTGTGGGGCGCCAGTTCGACGACTCCCTGAACCAGTTTCTGCTCCCGCGCTATTTCGCCCTCGATTTGCTGGTGTCGCGCTCGCTGGGCCGTGGCGTGGAAGCGTTCGCGGCGTTTGAAAACTTGTTCGACCAGCGATATTACGTGGAGCTGACTCCTACGCCCATGCTCGGACCTCCCATCCAGGCCCGGGTCGGCCTGCGCTACAGGCGTTTGCGGGACACTCGACCGGCTTGAGGATCTGGGGAGCCCACTGGAGAGCTTATGCGTCTTATGAAACGGAGTGAATGGGGAATCATGCTCGCGCTGATCGCCTTCGCGGCTTGCAGCCGCGGCGGGCCCCGCACGGAGAGCCAGCCGCCGATCAAGCCCGCTGCGGTGGACGCGGGTCGAATCCTGCACGCGGATGGCGAGCCCGGCAACTGGATGACCACTGGACGCACATACGGCGAGCAGCGCTTCAGCCCGCTGACGGACGTCAATACGCAAAACGTCGGGCAGCTTGCGCTCGCTTGGTCATATGACTTGGACACTCGCCGCGGCCAGGAAGCCACGCCGCTGGTCATCGACGGCGTGATGTACTTCACCACCGCGTGGAGCAAGGTGGTGGCGCTCGATGCCGCCACCGGTGCGCGCGTGTGGACCTACGATCCCAAAGTCCCCCCGGAATGGGCCGTAAACGCCTGCTGCGATGTGGTGAATCGCGGCCTCGCCGCCTGGAACGGCAAAGTCTTTGTCGGGACTCTCGATGGCCGCCTGATCGCGCTCGATGCCGCCACCGGAAAGCCCGTATGGTCCACGCTCACCATCGATCCGGCCTTCCGCTACACCATTACGGGTGCGCCCCGCGTAGTGAAAGGAAAAGTCTTGATCGGCAATGGTGGCGCGGAGATGAGCGTTCGCGGCTACATCTCCGCCTACGACACCGAATCTGGGAAGATGGTCTGGCGCTTTTACACGATTCCCGGCGATCCCTCGAAGCCGTTTGAAAATCCGGCCCTCGAAAAGGCCGCGAAAACCTGGACAGGCGAATGGTGGAAGCTCGGCGGCGGCGGCACGGTATGGGATTCCATGGCCTACGATCCCGACCTCGATCTCCTTTACGTGGGCACCGGCAACGGCGGCCCCTGGAACGAGCGCATCCGCAGCCCGCGCGGCGGCGACAATCTCTATCTCGGCTCCATCGTCGCGCTCCGGCCCGATACCGGCGAGATGGTCTGGTATTACCAGGAAACTCCCGGAGAAATGTGGGACTACACCTCCACGCAGCACATCATCGTCGCCGACATCACCTTCGACGGCAAGCCGCGAAGAGTTCTCCTGCACGCCCCCAAGAACGGCTTCTTTTACGTCATCGACCGCACCAACGGCGAGTTGATATCCGCCAAGCCGTACACGTTCATCAACTGGGCCACCGGTGTGGACATGAAGACGGGACGGCCGATCGAGACCGCCATTGCGCGGTACCCCGGCCCGAAACCCGCTCCTGTCGTGCCGGGCCCGCTCGGCGCACACAGTTGGCAGCCCATGTCCTTCGACCCGCAGACGGGCTTCGTGTACTTCTCCGTGCATGACGCCGGTTTCCTCTATAAGTCTCCCGCGCATTTCCAGAAGAACGCACTCTCTCCCAACTACGGAATTGATGTGGTGGCCGCCGAGCTCCCGCAGGATCCAAATATCAAGAAAGCGATCATTTCGAGCGTCAAGGGCCGTCTCGTTGCCTGGGACCCGGCAACGCAAACACAGGTGTGGGAAGCCCCGCGCACCACGGCGTGGAACGGCGGCGTCCTTTCCACCGCCGGTGGTCTCGTCTTCGAGGGCACTGGCGACGGCAATCTCGAGGCCCTACGCGCCTCGAACGGCGAGAGATTGTGGTCCTATTTCGTGCAGGCTGGCGTCGTTGCCGCTCCGGTCACATACACGGTCAAGGGAGAACAGTATGTAGCCATCCTCGTGGGCTGGGGCGGTGTGTTTCCGCTGGCTCCGGGTGAGATTGCCCTTCGGCAAAAGCCGCTGGCAAATATCGGCCGCATGCTTGCCTTCAAGGTCGGCGGAAGGGCTTCGCTGCCGCCTCCCGTTGAGATTACACCGCCCGTGCTGAACCCGCCGCCGTCAACGGCCAGCCCCGCGACCGTAGCGAAGGGCGAGCGCATCTTCCAGACGTATTGCGCCGCCTGCCACGGCGACGCGGCCGTGAGCGGCGGAATCCTGCCCGACCTTCGCTACTCCAGTTCCCTCAGTGACGATTCCTGGTTCAACATCGTGCTAGGCGGCTCACTCGCCGGCAATGGCATGATCTCGTTCGCCAAGGAACTTTCACGCGACGACGCGGAGGCGGCCCGCGCCTTCGTCATCTTTCGCGCGAACCAGAGCCTTGCGCAATCGAAATCGGCCGGCGGCTCGCCGGGCACGAAAAAACATTAGCTGTCGTATGAGAATCAGACGCCGACGCTCTGCTTGGCCATCACAGACTTCACTGCGCTTATGATCTTCTCTTCATCCGGCAGCACGTAGCGTTCCAGCGGTTCGCTGTAAGGAATGGGCGTGTCGAGCGCGGTCACCATGCGTACCGGCGCCTTCAGGTACCCAAATCCGTGCTCGGCCACTTCGCCGGCAATCACCGCGGCGGCCGAAGATTGCCGTGGTGCCTGATCCACCAGCACCAGCCGCCCGGTTTTCTTCACCGAGCCGACGATTGTCTTCACGTCCAGCGGCGCGAGCGTTCGCGGGTCCACTACTTCCGCGCTGACTCCTTCTTTCGCCAGCTCTTCCGCCGCGGCCAGTGATTTTTTCACCATCCAGGCCGTGGCCACGATGGTCACGTCGGTCCCCGCGCGTTTGATGTCCGCCACACCGAGCGGCACGATGAAATCTCCTTCCGGCACATTGCCCTTGTCCAGCATCAGCATGTAGTGGTGCAGATAGACCACCGGATTTTCGTCGCGGATCGCCGCGGTCAGCAGTCCTTTTGCGTCCGCGGGCGTCGAAGGGATCGCCACCTTTAGTCCCGGAATTCCCATCATCGTGTGGTAGAGACAATTGGAATGCTGTCCGGCCCATCCCGCCGCGAATCCGAATCCCGCCTTCAGCACCAGCGGCACCTTTACCTGCCCGCCCGACATATAACGCATCCGTGGTGCTTCGTTGATCACCTGATCGAAGGCGACGAGCATGAATTCATTCATGTACAGCTCGACTATCGGGCGCAGCCCTGTCATCGCCGCGCCCACTCCCGCGCCGATTTCGGCCGTCTCCGAAATCGGGGTGATCCGCACGCGCTCCTTCCCGAACCGTTTCAGAAACGGGTCCCGCTCCGTCATGGCCATGTTCTGTCCGTAGAAGACCACGTTGGGATCTCGCTGCATCTCTTCCATGATGGCCGCCGCCATCGCTTCCGCGAACATCATTTCCCGTGCCATCCCGCCCTCCTGCCGTCTTTCTCTTACCGGTTTTCGTTTTCCGCTTTTCGATTTTCGCCTTTATCTTCTATGCGCACACGTGTTTCACCGCCTCTTCCGGCGCCGGCAGCGGACTCGCCAACGCGAATTGCACTGCCTCTTCCATTTCCGTTGCCACGCGGTCTTCGATCTGCTTCGCCGCCGCGTCTGTAAGCGTGCCGTTGCCCACGAGCCGCGCGCGGAATTTCACGATGGGGTCCTTCGACTTCCACTCGGCGTATTCCGCCTTATTGCCGTACACCTCGACGGCTTCGTGCTCGGGAAATTGCGTGGGTACGGGCGGCACCGTGATAGCGTTGCCGTGCGCACTCAGCCGGTAGAATTTCGCCTCCACCAGGCTCGGACCCTTTCCGTCGCGGGCGCGGTTTGCGGCTTGCCCCACGGCCTCAAATACTTCGAGCACGTGTGTGCCGTCCACCGTCTCGCCCGGAATGCTGAATGCTTGCGCTTTTTGCGAGAGCGGGTCGCCGGCCATCTCGTTCGCGTCTTCCAGGCTCACGTGCGTATAAGCCTGGTATTGGTTGTTTTCGAGCACGTACACGACCGGCAGTTTCCAAATCGCCGCCAGATTCAGCGATTCGTAGAACCCGCCTTGCTTCGTCGCGCCATCGCCAAAAAAGCAGTACACCACCTGACCCGTTTTCTTCACCTGCGCTGTCAGTCCCGCGCCCGTCGCGTGCGCAATGCTCTGCGCGATAATTCCGGAAGTGCAGGGAAAATGCCGCGCCGGATCCGCCAGATGCATTGACCCGCCGAATCCTCCGCACACGCCGTCCTTGCGCCCATAGATCTCCGCCATCAGATTCCGCGCCGGCGTGCCCAGCACCAGCGGGTAGCCGTGGCAGCGGTAACTGGGCATCACCAGATCGTGTTCGGCGCGTGTGGCCAGCGCCCCCACAATGGCGCCCTCCGCCCCATCTCCCAGGTGCGCGTGCCCCCGCATCACTCCCGGATGCTCAGTAAAGGTGCGCTTCACGCGTTCCTCGAACTCGCGGATGCGTACCATCTGCGCGTACATCCAGATCAATCGTTCGCTGCTCAACGCTTCGGCCTTCGTCATGCCGTCTCCTTCCCGCCTTGTCTCAGCGTGCATTGTCGCTCGGCAGCCCGATCTGGCAAATCACCTCGCCAATCGGCACCTCCGCCGCCTCCTGCGCCAGAACCTTCAGCAGCACTCCGTCCACGGGCGAGTCCAGCTCGTAGCTCACCTTCTCCGTTTCCAGTTCCACTACCGGCTCGCCCTTTCGGATGTGCTCACCCTCTCGCTTCAGCCAGCGCACTACGCTGACTTTGCTCGTATTCATTCCGCCCGTCTTCGGGACTCGCAGATCCATGACGATGATGGTCATTTCCTTTCCCGTCCTCGGCAGCTCCCTGCCGTTCGCTTACTCAAAGACGAAAGTCCTTCGGCCGTACGCGAGCACGCGGTGCTCCAGGTGCAGGCGCACCGCGCGGGCCAGCACCACGCGTTCCAGATCGCGGCCCTTGCGCTTCAAGTCCTCCACCGTGTCGCGATGGCTCACTCGCATTACGTCCTGTTCGATGATCGGCCCGTCGTCCAGCCGCTCCGTCACGTAATGGCTCGTCGCCCCGATCAGTTTCACCCCGCGCTCGTAAGCCTGTTTGTAGGGTCCCGCGCCCACAAACGCCGGCAGAAACGAATCGTGGATGTTGATCATCCGGTTTGGGTATCGCGCTACGAATTCGGGTGTGAACACCTGCAGGTAGCGCGCCAGGACGATCAGCTCGACGCCGTGCTCCTCCAGCAATGCCAGTTCTTTCGCTTCTTGCTCCTTTTTCGTTGCCGCGGTGATTGGAAACACGTGGTACGGAATCCTGAAATGCTCCGCCAGCGGACGCAGATCGGGATGGTTGCTCACCACTAGCGCAACGTCGCAGCACAGTTCCCCGGATGCATGCCGCAGCAGTAGGTCGTACAGGCAGTGGTCGTATCTGGAAACGAAGATGGCTACCCGTTGGCGTTCGTCTGAAAAATGCAGCTCCCAGGTCATCTTCATCGCTTCTGCCACTGGAGCGAACCTAGCGCCGATTTCCCGCCGCGGGATCCGGAAACTGTCGATCTCCCACTCGACGCGCGTCAGAAACAGGCCGGACTCGGGGTCGATATGATGGTCCGAGTGCACAATATTGCCGTTGTTTTCGAAAATGAAATTCGCGATGCCCGCCACCAGTCCCCGCTGGTCCGGTCCCGACACGAACATGGCTGCCGTCGCGCTCATCTGTCCTCGGTCCGCGCCCGTCCCTGATCAGATTTTCCGGGCTTCTTCGCGCGCTGATTCCTCTCGAGTCTCAAGTTGCGGACTTGGAGCCTCGCTCTTCGCAATCGTCCCCGTCGGCTGGATCGTGACCAGCGCATGCTCGTGGCCCGGCCGGTTGTCGCGCTCCAGAAAGTAATTGATCCAGGAGCTTGTACCGGTCAGTCTGCGGTCGGCGGGCGGTATATAGGTCCTCAGTTCGTCCATCTCGTTCGCCGCCGCCGCGCGCTCGAACACGCCCACCCAGATGCAGGGCTTGTCCACCACCTCGCAGCGACCGTTCGACGTTCCTCCGCAGGGACCATTGCGCAAATGTTTGGGACACGTTTGCGGGCATACATATTCCATATCCCCCAGCACGCAATTGCCGCAGGCCTCGCATCCAAAAATGGGCGTTTCACCGCGTACTCCACGCGCTCGAGGCCGCGCGCCATCACCGGGTGACGGTCGATCCAGCCGAACGCGCCCCTCAGCGTTCTGCGCAGCGTGCCCTCCGTGCGCACATCAAATGCTTGTCCCATCGCGTCAAGCACACGCGGAACCATCCCGCGCCGCGGCGGCAATTTCGGTATGGTTTGGCCCAGGTAGAATCCGTGCTTCGGCGCGTATCGGAATTCCTCCGCGAACTCCTCCCACCGCGGCGCCAGCGCTTCCGAGCGTTTGATAACCCAGCGCACATGGTCGGCCTGATGGTCGCCCCCGATATACGCCCCCGCGTACCCCAGCCCGCGCACAACCGCCACCATGCGCGCCGCGCGCTCCAGCCTCGCCGCGGTGCCCTTGTCGGCCGCTTGCGTCTCTTCGCGAACCTTTTCCACCAGCTCCGGCGCTACCCAGCACCCCGGCGGTTCGCCCTTCGACATTTTCTCCGCCGCCTTCGCGCCCAGCACATAGACGCTGCCCAGCACCGGCTTCGAAATGCCGCAATCTCCCAGGTATCGCCGCAATTCGCGGAATTTCTCCACGTCGAATCCGAGCTGCGTTACCGCGTAGTCCGCGCCCGCCGCGAATTTCTTTTCCAGTTTCAAATACTGGTACCGGCAATCGGCTTCGGTGTATTTGAACGGAGAAACCGCCACGGCAATCCAAAACGACATCCCTGAGTGGCGCAACTCGTCCATCATGCGTACGAGCTGAACTGAATCCAGATCGAACACAGGAGTCGGCGCGTTTGCTTCGGCGCTCTTGGGATAATCGCCCGTCAGGGCCAGCACGTTCTCGATGCCCAGCGCGCTCAGATCTTCGAGCGCATGCCGCGCCGCAACTACGTCGCGGTTCACGCACGTCAGATGGATGTTCGGCGTCAGCCCCCGCGCGCGCGCCGCGGTCCCCACGCGGATCGGATCGTGCCCGATGGCGCCCCCGGCATAGCTCGTGATGCTGCCTGCCACGACTCCGGGAACGCGGGCCAGTTGCGAGGCCACTTCGAGCAGCCGCGACTCGCGCGTCAGCCGGCTCGCCACCAGCTCCACCACGTAGCAGAACCGGCCGCTCTCCAGCGCGTCCCGAAGTGGGTTCGGCTGCGGCATCTCTAATGTCCCAATTCCTTGCGGACCAGCCGCGTCCCTTCCACCATGGCGCACAGCTTGGCGAACGCTATGTCGCGCGGCAGATGGAAACACCCGCAGTCCGGCAGCACCGTCACCCGCTCCGCCGGAACAAACTCGAGCGCTTTGCGCACGCGGTCGGCAACCATGTCCGGCGTTTCCACCGCCTGCGTTTTCACGTCGATCACGCCCACACCCAGTTCGAACGGTGGCTTGAATTCGCGAAACAGATCCAGATCCTCGCCTCCCCGGCGGGCAAACTCGAGCGTCAATTGGTGCACCTTCGCATCCAGGATTCGCGGGAACAGGTACCGGTAGCTGCCTTCCCACGAAGGCTTCCCGTACCGGTTCCCGTAGCAGATGTGCACCACGATTTTCGCGTCCACCCCTTCCGCCAGCGTGTTGAGCACCTTCACGCTCCAGTCGAGGTCGTCTGGAAAGCCGGAATAGTACGGCTCGTCGATCTGGATGATTCGCGCCCCGGCTTTTACCAGCTCCTTCAGCTCCAGATTCAACGCGCGCGCCAGGTCCGTCGCCAGTGCCTCTTCGCTCGGGTAGTATTCGTTGTGGATACGTTTCGTCAGCGCGTGCGGCCCGGTCACGCAGAATTTCGCTTCCCGGTCGGTGAAGCTCTTCAAGAACCGGAAATCCGCCGCCACCCCCACCGGCGCCATGGGCAGTTTCCCCTGCACCGAGCTGTTGTAGAAGTCGTAGTAAAACTTCTTCGACGACCGGTCAATCTGCACTCCCGCCAACCGCTCCAGAAAGTAATCCATCATGTTGTCGCGCCGCATCTCGCCGTCGGTGATCACATCCACGCCGGCCGCTTCCTGGTCTTTAATCGCCGCTTTCACCGCGTTGTCGTGGATCTCGTCTAGATCGTGCCGGCTGATGCGCCGCGCGAAATACTCTGTCTTCAACCGTTCCAGCCACCCCGGCATCGAGTAGCTGCCGACCACCGAAGTGGGAAGAATGGGCAGTGTCATGGCCTTACTCCCGTTGCGTCGTGAATAGGATCGAAGTGTGCGATCCCTCGCGGTAGCGGAACGGCGCAAAATGCACGTCGAATCCCGTTCGCTCCGCCGTTTCTCGCAGCAGCGCTCCGTTCACCCAATTCACGATCGAGCCGTCCAGTTTTCCCGGACCGTGGAATTTCAGCCGGTATTCGCTCCACCGGGTTACGAAAATGTCCTGCACTTGCAGGTAGCCGCGCGTGGAGAGCAGCGGCAGCGTGTTTCGAAAGCTTTCCATCGCCCCTGAATTCACGTGGAACCGCAGATCGCTCGGGGCTTCCCGCAGCGCTTCCTCCAATCGGTTCACGTCCAGCTCGCCCGGCAGCGCTTCCGCAGGAAGATCGTCTACGCAAACCATCCGCTCCTCGAGCCGCAGCGCCCCCCACACCTGCCGCCAAAACTCGACGCCCCGAGCGTGGTCGCCAAAATGCCCCGGTCCCTCCTCCAGCAGCCGTTCGATGCATCGACGCAAGTCTCGCTCCGGAAGCGCGAATTCCCTCGCAATTCGCTCCGCCTCGCACGAGGGAAGATAGGCGCGCGCCTCCACCAGGAAGAGCCGCCCGTCGCGCCGCGCCATCTCCTCGTCCGGCAGGTTGTCGTACACGTTCGTCATATGAATGTGCAGCACTTTGTGGCGAAGAAAGGAAAGCGTCTGCATGGGATTCAGCGCGTCCATCACCACAAAGCTGCATTGTTCCCGGTGACCCGCCACCGCGGCCTTTGACCGCTCGAGCGTCGCCGGGGAGTAGTCGCCCAGCAGGAAGCGCACGCGCGCGTAATAATTCGTTCCCCGTTCCTGATCCAGTTTCCGGAAACCATCGAGCCATAGCCCCGCCCGCGTCCCCATGCCCACGCCGATCTCCAGCACGAACAGCTCCGGCGGGAGCTGCTTTTTCATTTCCAGGTCGCGCGCGAGCGTCCAGAAATCCGCCACGCCGTCGGCCACCGCCTGCGGATGGTTTGCGTCGGATCGACCGCCCGGCAGCGCCGCTTCATAACCGTGACCCGTGGAACCCTCCCATTCCGCCAGCCGCTGCCAGTAGAGATGGTTGAACCGCCACACAATGCTCCCGCGGAACGGCCCGAAATCTTCCAGCCGTATCCCCCCCTCATACTCCGCCGGATGCCGGCCGAACCCCGGATTCGTCGGCGTCATGGCTTTCAGCATCTCCGCGCGGAAGCCGCCAGGCGCGACCTGGCGAAGATCCACATGTGCCTCGAAGAAGGGAATCTTCCCCGCCTTCTCATCTGCGATGGGGACCACCGTCACGGGCTCGCGAAAATTGTTTCGGTACTGGATCCAGTCCAGGTGAACGTACAGGTTGGCGAATTGCTCGGGCTCCAGGTGTCCCTCCTCCAGCAACGACTGGAGGGTGGCCACGACTTCCTCAGCGCTGGCCGCGGAAGTTTTCCGCGGGAGGTGGTTCATTTGCAGGATCATCGAATCCGCAAAGGGAAACAGGATTGCTTCTGGCGGCCTGCCGAAAATCGTCTCGATGTTCGTATATCGAACCGAAGCCGCCCTCTACTGTTATCAGGAGAACCGCGCTTTCGCAAGCCCGGTGCTTTCCACCTCGCGCAGCAATTCGCGCGCGCCAAACGCTTCGGCTGCAGACGCGAACCCCGCCTTCCGCGGCGCCCGGTGCACCAGATTCTTCGCCGCGAAAGCCTGCACCAACCCGGTCTGCCGGTAGCAACAGGTTCCGTAGATCACGCACTGCGCCGAGGCCGTGCTCCCGCGCCCCAGCACTACGTCGATCGTCCGCTGCTCCCGCGTATTCTCCCGCGGCGGCGTGCTTCCCTGGACCGCCGCGGCCATCTCCGCCAGTTTTTTCTCCTGCTCCCCCTTCGGCAACGGCCGGATTTCCTGCTCGAACTGCTTCTCCGTGGCTACCACCGCTTCCATGATCTGCCGGTTCAGCAGCCCGCCCAGGGATTTCACGTTGGCGATCTGCGGGTCCTCTCGGAACCACACCGGATGCGGGAATCCGCCCCACGGCAGCGCGAGCTGCGTGGTCACCGACCCGGGCACCACCACTTCGTAGGGTTTCGCGCGCGGCCACTGTTTGTACTGGTTTTGCTCCAGGTAATAAGCGTCCGTCGGGATCACCGCAAAAATCGTCTGCGTCGAACCAAACGTCGGAATGCCGTTGAACATCGTCAGGAATTCCAGCGTGTCGATCGCCGCCGTCTCCATTATGATCCGCGCCGCAGCATCGCTGATCGCAGACATGAATGCCGTTGCGGGCGCCGCCAGCAATCCCTTTGCTGCGAACTTGTCTCCCCATTTATCCGCCACTTCGCGCGTCCACGTCTGTTCGCCTCCGATGTCCACGTAGTGGCAGCCCGCCTTCCAGCAGGCTTCGATCACGCGCGGGCCGTTGTATAGGAATGGGCCTACCGTGTTGCACACCACCTTTGCGCCCTCAAACAGGCGCGCAAGCGCGTCCACCGACCCGTCCGTCTCCGCGATTTCGTAATTTGCCGTTTCGATCCCGGGGATGTGGCTCAGCACCTCCTCCAGCCGTTTCCGGTTGCGGCCGGCGGCCACGAACGGCAGGTTGTACTCGCGCAGCCACTCCGCTACTAGCCGCCCGGAAAATCCGCTTGCCCCGTAAACTACAATCGGCCGTTTGCTCGCCATCTGCGCCTCCTTGCGC
>JASHRU010000336.1 GCA_030037225.1 Candidatus Acidiferrales bacterium | reverse complement strand
TGCTACATCTCGCCTTATGGGGACCTCTTTCCCTGCGTTCAGTTCCCGCTGCCTTGTGGAAATGTGCGCCGGGAGAAATTTCTCGAGATCTGGCGAAACTCGCCCGCGCTGCGGGAGGTACGCTCGATTCGCGCGCGGGATCTTCCCACCTGTTCGGGCTGCGCGCATGTGGGGACGTGCACCCGCTGCCCCGGCTTGGCGTACATGGAAGGCGACATGCGCGGACCTTCGAGCGCGGATTGCGAGAAATCCTTTGTGCGCACCGGAGTGGTCACTGCAGGCATGAAAGCACGCGGGCTATCCGGCGCCGGCGTGTTAGTCCAGATCCAGAAAGAAGCTCTCGCGGCCGCATGGTAGCCGGCAAGGGATGTGGGGCGAGCCTCAGCTACGAAGAGCCAACTCAGTTTAAGCAGTGTGCTGTGCCCTGCTTGTTATTGCAAGGCGGCCTGTGAGGCCTGGGTCGCACACCCACCAATGCCCTGGCCCGTGGAGGTCGTACAATTTCCGGTCGCCAACGGAGTGAAATAGACCTGGGAGGTGCCTCCGAGAGTCGTCGCTGCAACCGTATTGTCCACAATGACTCCGCTGGCTCCCCCCGCAACTGAGGAATGCCCAACGGTCGACGTGGTGGAGGAAATGGCCGCGCCGCTGGTGACGTTGAACGACATGATGCAGCCAATGCTCGCGGAGGGGCACGAGATGGGCGAGGCAGTCTGAGGGCTTGCTTGTACGTTGGTGAAAATCCAGTCCGCAGCGCCACCACTGGCTTTGGAATTATAGATTTCGACCACCGGGCCGCACGTTGTAGTGGCCGTGGCCAGCGCGGGCCCCGCCGTTGCTGCGCCGGCCGTCAGCACGCCATTTGCGGGAACGGCGATTTGGTAGAGGGTGGGATCTCCGCCGGCGTCTCCACAAATATAAAAATTGCCCGCCGTGCCGTTGAGATAGAAATGGTCAAACGAGCCGGCATAAACAGGCACGGAGGGGCTTGAGGTGGTTCCCGTGCCCAGGGTCACTTCGACGCCGCAGCTCTGAGAGGTCCAGTTGTTGCTGAATTGGTAGAGCGCGCTATTGCCGTTGCCGTCGTTTCCGAGGGCGACGTAAATGACGCCGTTCGTGGGATCCACGACCGGAGCATCCATCAACAGATTCGCGGTGCCACCAGAAGTGCCGGTGCCCGTGCAGTGCGTACTCGTCGTGGTGACCGGCCCCAGAATTCCCGTACTGTCGGTATTTCCCACGGCGGTGCAGGAGCCGGTGACCACGGCGGCACAAATCGAGTGGAGCCTGCCTCCACTGTTATTCGAGGTCTGGAACGAAGTAGAAACGTAGATATTTCCCGTCGCCACGTCATAAATCGGGCTGCTGAGAGGAGCAGTGGCTGCCTGAACCGGCCATGGGGCCGTGGTAACCTCCGCGGGAGTTCCCAGGAACACGCCCGTAAATTTGTGCACGTAGCCTTGGCTGTCGCCGACGTACATCGCGTCCGAGCCGATGGTGTAATCGTAGAAGGGCGACGAGGTGGTGTCCGTGCGAGTCGTTCCGCCGCTGAATGTGATTGTCGTGAGGCATGGCGCGGTGCAAGTCCGATAGTTGGCGTTGGTTACGGTATCGGCTCCCGTCATGTTGGTGGGACTGTCGGGCGTACTGCCGTCTGCAGCCCATTTGAGCAAAACAAGCTCCGCGGCTCCCGCGGTGCCCTGGACGAACGCCACCTGCGTTCCATCGCCGGAGAAAACGGGAGACGTTACCACCGCTCCCGCCGTGCCGGTGATGTACGCCCAGTAAGGGGAAGGTACGGTCCCGCTGCAACCGGAATATAGATTGTCGAAGGCGACGACGGTGGGAACGCCTGTGGCGCCGTCAACCAGATTGGCAAATGTCCAGGTCAGATTGGAGGCAGCCTGCGCCGCGACGGTGATGCTATTTCCCGCAGTTCCCGCAGTGGTTGCAGTGATGGTGACCACAGCTCCTGTAGACGTCGCGGAAACGCCAACGTGGCTGCCATTGCCGGCCGTATTGAGGGCAGTGACGAGATTACTCGCGTTCGTGGCAGCGGTGCCGCTCCCAGCGCCGGTGGCATTCCATGTCCCTGTACCGGTGCCGGTGTTGGCATTGGCCGTTCCGGCTGTCATGGTCAGGGTATTCGCGCCATTCGTGATCGTAATGGTGGAACCCGGGCCGGCAGCCGCCGAGAACGTTCCCGCGTCCATAGCAGCGACAGCCGTGGTGGAGCCGGTGAGGCTCGTGTTGTACACCACGAAATCAGGCTGAGCCGCACTTCCACAGTTCGCGGCGGCGGTACTGAACGAGAATTTCGCCGGGTAATTGCCCGGTCCCACGGTACCAACGTTCCCCATGTAGACGTTCCAATCTCCATGGAGCAGCTCGTCGGGCCTGTGGAAGTGCATCCACCTCTCCCCCCAATCTCTTTCCCCACCCGGCATGGTCTGGCGAATCCACTGCCGGACGAATCTCGCGTTCGCGGACAGTTGGAAGTGCTGCATCAGGCTGTGGGGCGGCGAAAACATGAGGTGGTGATCGCTCCAGTCCGTCGTGATGTGGATCGGTTGGTTTTCGGCGGAGATGCGGGGTGCCGCAAAGATCGCGAACAGAAGCAGGCTTCCGAGGCCGATCTGGGCCAGCCGGAGTTGCCACGGGGACTTAGACTCAGTCTTCAATTTGAGCCTCCGACGCATTCCTGCGGGCAGCAGCCGTTTGGGACTCCGAACGTGCGTGCCAGCGAGGAAACCACTGGGCTCTCAGATGGCAGCCGAAAGAGGGGGTACGCGGTTCTGCAATTCATACCAAGCTGGGATTGACTGGCCGCGATTCCTCAACCTGCCTTCAAGCGGGTGCTCAGAAACAAGAACGGCTCAGAGGGTCAATCCCAAAATCGTAATCGTACCGAGTTGGAACGCGCCAGACAATCGATTTGGGTCACCCAGGCTCCCAAACGATACCTGTCCATAAGTACAGGGTTCCTCTTGCCGTCCGTGGCGCGATTCAATCGGGAGTAGCGGCGCAGGTATTCGCCGGTTTGTTCCATTCAAGCTGCTGTTGGTTCGAATGAATTCCGGCGGAGAATCGCGGATTCGATGGGGATCTCAAGCTCACCCTGGTTCAGCCCTGAATTTTCGATGGGGACCGCCAGTCATTTCCAGGACGGGAAATTGCCTGGACCTGTACTCAGGAATCCCGATTTGAACGTGGTGGAAGGTCACTCGGGAAGACCAATCTCAAATTGATACTCTTCCCTTTACTTCCTCCCCAGTTCCCATTACGCTTTTTTACCCGTCCACCCAGAAATTGCGCTCCGGACAGCTAAGACTGAACATGGACCATTGCAGGAGCGACACGTCGTCGGCTCGCGAGGTTGCCCGGGAGGCGCTCTTCGTTCCCGCGGCGGGGCGGCCACTACGCATATCGATTCGACAGGTGCCCGCGTCACTGAGCTTTCACCGGGACGCACCGCTGCGTGAACAGACGCTAAACCGATCCCGAGAATTTTCCGCCGATTGTTCAGTTGGTTTGTCCACCTTTCTTAAGCAGGCCGGGCAACTGAGGCATCCAGAGATGGAGGTGCGATGACACTGATTGGTTTCGGAACTCCGCGGAGGCGGAATGTGGCCTCATTTGCCCGCTCCGCCGCGCTGCTGACGGCGGCGTTCTGCGTGGCGGCTTGCTTCACCGCTTCGGCGTTCGGGCAGGGACTCGCAAGGCCGGATGGTTCGATCCCCGTGCCGGTGGATTGGAGCTCAAAGCACGTACTCTTTACCGCCGGTTACACGCCGGAGCAGGCGGCAAAGATGAGGAACGAGCCGCGGGTCTATGCCGAGTGGCTGCGCTATGGCAATGCTCCCCCGGGGTTAGGCCTGCTGCGCATGCGGCCGATGCGGCCCGAGCGGCCCAGGCGGTCAAGGGGCGAGATGGAGAGAGATTGGGCCGTTTCGCTGGGCGCCGGTGGAGTCGCGCAGGGCATGTCACCCGCCAAGTACACTTTCAATGTGACTGCGGCGCCGAGCTGCACCTCCGATTTCGTGGTGTTCCCGGTCAATTCTTCGACCGGGAACACGCGTGCCACTGTTGTCGGCACCTTTACCGCTGAACCGGCAGCTGGTGGAACTACTTCCATCACCATAACTCCGACCGCGGGAACCGCGGTCACTTTGACGCTGACCTCGTCAACCACCACGAACACGGGTTTGGACTTCGAGGTGTCGGCCACGCTCGACACCAATGCGACGAATCTGGCGGCAGCGATCAATCGCAATCTCAGCAACACTGCTCTCGACCGCATCGTGGCGGTTGCGTCCGGAGCCACGGTCACCGTGTATGCGCTCACGCCCGGGAGCCGCGTGACGCTAACGGACGCAAACACATTGACCAATTTTACTTGGGGCGCGGTGACCGCTGGGACGAACGGCAGCCAGGCCAACATCGTCGCGCTCAACCAGCTCTACAGCGGGTCCGGGACACCGCTGTGTACCGGCACGGACCCGGAGTTCATTTTTTCCTACGCCTCCGGCGTCGGGCCGGTCGCTAGTTCACCCAGCCTCTCGCTGGGTGGCAGAGGGGTCTCCTACGTGGAGAACGACCCGAACATAGGCGCAATCCTGCACGTGCTGACGTTCGGCATCGGCAGCACCGAGTACGGA
>JASHRU010000335.1:7500-10510 GCA_030037225.1 Candidatus Acidiferrales bacterium | reverse complement strand
TATGGCATTCAAGGCAGATTTCTACGCTGTTCGTCTTGGGCAATCCGGGCTGCCGGCTAGCGTGCGGATTGTGGCAATCCACGCAATCTCCAGCCGCCCCCGGATGCTGTACCTTGGCCGATTCGATTGCCTTGGCCTCTTCATCGTGGCAAGTGACGCAGATTTCCTTGCTACTGGCTTGCGCCAGTACGACCTTTCCGTCCTTCGCAGGAGCGTGGCACACGTCGCACTGCTTGCCGGCGAACGGCGGGTGCGTGAAGGCCTGCATCAATTTGGGCTGGGCCGATTCGTGAGGGTCGTGGCAGCTCACACAGTCTGCCGTGGCAAACGGCTGGCCCTGATGAGCCTTCGCGAGATCCGCATCTTTGGCATCGTGGCAATCCAGGCAAAGTGCTGGGCTGGCCTTCTTCAAATGTGCAGTGAACTCAATGCTGGTGGAGGGGCCGGTTTTATGCGTCACATGGCAGGCATCGCAACCCGCATCGAGCGCCGGGTGGCGGCTGCCCGTCGCCGGCGTATTCACGCCTATTTTGTGGCAGCTCAGGCAAAGGTTTTCCTTCGCGTCGCCGGATTCCGGCTTCACTAGATGATCGGGATTGTCGCTGGCATGCGGATCATGGCATTTGAGGCAATCGCGGACCGCTGGCTTGTGTACCAGTCCCTTGGTTTCCCTCGGACTCTTGTCGGTATGGCACGTGTAACAGAGCGCTGCAGGGGTGGTCGTGATCAGCTTCACGCGCGTCACATCCTTGTTCACTCGAACTTCGTGGCAACTCATGCATCCAGCCGAAACCGCCGTGTGTACATTCTTGCCTTTGGCTTTATCCGCATGGCATTCCAGGCATTTGGCCGAATCTGTCTCTTTCGCGAGCGGGACCGGGTGCACATCGGCCAACGCGGAGAGCGCACAGACGAGCACCGAGCCGCCCATCGCCAGTGCCTGCCGCCATCGGGAAGTGCATGCTGAATGCGGCATAACCTCTCCGAAATCCGCCATTCATTCCTTCGTCGGGTGCCACAAGCCCTGACTGAAGGCGCAGTATGGCCCGCCGGCATGAGCGACCACCGTGGTTAGTGACACGTATCGATGTGACCTACGTCACAATGGGAAGGGAGGAGAATTTGCGGGAAGACAACAGCTCGGCGGGCCCGAATTCGACCCTCCACACGACGGTGGGTGGGAATGCTTGCGAGACCGTAAGTCCCAGCCTGCGGTTGGACTTAGCAGCCCTCCCTTACAGTTGAGGACGAATCGTCTGCATTTGAGCCCTTAGCGAAGCCTGCCTCACACCCTGCACGTAAAGGTTCCACTACAGAAGGCTCGGAGATTGTCTATACACAGCGCTCCTGGACAGCCAAACGTGATGGAACTCACAATAGTTGCAGTTCATTTGCATCAGGGATCCAGCTCGATCCAGACGAGGCCTACCATCTCTCAGCGCGCCACAATCGGACTGGATGGTGTTTCGTCGCCCCTTACAACGCATTCTTTTCCGCAACAATGCGGAACCGTAAGGGCAAACCTCGACTCAAGGCAGGGGCTGCGGTGACGGATGTACTTAGAACTGGCTTACTTTGTGTTGGCTGACGCTGCCCGGGCGGCCTTCTTCAATCGTTTGGAGCCCGAGCGCTTCGGAGGGGCTCCTTCAGCCGGTTCCACCACCATCAGGCTCGTAACGAATTTCTTTGGTCCGTGCGCGTCAAAATCGATCGTGGTCCGTTCCGTGTCCGACTGGGTCACCACGCCGCAACCATATTGAAAGTGCTTGATATAGAGGCCTTCTGCGAGAGCTTTCACATTTCCCTCCTGTTCCCGCCCATCCCCGATCAATGTCTTGCGCGTCTGCCGTCAAACGGCTGGACCGCCAGTCGCTACCCGGGCCATTGGCCCGTCCCTCGCCAGCATGCCGAAAAGAGCAGGCAGGCGCCCGCCTGAGCAGGCGCCTGCCCACGTTACCGAATTAGAGGCTGGTGACGTTTGCGGCCTGGAGGCCCTTCGGCCCGCGGGTCACTTCAAACTCGACTGCCTGTCCTTCGTTCAGTGACTTGTACCCCTCCGCCTGAATCGCGGAAAAGTGCACAAACACGTCCTCACCAGACTGGCGTTGGATGAATCCGTAGCCCTTGCTGGCGTTAAACCACTTTACTGTTCCTTGTTCTCTCACTTCTTGTTTCCTCTTCTGTTTAAGCTATTTGTGCCTCTCGAGCGCCCCCAGCCGTAATGCAAAAGGGGGCGGCAAGTTGTCAGAACTTGCAGCCCCCTTATACGAATCTAAAGGTCATACAAGAGCAACAAACGCAAGGACAGACTAACACGAATGGGCGCGCAATGCTAGCGAAATCCACTACTTTCCCAGTTGCAAGAACGAGACCTAACTCGTTTGTTGTGTTGGTCTTACGCACAGGCATCCAGACCGCCGACGGGCGCCTACACGGGTTTTAGTGTTCCGACAGGAAACCGCAGGAGAAACGTGCTCCCCTCCGCGGGCGGTGCAACTCCCGCTGGCAGGATCAGCAAACCTCGTCCGAAGCAACTCTTCAGCCGCACCACACTGGCTGGCCGCCACTCGGTCCCATCGTCGGTTTGAAACTCAACTGCACCGCCTTCCTCCGCCCGCAGAAGGAGCGAACGAAATCGCTCGGCGTCCGCCCTGTCTCTCTGCGTAAACACTACCAGCCCAGCGGCCGGGTCGTGGCTGGCGTGCTTTTCCTTCACACGACAAGCCACAACTCGAGGGTTCTGCTCTGGAGGCCGGTGCTGCAACTCTTGACCGCTCAAAGACGGCAGGGTTGCCATACAGGCGCAGCAGATTCCGAGCCGAAGGAAGGTCCTCCACATCGCCGCGCCTCCTTGTCTTTCCGGGATCAGGCTGGAATTCTACGCTCGTTCGGGAAATTCGAACCTAGCCCTCAAACTCGCTTTCGTCTCTGGTCAGCCCCGGAAGCTTCCGAAGGTCAGGCTCCACCCAACCTGCTCTCGCTTCGACGCCCTCCAGACGCGCCGCGCTGT
>JASHRU010000335.1:0-5000 GCA_030037225.1 Candidatus Acidiferrales bacterium | reverse complement strand
AGCTGTTACGCTTTCTTTAAAGGATGGCTGCTTCTAAGCCAACCTCCTGGCTGTCCGTGCGGCCACACGTCCTTTCCCACTGAGCTTGCAATTGGGGACCTTAGCTGGCGCTCTGGGTTCTTTCCCTTTCGTCCACGAAGCTTATCCCTCGCAGACTCACTCCCGTGTTGTTATCCGCGGCATTCGGAGTTTGATTGGGTTCGGTATCCTGGATGGGACCCTAGCCCATTCAGTGCTCTACCACCGCGGTAAATCACACAAGGCTGCCCCTAAAGGCATTTCGGGGAGAACGAGCTATAACGGAATTTGATTAGCCTTTCACCCCTACCCTCAGCTCATCCGAGCGATTTTCAACTCACAACGGTTCGGTCCTCCAGCCGCGGTTAAGCGGCCTTCAACCTGGCCAAGGGTAGATCATCCCGCTTCGCGTCTATTCCCACAGACTGGTCGCCCTGTTCGGACTCGCTTTCGCTGCGGCTCGCTTTCGCTTAGCCTCGCCTGGGAGAATAACTAGCCGGCTCATTAAGCAAGAGGCACGCCGTCAGGCCTTCCGTCCCGGTTGCCCGGAACGGCATCGCCCTCCGACTGCTTGTAGGCATACGGTTTCAGGTTCTTTTCACTCCCCTCTCAGGGGTTCTTTTCACCTTTCCCTCGCGGTACTGGTTCACTATCGGTCGCCAACGAGTATTTAGCCTTGGAGAGTGGTCTCCCCAGTTTCCCACGGGATTTCTCGTGTCCCGTAGTACTCAGGATACCGCTTCGAGTCCGATCAGCTTTCGGTTACGTGACTGTCACACCCTGTGGTCCCGCTTTCCAGCGAGGTTCACCTAGCCGTCGGATTGATAACTCTACTCACGCGGTCCTACAACCCCGGTGTGCAAGCACACCGGTTTGGGCTGTTCCGATTTCGCTCGCCGCTACTCTCGGAATCTCGGTTGATTTATTTTCCACCAGGTACTGAGATGGTTCACTTCCCTGGGTTGGCTCGCGCCCGCCTATGGATTCAGCGGGCCGTATCCCGTGTTCAACGGGATGGGTTTCCCCATTCGGACATCTCCGGGTCAAAGCCTGCTTGCGGCTCACCGAAGCTTTTCGCAGCTTGCCACGTCCTTCTTCGCCTGTTGGCGCCAAGGCATCCACCGTACGCCCTTAGTAGCTTAACCATAAAACTTACCGCGCACGCCGCTTATCCCCTCATCGGGTCCTCACGTTGTTCCCGGTAAGTTCGCCATTCGACAGGTAGCGCTAATAAGGAACTTGTGGTTGGCATACACCAACGCCTTCGCAGGCGTCAGCGTCTGCCATTGCCTCATTCGGTTGTCAAAGAACCTGCGTTCCGCTCCTGGCGGAACCCCCGTCCGTTCGCAACTTCACAAACGTCCGGACAATAAAAAACCCGGCGTCGAGCGCCGGGCGCGTCCGTCCATGCAGGACGGACCTGCTCGTTGCTCGACCGTATTTCTATCCCGTATTCGTAACCAACCTCACCTCGTAGGTCTGGAAACCGGGAACCCGCACTCCTACACCCTGGTAGGTACAGCGGCTAACCATAAGTATAGCAAAATCGCACAACGCGTCAAGCCCCGCAGGGGCTAGTTTTTCGTTCCCTTGTGCAAATCCCCATACCTGTGGAATTCCCCAGGAATGCCCTGTGCTAGCTCCGCTCCCGCCCGCCCCGGCTTTGCGCTGTCAATCCAGCCGCGGCGAGGCCTGTTGCAATTGCCGGTCGAGTTCCTTCGCGGCTTCCGGAGGCGCGACCGTCGTTTGGCGCACGATCTCCTCCGGGCGCAGCGATTTGCCATACAGGTTGCGGTTGGCGTCCCCGTCGGGCCTGAGCGTCGACCCTTCGAGCGATACTCCCGCAAAAAGTCCCCGCGCCCGCGAATACGTCAGAATCTCTGCGCGCATGAACGCATCGGTATCTGCGGAGGTCGTGCGTCCCACGGGCCCCGCCGCTGCAGAAGCATCCGCGCCCAGCTTGACCTTGCTATGCAGCAGGCTGTGCGCCCCGCTGTCGTTCATCACCAGGAATACAAAGTCCGTGGCCTCGCCTCCAATCTGGAACCCGAAGCTGCCCCCTTCCAGTGCCATCATGGCGGGCGCACCCCATGGTCCTTCATAGTCCTTTCCGGTGCGGCACACCATCACGCCCCGGCCGTAGGCTCCGCCGAAAACAAACGCGGCTTTTAGGACCGTCGGCATCACCACCACGCATCGCGCGTGATCCAACACTCTTGAAGGAATATCGTCCGGAACGTCCAGAATTTCCTGCATCACGCGCCCGGCATTTTCCACCCGTTCGCGCTCTGTTCTTCCCTCATCCCCGCCGGCCAACGCCATCGGCGCCGCCAGCAACATTCCTGCTATTAAAGCGACCCATCGTCTCATGCTCGTTAGCCCTCCAGTGAATTCGGCGAAAGTCTCGTAGCCGTCGCGGCGTCTACCGCATGCCGGTCAAATAGTTGAGCAGGAGGTCGCAGTCCTCCGCGTGGGCTGGATACTAGAATGATGCAATCGACGTACCACCGGGATGGCTCGCAACCTCGCGGGCAATCAGCACTTTGCAGTACATCGCGTTCTCCTGCCGCGCGATTTCACCATCCTCGTGAAAATCTTGCCCTCCACCGGGACTCCCGTCTCTCCGCGAGATTCAAAGCTACGCGCGACTCCTGCCTGGAGTGGTGCGTGAGATAGACTCTTGCGCATGGCCCACGCTCCGCTCGCCCGGCCCGGAAGGATCCTATGAACGCCCGCACACTCTTGGTTCTCGCCGTTGCGATGCCTTGCCTTGCGATTCTCGCCCGTAGCGGGCTAAACGCCAATCCTCGAACCCATTCCACGGCAACGCCCGCTGGAGAATCGCGCAGCGAAACTCTCAAGGAGCGCATCGTTGCCAAAGAGCGTGAGGGGCTGGATGCACTCAAAACCGGGGATCTCAAATTATTCGCCGATTTGACTGCCGACGACGCAGTATTCGTGGACGACCACGGACCCGCCACTAAGTCCGAAATCGTCGGCCACACTGCTCAATTTCGGCTCACCGAGTACGCCATGGACGACGTCCGCTTTGTGCCCGTCTCCCGCAACTCTGGTCTGATTGTTTACAAAATCGTGGAAAAAGGGACCTCGCACGGCCATGAATTTTCCGCCACCGTGTACGTCGCCGCCTTGTGGGCCGAGCGCGGCGGCAAATGGGTCTGCCTGTTCAGCCAGGAAACAGCCGCTCGGCCGCCGCGGCCATAACCCTCCGCTTTGAGAAAGCCCTTGACAGACGGGCTTTCGTTATATAACCTGCCAGTTGTGAAACCAAACGGTTATGGACTGGTTTCCTCGCAGCGCCTCGACGCCACCTTCGCCGCGCTTGCCGACCCCACGCGCCGCGCCATCCTCGCCCGCTTAGCTCTTGGAGAAGCTTCCGTCGTCGAGCTCGCCGAGCCCTTCGAGATGAGTCAGCCCGCCGTCTCCAAACACCTCAAAGTCCTTGAGCGCGCCGGCCTGATTTTCCGCGGACGCGACGCCCAGCGCCGCCCCTCCCGTCTCGAAGCCCGGCCGCTCGCCGAAGCTACTAGGTGGCTTGCGGACTATCACCAATTCTGGGAGCGCAGCTTCCAAAATCTCGATTCGCTGCTCAATGAGCTCAAACGCAATGAAAAGAAGCAGGGACGCGCCACGCTCCGGAGGAAACGGAAATGATCGTGCGAAACACCTTCAAGCTCACTCCCTCCGGTGAACGCGAAATCGTCATCACGCGTGAGTTCAATGCCCCGCGCCATTTGGTTTTCGACTCGCTGACCAAGCCCGAACTCGTCAGCCGCTGGCTTCTCGGACCCGAGGGCTGGACGATGCCGGTCTGCAAGATTGACCTGAAAGTCGGCGGCACCTATCGCTACGTCTGGCGCCACAGTACGAAAGGGACGGAAATGGGCCTCCAAGGCGTCTATCGTGAAGTCGCGCCGCCCGAGCGCATTGTCCACACCGAAAAATTTGATCAGGCGTGGTATCCCGGCGAAGCGCTCATCACCACCGTCCTCACCGAGCAAAATGGCCGAACGACGCTTACCATGACGATCCTCTACGAATCCCGCGAGGGCCGCGACACGGCTCTGAAATCCGGAATGGAGCGCGGCGTAATGGCCAGTTACAACCGCCTCGAAACAATCCTCGCGCAACGGGCCTCGACATAAGCCTCAGGGGCCGGTAATCTGACCGGCGTACTTTTGCCTTGCGGCTCCCGCAGCGCCCACCCTGAATTTGACCTCTCTCTGCGCCCTGCGTAGCATTTCCTCGCCGCTTCCGAGGCGGCGCCTTGACTCATGTTCCGCTGGTCTCGACTCCCGCGTTCCCTTCTCACCGCGGCGGCAGTGCTGCTCGCTGCGGGCGCCACGCTTTTCAGCGGCCTCTGGATGTATGCCGTCCGTCACGAGCAGGCGCCGGTGGAGATTGGCTACGAACCCAAATCCCCGCCTGTGGGTCATTGCCAGCCAATCCTGAGTGTTTATCCGGATAGTCCGGCGCAACGCGCGGGCCTGCGGCCCGACGATTGCATTCTTTCCGTCAATGGCCTCGGCGTCGCGACTACAGACGTGCTGAACCAGGCTTGGTGGGATGCCCATCCCGGCGATCCCGTCGAGCTCACCGTTGAGCGGCCTGGGCTCACCGGCACTTTGGTGATTCATGCGTTCTTTCGTGCCCGCCTGTTCACATCGGAAGAGGGTCTGGCGCGGTCATCCTTGAGCCAGGTGCTGCGTTCCTATCCCGTCTCGTTTCTCCTGGTCGGCATGACCGTGCTTTTTCTCCGCCGCGACGACGCGAATGCCTGGCTTTTGGCACTGATGTTTTGCGCTTTCATTGCCGCGGCGCCTCAGCCGGTTTCGTACGCCCTCTCGCCCCCGCTTCGTGCCTATCTGCTGGCCTTTCGCGCCACCTTCCAAGGATTGATCGGCGCCCTCTTTTACATCTTTTTCGGAGTATTTCCCGCCTCCTCGCCGCTCGAACGTCGC